>JANJVS010000131.1 GCA_024709955.1 Rhodocyclaceae bacterium
GTGCGCCTGCCCGAGGGCGTGGCCGAATGGGGCATCGCGCCGGTGCGGGCGGACTGAACGATGATCGCGCCCTTCTCCATCGCCCGCCTGCCGCGCATCGAATTCGGCGGCGGCTGCCTCAAGAAGCTGCCCGACATCGCCGCGTCCTATGGCCGCCGCGTGCTGGTCGTCACCGGCGCGAAAAGCTTCCTCGACGCCGCCCACGCGCCCTGGCTGTTCGATTCCTTCAAGCAGCGCGACATCGGCTGGGAGGTGGTCAAGGTCGTCGGCGAGCCGACGCCCGACTTCATCGACGCCACGGTCGCCGCCCTGCGCGGCGGCGGCGCTTTCGACGCTGTGATCGGCATCGGCGGCGGCTCGGCGCTCGACGCCGCCAAGGCCATCGCCGGGCTGCTGGGGCCCGGCAACTCGGTGCGCGACCACCTCGAAGGCGTCGGCCCCGAGCTGCCCTACGCCGGCCCGGCGACGCCCTTCATCGCCGTGCCGACCACGGCGGGCACCGGCTCGGAGGCGACCAAGAACGCGGTGCTCTCCGTGCCGGGCGAGTACAAGAAATCCTTCCGCGACGACCAGCTCGTCGCCGCATGGGCGATCGTCGATCCCGACCTGCTCGACACCTGCCCGCCCGAGCTGATCGCCGCCGACGGCATGGACGCCTTCACCCAGCTGCTCGAAAGCTTCACCTCGACGCGCGCCAACCCGATGACCGACGCCCTGGCGCGCTCCGGCATCATGGCCGTCAAGGACGGTTTGCTTTCGCTGCACGCCGAGCAATCCGCCGCCGCGCGCGAGAAGATGGCCTACGCCGCGCTGCTCTCGGGCATCTGCCTCGCCCAGACCGGGCTGGGCTGCGTGCATGGCCTCGCCGCGCCGCTCGGCGCCTTCTTCCCGATCCCCCACGGCGTCGCCTGCGGCACGCTGGTGGCGACGGCGACGGCCGCGAACATCGCCGCGCTGGAGGCGCGCGAGCCGAAAAGCCCCGCCCTGCCGAAATACGCCGAGATCGGCCGCCGCTTCGCGATGCAGAAGGGCCTCAACGGTCCGGACGCGCGCGCCTACCTCGTCGACACCCTGCGCCAATGGGAGGACAAGCTCGCCCTGCCGCGCCTCGCCCATTACCGTGTCGCCAGCGCCGACTTTCCTCGCATCGTCGCCAACGCGCGCGGCAGCAGCATGAAGACCAATCCCGTCATGCTGACCGACGCCGAACTCGCGGCCATCCTCGCCGCCCGTCTCTGAGCCGATGGGCTATCCGCGCCACCTGCTGCTCTCGGTCGTCCTGATCAACCTGTTCGTGGCGGGGCTGGCCGCCCTGTCGATCCGCGACGGCCACCGCCAGTACCAGGAGCGCGCCGAGGTCACCACGCGCAACCTCGCGCGCGTGATCGAAAACAACCTGGTCAACGCCATCGCGCGCATCGACGTCTCCCTGCAGGCGCTGCTCGACATCCACGAGATCCACCACGACGCCCATCGGCGCGACCCCGCGCTGATGACCGCGCACATCGAGAAGATCCGCGCGCGCCTGCCCGAGGTGGACGCGATCCGCGTCACCGACGCGCAGGGCAGGCTGGTCTTCGGCAACGACGTCGATCCGCGGGCGGAGGTCAGCCTGGCCGACCGCCCCCATTTCATCGCGCTGCGCGACGATCCGTCCGCCGAACTGGTGATCTCCCGGCCCCAGGTCAGCCGCGTCAACAACAAGTTGGTCTTCGTGCTGGCGCGCCGCGTCGTGGGGCCGGATGGCGGCTTCGACGGCATGATCTTCGCGGCCATCGCCCTCGAATCCCTGACGCGCCAGTTCGCCGCGCTCGACCTCGGTCCCAGCGGCGCCGTGACCTTGCGCGACGGCGAATTCCGGCTGATCGCCCGCCATCCCGATCTGCGCGTCGTGGGCCTGAAAACCGGCGACAAGTTCGCCAGCCCGGAAATGCAGGCGCTGTTGGACGCGGGCCGGACGGACGGCACCGTCTTCACCCGCCACGGCATGGGCGACAAGGCCTACACCGTCAGCATGCGCAAGACCGGCGCTTACCCCTTCTACATCTCGGTTTCGCTGGCCAGCGCCGACTATCTCGCCGACTGGCGCGCCGACGCGCTCACGCTGGCGGCGCTGGCCCTGCTGTTTCTGGCCGCCTCGGTGCTCGCCGCGCGCACCCTCCGGCGCGCCTGGCGCCGCCAGCAGGAGGCGGGCGCCACCATCGTCCGCCAGGAGGCGCTGTACCACGAGCTGGTGGAAAACACCCCGATGATGGTGGTGCGCTACCTGCCGGACACGACGATCACCTTCGCCAACACCGCCTACGCCCGCTATTTCGGCGGCACGCCCGAGGCGCTGCGCGGGCAATGCTGGCTGGACTTCATCCCCGACGCGGCGGACCGGGAGGTCGCGCGCACCCGCATCGCCGGCCTGAGCCCGGAACATCCCATCGCGTTCAGCAACCAGCATCGGGTGATCGGCGGGGACGGCCAGACGCGCTGGACGCAATGGACCGACCGCGCCTTCTTCGACGCCGCCGGCCGCATCACCCACCTGCAGTCGGAAGGCGAGGACGTCACCGAGCGCAAGCGCGCGCGCGACATCCGCGCCGCGCGCCTGCGCCTCATGGAGTTCGCCGCCGAGCACGACATGCACGAGCTGCTGGTGGCCACGCTCGACGAGGTCTGCGCGCTCACCGAAAGCCGCATCGGCTTCTACCACTTCCTCGCCGCCGACCAGAAGACGCTCTCGCTGCAGGCCTGGTCCACCCGCACCGCGCGCGAATACTGCAAGGCCGCAGGCGAGGGCCGCCACTACGACATCGACGAGGCCGGCGTCTGGGTGGACGCCGTGCGCGAGCGCCGCGCGGTGATCCACAACGATTACGCCGCCCTGCCGCACAAGCGCGGCCTGCCGCCCGGCCACGCGGAACTGGTGCGCGAAATGGTGGTGCCGGTGTTCCGCAAGAACCTCATCGTCGCCATCCTCGGCGTCGGCAACAAGGCGACGCCCTACACCGACAACGATCTCGAAACCGTCGCCCTGCTCGCCGACCTGGCCTGGGACTTCGCCGAAGGCAAGCGCCTGGAAACCGAGCTGCTGGAAATGGCGACCACCGACTTCCTCACCGGCCTCGCCAACCGGCGCAGCTTCATGGCGCGCCTGGAAACCGAGCTGGCGCGCCTCAAGCGCTTCGACATCGAGCGCGCCGCGATCCTGATGCTCGACCTCGACCACTTCAAGCGCGTCAACGACAGCCACGGCCACGCCGCCGGCGACGCCGTGCTCAAGCACTTCGCCGCGCTGCTGCGCGCCGAGCTGCGCAAGATCGACACCGGCGGCCGCCTCGGCGGCGAGGAATTCGCCATCCTGCTGATCGGCGCCGACCTGGCGGCGGCCGAGCTCTCCGCCGAGCGCCTGCGCCGCAGGATCGCCGACACCCCGCTCGATTTTGCCGGCCAGTCCATCGCGGTCACGGTGAGCATCGGCATCGCCACGCTGGCCACCGGCGACGCCAGCGCCGATGCCGCCCTGCAGCGCGCCGACGCGGCGCTCTACGCGGCCAAGCAGAGCGGCCGCAACCGCGTCCGCGCGACCCCCGACCCGACGCCGGAGTCGCCATGAAACGCAAGTCCGGCCCCGCCAACCTGGTCGAGATCGAGGACCTGCACTTCGCCTACGGCGCCAACCGGGTGCTGCGCGGCATCGACCTCGTCATCCCGAAGGGCAAGGTGGTCGGCATCCTCGGCGTCAGCGGCGCGGGCAAGAGCACCATCCTCAAGCTGATCGGCGGCCAGCTGCGCCCGCAACGCGGCCGCGTGCGCTTCGCCGGCGACGTCGTGCACGAGCTCGACCAGACCGGGCTCTACGCCCTGCGCCGCGACATCGGCATGATGTTCCAGGCCGGCGGCCTGTTCGGCGACCTCTCGGTCTACGAGAACGTCGCCTTCCCGATGCGCGAGCTGACCGATCTGCCCGAGGACATCATCCACGACCTGGTGCTCATGAAGCTGCACGCCGTCGGCCTGCGCGGCGCCCACCGGCTGATGCCCGCCGAGCTTTCCGGCGGCATGGCGCGGCGCGTCGCGCTGGCGCGCGCGATCGCCCTCGATCCGGCGCTGACCATGTACGACGAGCCCTTCGCCGGCCTCGACCCGATCTCGCTCAACGTCATCGCCCAGCTCATCCGCCGCCTCACCGCGGCGCTCGACGCCACCGCGATCGTCGTCACCTACGACGTCTCGGAAACCCTGAAGATGGTGGACTACGCCTACTTCATCCACGACGGCGTCGTCGTCCAGGCCGGCACGCCGGAGGAGCTCGCCCACTCCGCCAACCGCTCCGTCGACCAGTTCATCCACGCCAAGCCCGACGGCCCGGTCGCCTTCCACTACCCCGGCGCGCCCTACCGCGACGACCTGGGCGTGGGCGAATAAGCCCCGCGCGCCGTCCCGCCGTCCGCTACGGCGAGGAAAGCGCAGTTTGCTTGACCGCCTTGTAGCGCAGTTGCTTCATCAGCGCCGACTTTGGGCGAATGTAGCTTTTGCTACAGATCGCGGCGGCGCCGCCGCGTAGCTTTCGTTCCGCCACATCCCGTGGCGCCACGAAAGGAGATCGACGTGAACCCGCTGCGCTTTTTTCTCGACACCCACGACCGCAAGAACCAGAGCTTTCCCGAACGCCTCGCGCCCGAGGAGTTCGAAGGTTTCTACGCCAAGTACGAACAGGCCTGCCTCGCCGAAGGCGTGATCCCCGTCCGCACCCATGTCGGCTACGAACAGGGACGCGCCTTCTGTCTCAACATGGCGCCCGACGCCGACGCCGTGCGGCGCGCCCATGCGCGCGTCGGCCTGCCCTTCGACGAGATCGTCGAAGTCAGCATGGCGACGCCCGGCGACACCTTCTTCCGCCGTCCCGCCTGACGTCCGCCGCGCCGGGAGCGATCATGAATACCCAAATCGGCGACGTGCTGGGCGTCGGCCTGCCGCTCGCGACCGTCGCGCTGCTGGCGCTGGTCTCGATGGTCCAGCTCGAACTGGGACCGTTCGCGCGGCTCGCCGCGCCGGGCAAGTGGCTGCTGACCGGCGCCTTCGGCATGGGCGTGCTGGCCTTCTGCTTCAAGATGACGGTGGCGCTGCTCATCGCGACGGCGCCGGAGCGCCTCGTCGCGCCCCTCGCGGCGACGCCCCTGCGTCCCGCGCCGCTCTTCGCGGCGCCGCGCGCCGTTGCCGGGCCGTCCGGCCCGGTGCGGCCGGCGCGCCACGCCTGGGCCGCGCTGCCGGACGTGGCGCCCGCGCCGCCGCACAACCCGACCACCCCGGCCAGGGTCGCGCTCGGCGAACGCCTGTTCCAGGAAACCCGGCTGTCCGGCGACGGCACGCTGTCGTGCGCCTCCTGCCACGACCTCCACGGCAAGGCCGGCGGCGACGGCCGCGCCACCGCGCGCGGCATCGCCGGGAAAGTCGGCCCCCGCAACACGCCGACGGTGTGGAACGCGGCCTTCCAGTCCGTGCTGTTCTGGGACGGCCGCGCCCGCTCGCTGGAAGAACAGGCGACGGGGCCGATCCTCAACCCGATCGAGATGGGCCTGCCCTCCCCCGCCGAGGCCGAGCGCCGGCTGGGAGCGGACTCCGGCTACCGCGCCGCCTTCGCCGCCGCCTTCGGCGACGAAGCAATCACCTTCGAACGCATCGCCATGGCCATCGCCGCCTTCGAACGCACGCTGGTCACGCCCGACGCGCCCTACGACCGCTTCGTGCGCGGCGACGCGAGCGCGCTGAGCCCGGCGCAGCTGCGCGGCATGGCGCTGTTCGAAGCGCTCGGCTGCGTGACCTGCCACGCCGGCCCGGCCTTCAGCGACGCGAGCCTGCTGGTGGAGGGCATGCCGCTGCGCTTCTTCCCCGCCAACCCGACGCCCTACGAGAAGAAATACCGCCTCCTGACCGAAGGCACGGCGGGCGAACGCGGCGCCTGGCGCGTGCCCTCGCTGCGCAACGTCGCGCTGACCGGGCCGTATTTCCACAACGGCGCGGTCGACGACCTGGCGGAGGCGGTGCGCGTGATGGCCACCGCGCAGCTCAACCTGGCGCTCGACACGGCGCCGGCGCGCGGCAGCTACTGGCTGTCCGAGCAACATGAACTGCACCGCACCGAGCAGCGCACGCTCACGGAACGCGACGTGGCGGACATCGTCGCCTTCCTGCGCGCGCTGAGCAGCGATCGGCTGGCGGCGCGCGCGGGGAAATGAGCGGCCCCTCCGGCATGCGTTTTGCATCCCTGTTGCGACGATCCGCAGCCCGGCAATAGTTGCCGCGCCCGCCTTCGCCCGAAGACAAGGAGAACGCCATGAGCATCGCGACAGTGCATGACAGCCTGACCTTGAGCCAGCGCCTGACCTGCCGCCAGACGCCGGACGCCGGCTTTTTCGAGGCCTACGCGGCGGCCTACGCCGAATATGCCGATGCCGCCGCGGCGGATGCCGCCCCCGGCGCTGCGCCGGCCGCCGGGCGCCTGCTGGCCGACCTGCTCGGAGCGGTCCATACCGAACTCAGCCAGCGGCGCGGCGTCGGCCAGGAAGACCAGGCCGCCTACGCCGACATCCTGAATCGCGCCTACGGGGAAGGCGGCATGCTCGACCCGGTCGGCTTCCTCAAGTCGCTGACGCCCGCCGAACTGGCCGTCGTGCAGCGCAACCACTGCCTCGCCGACCCGATCGACCCCGCCGGCCTGAGCCGCGAGGGCGCCTACAACCTGCTGCTGCCCGAGGGCTGGCGCGCCGATTTCAACCAGGACGACATCGTCGAGGTCGGTGCGGCGCGCACCATCCAGTTTCCGCCAAGCGACGCCCCGCCCGAATTCCTCGACGCATGGTTCGCCGCCACCCGCGACATGGGCGAGATGGACATCGCCACCTACGGGTTGGTCATGTTCTCCGCCATGCATACCGTCCCGATCGGCGATCAGCCGCTGAAGCGCACGCTGCCGCCCGAAGCGATTGACAGCTACCGCCAGATCGTCGCCAACCACCTCGACATGATCGAGCGCCTGCGCGGCCAGCTGGCGGAAGGCCAGTACGAACGCGACAAGGAGTTCTTCGGCCGGCTGCAAGCCTTGCTGAGCTGAACGACATGGACACGACACACGACCTGGGCCTGGACACGCTGCGCCGGCTGCTCGGCGAACAACGCGCCGGCGCCGTCGTCGAGCGTTTCGCGGCGCTGAGCCCGACGTTCGAGCGGGAAGCGATCGCGGTGGTCTTCGGCCGCACCTGGTCGCGCGGCGGCATCGACATCCGGACGCGCGCCCTGCTGAGCATCGGCATCCTCGCGGCGCAGGGCCGCCAGGGCGCCTTGCGCATCGTTTTCGAGATCGCGCGAAACAATGGCGTCACGGAGGATGAAATCGTCGAAGCCTTGTTGCAAGTCGGCATCTACGCCGGCTATCCGGCGGCGCTCGACGCGCTCGCGACTCTGGAGACGACGCGCGAAAAGCCGAGCGCCAGCTGACAGCCGTCCGTGCGCGGCGCCGACATAAAATATCCCGCATGACTGAAACCGCGCCGGGATCGCTCGGCCCCTTCGCCCGCCTCTCGCCCGCCGGCCGCCAGTTGCTGGACAGGGGCATCGCCTACAGCGACTGCAAGCGCGGCGCGCCGGTGCTGCACAAGGGCCAGAAGATTTCCGGCGCCTATCTCGTGACGCGGGGCCGGCTGCGCGTCTACGCGCTCGCGCCCGACGGCACCGAGGCCACGCTCTATTTCATCGAGCCCGGCGAGACCTGCGTCTTCGCGCTCAACAGCCTGTTCAACGACCTGCGCTACCCGGCCTGGGTGCAGGCCGACGCCGACACGCGCGTGGCGGTGATTCCCGGGCCGCTGTTCCGGCGGCTCTTCGAGCGCGAGCCGGCGGTGCAGGACATGACGGTGCGCGCGCTATCCACCCTGGTGTTCCGCCTCATGGCCGAGCTGGAGGAAGTGCATGCCTACACGCTGATCCAGCGGCTGGCGAACCTGCTGCTGGTGCATGCCTCGGACGCCGGCGAGTTGCGCATGACGCAGCAGCAGATGGCCGACCATCTCGGCACCACGCGCGAGGTCATCGCGCGGCTGATGCGCGAACTCGTCGGCCTCGGCTGCGTCGAGACCCGGCGCGGTCGCACCCTCATCCGCGACCCCGCGCCGCTTGCCGGACTGATCTCGCCGGGAAGCAAGTAGTCGGCGCCGTGAGCCGGCGGTGTGGGCGGGCTTGCTGGGGTGGGCGGCGTGGAAGCGGGCGAGTTCGCCGAGGGCGTTGCGCAGGCCCGTGGGGTCGGCGGCGCGTGGCCAGAGCGCACGGGAAAGACGGCTATGCCGCCCGCCGGCGGCGCGTTCGACTTCGCGGATCAGGCGGCGGTGTTCGGCCTGCCGGCTGGAAATCTCGGCGTGACCGAAGGGAATCCCCGTGGGACTGGCGAGACGGTGATGGGGGCAGGTCGAGCGCGTGGCGGAGAGGGTTCGCGGACAGCGGTGAAGCAGGTCGCGGATTCGATCGGACCGGGGTTGGAAGCCAGCTGGCGGATCCGAACCCATGCTTGGAAAAGTCGGCGCTGGCAGGACGGTGAGAGTGAGCTGTCGAGGAATTACTGAACCAGAACAGGAAGGGAAAGCCAACCCCTTTAACTCCCGGCAACAACGAGATTCATCATTACCGCAAACCCGGAACCAGTGCGACGAGAAGCACATATGCAATGACTATTGCATGCAAAGGCCAAATATTGGCCAGCCGGTCTCCGACATCCACATCCTGTCCACACTCGCGTAGAAACCTCTTTGCATGCGTCAAGGCTAGTGGCCGCAACTGGTCTCGATACTTTTGCCATGAAGTACCTACCAATAGCCAAACAGCTATCGCATTGACCAGATCAAGGTACTCCCCCCTGCCATTGCGTATAGCTGCGTACAAGATAGCCAATGGAAGTCCATATTCCAACACGCGGCGAACCAATTGCTTCGCGCTCAGGCTCTCGGTTGCGATCCCATATATTTTGAGCAACCAAAATCCACTTCCCCAATAAAGAGACACGACAAATGCCGTCGCAAGCTGTGAGAACCAAGGAGCTTCCATGGCCACCCCATTACGGATTGCCAAAAAAAACAACAAAAAAAACGTTGCCCCAAGTCTAAGCTTCATTGCCTTACCTGCAATCGAAAAACACTAGGAAACAGCCATGCTGTCTGAATTGGTCAGTAGCAAAATATCCAGTAAGAAACGAAATACCAGAAAGCAAGAGGGGTATAGCCATTTGCACTCCCGTATCTTTTGCTAGGAGTTCGGGCAACTTGATTGCTATACCAAGCAAACTTACAACTGCTGCCAATGTCTTTGCCGCTGCTAACGAATTAAATTCGTCGAAGTTAGACACAGTTTCCAGCTTATTCACAAAATCGAGAAAGTTGGCAAAAGAAAGCCCAGCACCCAATATCCCTGCAAACACACCGATTGTTCCACTAGCAGCCAACAATGCGGGTACGATAATTGACAAGGCCATAAAAATCATCGCAACGGCAAAGATTGCTCCGTTGAATCCCCCACTAATCTTATAAGCCCCCGCCCCCGTCTCCGGGTCGAGGATGATGTAGCCGCTGCCCGTCCAGCCATTGACCGTGATCTCCGCCTGATGCGTCGTCACCTCCATCCCCGCCGCCAGGGAGTTCTGGATTTCCGCCTTCGCGTCGGCGTCGATGGTCATCTCCGCCAATAGCGCCTGGTGGTAGGGCTGGTTCTGGGCGTTGAGGGTGTAGATCTTCTGCCCTTGCGCCGCCGCGAGGGCGATGGCCTTCACGGCACTCACCCCCTGCGGTTGCGTCGGGTCGTTCGCCGGCTTGGCCGGGTCGGCGAAGAGTTTTTCCGGCACGGCATGCTCGAAGGCGCTGGCCGAGGCGCCGATCTGCCGGATGTAGGCGATGCGTGTTTGTTGGTTGCCGTCCTTCGCCGCCGCCTGGATTTGCACCCGGTCCACGTCCATCGCCACGCCGGGGAAGCTCACGCTGCGCACGATGCCGAACCAGAGCCGCGGCTGGGCCTTCGCCATGAATGCCCCGTAGCTGGGCAGGCGGTGGGCGACGATGTTTTGGTTCGCGCGGGCGGCGAGCTGCTCCGCGCCGTCCACGCTGGCGAAGTAGCCGAGGATGCCCGCGTAGAGCAGGTCGCCGGCAAGTTCTTCCTTGGTCAGGGCCTGGATCGGGCTCGGGTCGGCGGGGTTGGTTTGGTATTGCTGGAGTTGGGCTTGGGTTTGTTCGAGACGGGTCTTGAGCTGGGCGAGTTGCGCCTGGCCGGTGCCTTGCATGTCGAGGGCGAGGGCGTGGTATTCGCCGGCGATGGGGGCGTTGGGTTCGCCTTCATCCCAGCGCTGGGTGCCGGGGTTGAAGAAGGCCGTGGCCTGGCCGAGGGTTTCGCCCATGCCGACGCTGCCTTGGCTTTGGGCGACGAGCTGGCCGTCCACGCGGATTTCGGCCTTGAGCTTGAGCAGGTAGCCGGGCAGGCTGCTGGGCAATTCGCTCGGTTGGATCGGGCTGCCGTCGGCGTGGGGCTTGGGCAGATAGCTGTTGATGAGGTCGAGGTCGGCCTGGCTGGCGGGGACGAAGCTGAGGGTGAGCTTCTTGCCGGCGAGGCCGGGGGTGGCTTGGCTCAGGCTGGCGAGGGCGGCGCCGGTGGCGGCGGTGAGTTCGGTGCGGAATTTCCAGCGCAGGGTGTCGGGCAGGGTCGCGAACTTGGAGCCGATGGCGAGGGTGGTGTAGGGCAGCGTGCCGGGCAGCATGGGCAGGGTTTCGGGGCGGATGCTGCGCGTGCCGAGGACGTCGCCGACGGTGGCCGCCGGGTTGGCCTGGGCGATGGCGGTCTTGATCTGATCCTGGTAGGCCGTGAGGGCGGCGCTGAGGCTGGCCTGGTTGAGGTTTTGTGCCCAGCCCTGGGTGGTGTCGACGGTGGCGCCTGCCTGGATCTGGGCGAGCAGGGTTTGGGCGTCGGGCGGGGCCGGCAGGTTCAGGCCGGGGGTGGCGTCGTATTGCTTGAAGCTGGCGTCGAGGGGTATCCAGGTGTCGCCCGCTCGGTGCTTGGCGCCCCGGCTGGGGATGTAGTCGATCCAGGCTTCGACCCAGACGTGCTCCAGGCGGATGCGCTCGATCTTGCCGCCGGCGACGACGCCGACGCTGGGGATGCCGCCCTGGCCGAGCAGGTCGAGGGCGGCGTTGGGGCCGTTGGTGCCGGTGACGCCACCGACCCAGTTCATGACCTGGGTGGCGGGCAGTTCGATGGTGCCGTAGACGTAGCGGGCCGGGATGTCGCTGGCCCTAAGCAGGGCGATCTCCAGGCTGGCGATGTCGAAGGCGTTGCCGCGCCGGGTTTGCAGCGTGAGGTCCGCGCCTTGCATGGCGCCGTAGCTGGGGGCGAAGTCGATGCTGTTCCGCACCCACTGGTGGATGGCGAGGGGCTGGCGGCCGAGTTCTTGGGCCTTGGCGCGGAGTTTTGGCGGCAAGGCACGAAGATCGACGCCGCCAGAATTGTATCCAGCCGGGAAACAGCCTGATTCTGCGGGCGGGGCTTATCTTTCCGTCATCGAGTACTTATGATCGGCCATGCACGGTGCAGGAAGCCGAAGGCACCACAACAGATCGAGCCGGATTGTCATCTCGACGGAACGACTAAAGCTGCTGAACAGGGAAAGACTCATGGACATGAAGACCGACCTCGTGCAATGGGACACGATCGAGCGGGACGCTTCCAGGCGCGTGGCGAGTTTGACGGCCTGGCGCGGCGCGCGCACGGCGCGCGCCCAGGCATACAAATTTCTCGTGCCCGTCGATGGCTCGGCCGCCTCCACCGACGCGCTCCATGTCGCGCTGCGGATGGCGGGCCGCGTGTCCAATGCCGAAATCCACGTGCTCAATGTGCAAATCCGCGCCGACAACGACGAACAGGATGACATCGTCGCGCGGGACGGCCTTCATCAGACCCGCCACGCGCGCGCCATCCTCGACCGCATGAAGACACCCCATTTGCTGCGCATCGCCACGGGCAATCCGGCCGAGGCGATCCGCGCTCATGCGCGCGACGCCGGCATCGCCGAGATCGTCATGGGTTCGCGCGGCGCCGGGCGGATCGAACGGCTGCTCATGGGCTCGGTCGCCATGGATGTCGCCGAAGCAGCGGGAGTCCCCGTCACCCTCGTCAAGGCGCATGAGCGCGACGGCTACCTTCCCGTCGAACGGGTCGACTGGCTGGCGCCTTGCGACGGCTCGGAAAACTCGGTGCGCGCGATCCGCCATCTGGCCGGACGTCTGGCGCGACAAAAATCCCGGTCGTGGATTCACCTGCTGAATGTTCAGGAATCCACCCACCCGGTCCCGGTGGAAGCCGTGAACGACGACGAGTCGCCCGGTCGCTACCGGCAGCAGGCCGTCCGCATCTGCAACGAGGCGATCGATCTTCTCAATGCGGCAAAACTGGATTACCTGTTCCATGTGCGCATCGGCGATCCGGTGACGCAGATTCTCCGCGCCGTCGGCCAATTCGGCTGCGGCCATGTCGTCATGGGATCGCGCGGGCGCGGTCTGTTCGGCAAGCTGGTGCTGGGTTCGGTCTCCCATGGGGTAAGCCATGGCGCCAGCGTGCCGGTCACCTTGATCACATAGCGGGAATCCGTCTCCGCCGGGCTTGCCGTCCGCCACACGGCAAGCCCGCAGTTTCCGGTTGGGCGCCACGCCCCGCCGCGCCTGCACACGACCGAAGCCACGACCGGCTTCCCGGATTTGCCGCCACGCGGCGTCCCGGTCGTTTTTTTCACTTCACCGCCCCCCCGCGAACGACGGGCAGCTGCCATGCACGCCACCGCCACCATTGCCCTCAGGCACCAATCCGACAACGCCCAACCCGTCCGCGCGGGAAGTTTCCGCTGGTTGCCGTCGCGGCCCGGTCGCTCCGCCGACCGGCGAGAGGCAACGCAGCCGCCGTGCGTCGATGACGGCCGGCACGGCGGCGGCCGCTTCATCGCCGCCGCCGGAATGCAGGGGGCGGAATTGCGCATCGACGTGCAACACGAACCGGAAGGGATCGATACGGAACTCGACCAGCTCTACCGCCGCCTCAACTCCCCCGACGACGCGCTGTCCGGCACGCCCGCCATCGCGACAGGCCTGCCGGACATCGTGTTCCGCTGCCGCGAGGCCGATGGGGAATACTACGTGTATGCGGAAGACATCGGACGCCGCCGCCTCGCCGGCTACACGGTGTTCAACCGCCTGGTCGAGCTGAATCGCCGCATCGAGCGGCAAATGCGCTCCCCCCACTCCAAATACGCGCCGGACTACCAGCGGCACGGCATCGCCTCGGCGGTCTACGCATGCGCCCTGGATGCCGGCTTCTGCCTCATCAGCGGCGCGCGCCAGTCCGCCGGCGCGCATGCCCTGTGGCGCGCCCTGGCACGGCGCCACGCCCTGGGCTACGTCGCCATGCACGACAAATCGCTCCGTTACCTCGGCCCCCATGTCGACGGCACGCTCCGCGACGACCTCTCCACGCGCATGATTTTGTTCGGCAGGGGATGGGATGCCACCAGGCTGACCGCCCTGGCGGGGAATGTCCGCGGCAAGGATCGCGCCGCGCCGGAAAATGCCGCTCGGATTGCCGGATAGGGATGTCCTCGTCGCCGGAGCGGCTGGCCGGCCTGGCGCCTGTTTCAGTAGCTAGCGCCCCCCGGCCCCGCCCAGCAACCGCTCATCAGCCGTTCCGGGCGGCGGACGGCCATGACTTGCGCGCTGTTCGCCCAGTCGTCCACATGCACGCCGAGGCCGGCATAGACGCCGTAGCCCGCGCCGGCGCGGATCAGCCGCCGCGCCGCGAGGCTCTCGCCGACGCGGATGGCGCCTCCGGCGACGATGTCGCCGCCCGCCCGGATGCCCCAGCCGGCTTCGAGGTGGGCGCCACCGCGGACCGATCCGCCCGCCTGGATGCCCTGGCCGGCCCGGATGTCCTCCGCGCCGATGACCTCGCCCCCGGCCTGCAGGCTCTTGCCGCAGGTGAGCGTCTGGCCGGCCTCCAGGTCGCCGCCGACGCGCACGCCGCGCGCCGCCGCCAGTTTGCCCGCGGCGCGCAGGTCCCAGGCGACGCGCAGGCTGCCTTCGCAGCGCAGGTCGTCGCCGGCCTCGACACCCCAGCCGGTCTTGATGTCGCCGCCAGCGTGCAGCGGGCCGTCGCAACGCAGCTGGCCGACGACACGGATGTCGTCGCCAGCGACGACGGCGCCCTCGACGCGCACGCTGCCGCCGGCTAGCAGCCCGCGACCGGCGCGCAGCGCCCGACCCACGTCGATGTTGCCCCGCACCTCGATGGTGCCGGCGAACACCACCGCCTCGGCGGCGAGGCCGTCGAGCACCAGGCGGCCGTTCGTGGGACCGAACTGGGAAAGCAGCCAGCAGGCGTCGTCGACGCGCCCGTCCGCCACCAGGGCGTCGAGCAGCTCCTGGTAGTCGCCGCCGTCCCGGTAGTGGCGCAGGAACCAGCGGAAGCCCTCGGCGCAGGGCTGCTTCGCCTTGACGAAATCGCGCGAGATTTCCATGGCCGGCGTCCTATTCCGTGTAGCAGGCCATGGTTTCGCTCGCGTAGGACCAGAGCGGCTCGTAATGGCTGAGCCAGAGGGCGATGTGGCCGGAATCGTCGGACAGGCGGCGCAGGGTGCGCGCATAGCCCATCAGGTCGAGCAGGGGCGCCTTGCCGCGGATCACCCCCGCGGCCGTCCCCAGCTCGACATCCGCGATTTGCGCTCCGCGCTGCTCCAGGCTGTGGCGCACCCGCGCCATGCAGCCGGCCCGGGCCGTCACGCGGAAACCCATGATCGGCTGCTGCCAGCCGTCGGCATAGGCCAGCCGGACGTGCGGCGGCGAAAGCTTCAGCCCCGCGCCGAACACCTCCCGCAGCAGCCGGACGGGGCTGGCGAGATCGGCCTCGGTCTGGCCGAGCATCCGCAGTCCCCGGGCGGTCGCCTCGAAGATGACGCCCTCGCGGTCCGGCAGCAGGTCGAGCGCGCGCCGCGCGAAGATGCCCTGCCGGTCGAAATCGGCGCAGCTCGCCCATTGCTCGATCGGATGGATCGCGCGCAGGGATTCGTCAGCGGCGGACGGCATGTAACCGATATCCATGGCTATTTCACCAGGGTCACCGGCACGGCGGCGCGGCGGGCGACGGCCTGCGACACCGACCCCAGGGCGAAACCGCCGAGCGGACCGAGGCCGCGCGAGCCCATGACGACATGGCCGCAGCCGTATTGCGCGACGGCTTCCAGAATCCGCGTCGCCGCATCGCCGACCGCGACGCGCAGCGAGAACGGCACCTGCTCGGCGTCGAGCAGGGTGATGGCGACATCGCAGGCCGCTTCGCCGTCCACCCGCAGCGGGTCCGGACCGCCCCGCTCCGCGCCGTCGGGACGCACGTTGAGCAGCTGCAGCCGCGGCTTCTCGGCGAAATGGGCCAGATGCCCCACCAGATAATCGAGGGCGCGCAGGGCGTTGTCCGATCCGTCGAAGGGCACCAGCCAGTCGACCCAGTGGGCGGGGAATTCGCCGACCCGGCAGTCCGCCTTCACCAGCGTCACCGGCAGCGCCGACTTCTCCGCCACGTCCATGGCCACGGAGCCGACCACCAGCCGTTCCAGCGGCCCGGCGCCGTGGGAGCCCATGACGATCTCGGCGATGCCGGCGTCGCGCGCATATGCGCGGATCGCCTCGGCCGGCGCGCCGGCGGTCAGGTGCAGGCGATATCCCTCCCCGAGCTTGTCGAGCGCGCCGCGCGCCGCCGCGGTCTCCCGCAGGCCCTGGCGTTCTAGGATATCGTCCAGCCTGTCGTTGCCGGCATGGACCTGCACGTTGAGCACGTGCAGTTCGCCGTCCGGATGCTGGCCGGACATCTGCAGGGCGACATGCAGCGCGCGCAGGGAAGCCGCGCTGCCATCGACCGGGACGAGGAAACGGTAGGGCCGCGGACGCGCGCGCGCCGGCCCCAGCCAGGCGGACATGCGCGCCAGCCGGCCGAAGGCGTCCCGATCGATCGCATCCCACTCCATGAAGCCGGGTTTCATGTCCATTTCGCCACTCCTTTCAAGCCGCCCGGCGTCGCCGCCGGCTTTCAAAACGTCGCCGACAAAACCACAATCGATTCGGCCCGATATGCGGCGCTAGCCGCCCGACCGGGCGCGCACTCGCGCCCGGCCACCTGTTCAAAGCAATCGTAGCCGGATCGGCGCGGCCGGATAAGACACGGCAACAGCATCAACCTGTATCCGCAAAGGCTACAATCAAGGAAAACCTCCACCGAAGGGACAAACGCCGTGCCGAAGACCGACCTGAACCTGCTGGCCATGTACGCGCGCGTGGTCGAAACCGGCAGCTTTTCCGAAGCCGCGCGGCGCCTCGGCACCTCCCGCTCGGTCGTCAGCAAGGCCGTCGCCCGGCTCGAAAAATCCCTCGGCGCCCGCCTGCTCCAGCGCACCACGCGGCACCTGAGCCTGACGGAAATCGGCGCCGCCGTGGCGGCCCACTGCGCGCGCATGCTCGAAGAGGCGGACCAGGTGGAACAGGTGGTCGGCAGCTTCAACGCCGAGCCGCGCGGCGTGCTGCGGGTCGGCGCCTCGGTGGCCTTCGGCACCCTGCACGTCGCTCCGGCCCTGGCCGAGTTTCTCGCCGCCCACCCCGAGCTCTCGATGGAACTGACCATCACCGACCGGCTCATCGACCTGGCCGAGGAGGGTTACGACATGGCGATCCGGGTCACCGGCGAGCCGCCGCCGAGCCTCGTCGCGCGCAAGCTCGCGCCGGTGCGCCGCAAGCTCTGCGGCACGCCGGAATACTTCGCGCGGCGCGGCCTGCCCCTGACCCCCGCCGACCTGGTGCGCCACAACTGCCTCGACTACACGCGCTCCGGGGAACAGGGGCAGTGGCGCTTCACCGGCCCGCACGGGGATATTTCCGTGCCGGTCACCGGCCCGCTGCACGTGGACGACGACGAGGCGCTGTCCCAGGCGGTGCTCGGCGGCCTCGGCCTCGGTCTGCTGCCCACCTTCATCATCGGCAAGGACCTGCAGGCCGGGCGCCTGCAGGCGGTGCTGTCCGAATACATCCCCGTCGAACGCCACATCTACGCGATGTACCTGCCCACCCGCCACCTGCCGGCCAAGGTGCGCGCCTTCATCGATTTCCTGCTCGCCCGCATCGGCCCCGAACCCTACTGGGACCGCGAAAGCTCGGCGCGGGACGGCGCGTCCGGCGGCTGAAGCGGCCAACGTCGGGCCATTGTCGCCGGTCGGGCGACACGCTGATGCCGATTCCCCGGCTATTCCCGGCCGCGTCGCGTCGGTAGCATGCGCTCCCATGAAACCTCAACGTCCCGCCCCGCCCGCGAACATGCGGCATCTTGCCGTCGACGCCGGCGACATCGTGATCGCCGCCGATGACTACGCGCGCCTGCGCGAACTGTGCGGCGGCCATGCGCTCGCCGACGAACTCGACCGGGCGATTGTCGTGCCGGCGGACCAAATGCCCGCCGGCATCGTCACCATGCATTCCCGCTGCGTCTATGTGGACGCGACCACCGGCGTGCGCCGCGCGGTCGAACTGGTGTACCCGGAGGAGGCGGACCCGCGCCAAAGCAGGATATCGGTGCTGGCGCCCGTCGGCAGCGCCCTGCTCGGCATGACGATCGGCCGCAGCATCGAATGGGAATTCCCCGACGGGCAGCCCCACCGCCTGCACGTCGAACAGGTGGAAAGCGTGGCCCACGGCCGCCCCGGGGGGGAACATGTGTAAGGAAAAAACCTGCCCCCCGCCCTGGGAACGGCAGCTCGCCGCCGAGGCGGACCTCTTGCTCGCCACCCGGCCCGGCGAGGTGTTCCAGGCCCTGGCGCCGACCTTTCAAGCCATCCTGGTCGAACGCGCCCTCGCCGCCAGCCAGGGCTGCCGCCAGCGCGCGGCGGACCTGCTGGGCATCGGCCGCAACGCCATCGAACTCAAGATCGACGCGCTGCGCCCGCGGACGCGCGACGACGCGCCCGGCCAAGCCTTCGTCCCCCTCGGACTCAAGGATTTTTTCAGGAGAGACCCATGAGAATGAAAATGCCCGAGAACACGCCCGCCGAACCCGCACCGGCACCGGAGGCCCTGACGGAGGAGCAGCGCCACCGCCTCGTCCAGGTCGCCGCCTACTACATCGCCCAAAGCCGCAACTTCCAGAACGGCGACCCCGTCGAGGACTGGCGGCAAGCCGAACGGGAAATCGACCGGCTCGCCGGGACGGGCGACGACCGCGCCTGAACCCCGCGCCGCCGGCGTTTTCGCCCCGGCCGGCGCGCGCGGTGTAGGATTCACCGTCCGCCCAGCGCCGACTTTTCCGGCGCGGCGCATTCCGCCATGGCTATCCACCGCAAACCGATCCGGGAACGCATCGACTGGCTGTTCGACCTCGCCGACCGCCACGGCGCCAGCTTCCGCGGTCCCGAGGCCTGGCTGGCGCGCGAGCGCTACCTCGCCGAGCATCCGACCGCCATCGCCGTGCTCAAGTGCATGGACGGGCGCATCAACATTCCCGTCGCCACCAACACGCCGGTGGGCATCCTGATGCCCTTCCGCAACCTCGGCGGCATGTTCGACCTCGGCTGGCCGCACCTCGGCGAGGTGCTCGCCCACCACGTGCAGCGCATGGTGAGCCAGGGCCGGCGCGTGCTGTTCCTGATCACCTACCATTTCTCGAAAGGCGACCCGCGGCGCGGCTGCGCCGGCTTCGGCCACGACACCGCGGCGGCGCGGCGCCACGCCCACGAGATCCGCGCCCAGGTCGAAGCCATCTTCGGCGCGGCGCACGGCACCGTGTATCCGCTGGTCTGCGGCTTCGAGACCGACGAGGACGCGCTGATCCTGCACGGCAGCCACGGCGGGCAGCTGGGCATGGCCGACATCGGCGCCGCCGAGGCGGACTCGCTCGGGCCGCGCCTGGCGGCGCTGCTGCCGGACATGCCGGCGCAGATGCGCGACGACCTGTTGCCGCTGCTGCACGGCAACCTGGCGCACATCGCCGAGGTGCGCGCCCAGGCCGCCCGCAACGAGCGCCAGCTCGACATCGAGCACCGCGAATGGATGATCTGCCTCGGCCGCGGCTTCGACTTTCTGCACACCCCCAACGTCGCGCTGATCATCGGCCCCTACAGCCCCAACCTCGACGTGCCGATCCGCACCGCCGCCGGCATCATCCAGGCCAACATGGCGGCCGGCCGCATCCCGGACGACGGCTTCCTGCTGCTCGCCTCGGTCCCCTACGACGAGATCGGCGTGGACCGCGCGCGCGCCGAGATGAAGAGCCGCTTCCTCGCCCGCTTCGCCGCCGAGACCATCCGCCGCGACTTCGCCGTCCTCGCCGGCGGGATGGCCATGCGCACCGCCGTGCTCGACTGGCGCTCGCGGCGGCTGGAGGTCGTCGGGGAGGAATAGGCCATGGGCCCGGAGCCGGCGCGACCGCAGGGAATCCCCCTGGGACCGGCGCGACGCCGGCCGTAACACGAAAGTCATGCACTGGGGCCGCGCTTGCGGCAAAATCCGCGTCGGACCCATGGAGATGCCATGACTTTCGGCAGGCGCGGCCTGCGGAACCGGCGACAGGAATGAAGGACGGAACGGCGATGCGCGGCGCGCTTTGGAGAATCGGGCTCCTGCTGGCCCTCTGGCTGGGGGCAGCCCCGGCGGCGCATGCCGAGCCCCTGCGCCTCAACAGCGGGGTCAGGGCGCCCTATTTCCAGCCGGACAAGACCGGCTTCATCGACCTGCTGGTGCCCGAGGTATTCCGCCGCATCGGCGTCGCGGCCGAGGGCGTGCAGTACGCCGCCTCGGAGCGCGCGATGATCAACGCCAACAACGGCGTCGACGACGGCCTCGTGCTGCGCATCCGCGGCCTGGAAAAGAACTATCCCAACCTCGTGATCATCGACGAGAAGATCATCGACAACGAATTCGTCGCCTACTCCAGGCAGGCGAAATTCGCCACCACGAGCTTCGCCACCCTCAAGGATTTCCAGGTCGGCTACATCAACGGCTGGAAGATCTTCGAGGCCAACGTGCCGCCCGGCACCGCGGTGACCAAGGTGCAGGAAGCCGAGCAGCTGTTCGGCCTGCTCGAACAGGGGCGCATCGACCTGGCCCTCCACGAGCGCTGGCAGGGCAACCAGATCCTGCGGGAGACCGGCGGTCGCGCCTTCGTGCTGACGCCCCCGCTGGCGACCAGCGAAATGTTCATGTACCTGCACAAGAAGCATGCCCACCTGGCCGAGCCCGCCGCCCGCGCCCTGCGCGCCATGAAGGCGGACGGCACCTGGCGGCGCATCGCGACGCGGAGCCTGCCCGGCTTCGGCGCCCCATGAGCCTGCTCGGCGCCGAACACGGCCGCCACCGCCTCGCCCGGCGGCTGGTGCTGCTGACGCTGCTGGCCAGCGGCCTGATCGCCGCGCTGATCACCCTGGCGCAGATTTACGTCGAATACGACCGCGAGATGGATGCCATCGAGCGGCGCTTCACCGAGATCGAGACCGCCTACCTGCCGAGCGTCAAGCAGGGCCTGTGGGTCATGGACCGGCAGGCGCTGCAGACGCTGGCCGACGGCATCCACCAGCTGCCGGACTTCGAATACGCCGCGATGCAGGCCGAAGGCCGCGTTGTCGCCGCGAGCGGCAAACCGCCGCCGGACGGGAGCCTGAGCCGCCGCTTCGAGATCGAATACGAGTACCGCGGCACGCGCCAGCCGATCGGCTCCCTCGAAGTCGCCGCCAGCAACGCCGGCCCGCTGGCGCGCGCCTGGCAGCGGCTGTGGCTGACGCTGGTCCTCAACAGCCTGAAGGCCGCCCTGGTCGCCACGCTGGTGCTGCTGCTGGTCCAGCGCATGATCACCGCGCCCGTCGAGCGCATCCACGCCCATACCGCGCTGATTGCCGCCGGCCAACTCGACCGGCCGCTGCGGCTGGCCGCCCCCTACCCCTCCAGCCCGGACGACGAAATCCACGAACTCGCGCGGAGCGTCGAGCTCATGCGCGAAAGCCTCCGGCAGCGCGACGCCGAGCTGCAGGAAAGCAACGCCCAGCTCAACGAGGCGGTGGCCGCCAAGGACATCGCCCTGATGCAGGTGCGCTCCTACGCCGAGGAGCTGGAGCTGGCCGCCGGCGTGTTCACGCACGCCTTCGAGGGCATCATGATCACCGACGCCACCGGCACCATCCTCTCCGTCAATCCCGCCTTCAGCGCGATCACCGGCTACGCGCCGGAAGAGGCGGTCGGCCGCACTCCGCGCCTGCTGCGCTCGCACCATCAGGACGAGCATTTCTACCGCGAGATGTGGGCCGTCCTGCAAGCCACCGGCGCATGGCGCGGCGAGCTGTGGAATCGCCGCAAGAGCGGCGAGGTCTATCTGCAATGGACCAGCATCACCACCATCGACGACGACGCCGGCAAGCCCCACCGCCGCATCGCGGTGATGACCGACATCACCGAGGAGCGCCGCAAGGAGGAGCACATCCGCCACCAGTCGCTCCACGACGCGCTGACCGGCCTGCCGAACCGCACCCTGGTGCACAACCGCCTCGACCACGCGATCAAGTCCGCCGAGCGCGCCGGCGGGCGCGTCGCCCTGCTGTTCATCGACCTCGACCGCTTCAAGGTCATCAACGACAGCCTCGGCCACCTGGTCGGCGACCTGCTGCTCAAGGAAGCCGCCCGGCGCATGGGCGGCTGCGTGCGCGGCAGCGACACGCTCGCCCGCCTCGGCGGCGACGAATTCCTGGTGCTCGCCCCGATCGAGCGCGGCGCCGATGCCGTGCACATCGCCGAGAAGATCATCCACGAGATCGCCCAGCCCTTCGCCATCCAGCAGCAGGCGCTGCACGTCGGCGCGAGCGTCGGCATCAGCGTCTATCCGCAGGACGGCGGCGACGCCGCCACCCTGCTGCGCAACGCCGACGTCGCGATGTACGCGGCCAAGCAGGCCGGCCGCGGCACCTTGCGCTTCTTCGACACGGGCATGAACGAACGGGCGCAGCAGCGCCTCAAGCTGGAAGCCGCGCTGCGGCGCGCCATCGCCGCCGAGGAATTCGAGCTCTACTACCAGACCAAGGTCTGCCTGCTCGACGGCCGCCATTGCGGCATGGAGGCGCTGATCCGCTGGCGCGATCCGCTGCTGGGCCTGGTCTCGCCGGGCGACTTCATCCCGCTCGCCGAGGAAACCGGCCTGATCGCCCCGATCGGCGACTGGGTGCTCGAAACCGCCTGCGCCCAGATGCGCGCCTGGCTCGACGCCGGCACCGTCGCCGGCCCGGTCGCCGTCAACGTTTCGGCGCGCCAGCTCAACGACCCGGAGTTCGCCGCGCGCGTCGTCGACATCCTGCGCCGCCATGGCCTCGAAGGCCAGTACCTGCAGATCGAGGTCACCGAATCGACGGTGATGACCGACCCGGAGCGGGCGATCGGCGCGCTCGGCCGGCTCGCCGCCCTCGGCATCGGCATCGCCATCGACGACTTCGGCACCGGCTATTCGAGCTTCAGCTATCTCAAGCGCCTGCCGATCGACCTGTTGAAGGTGGACCGCTCCTTCGTCCAGGACATCGGCAGCTCCCGCGAGGACGAGGAAATCGTCACCGCCATCGTCCAGGTCGCCCACTCCCTCAAGCTCCAGGTCGTCGCCGAAGGCGTGGAAACGCGGCAGCAGGCCGACTTCCTCGCGCGCCTCGGCTGCCAGTTCGGCCAGGGCTACCTCTACGCCAAGCCCCTGCCGCTGGCCGAATTTGAGGCGCTGGTGCGCGCCTGAACGGGCGGCATGGCTGGGAACCCCGATGCCATTCCTGCGGATTAGCCGCAGCTAAGCCTCCCCCCTGCCGAACCGTTCTCCGCACACTTCCCGCACGCACGCCCGCAGCCAGCGGTGCGCCTGATCGGCATCCAGCCGCGGATGCCAGAGCATCGAGACGGTGATGGACGGCGTCGGCACCGGCAGCGCGAAGCTGTGCATGTCGGCGCGCAGGTTGCCGGTATGCCGTTCGGGAACGCTCGCGATCAGGTCCGAGTTTCGCGCCAGTGCGAGAGCGGTCGCGAAGCCGTCGACAATCGTTGCGATCCTGCGCTCCAGCCCCAGCTGCTGCAACGCGTCGTCGATGGGCCCCTTGTCGCGGCCTAGCCGCGAAACGAAGACGTGGTCACCCGCCGCATAACGGGCGGCCGTGACCTTCCCCTTGCCCAGCGGGTGCCCTTGCCGCACCACGCCGACGAAGCGGTCGCGAAACAAGGACTGCATGCGCAGTTCGGGCGCGGTCGAGGCATCCACCACCCCGGTTTCCAGGTCCACGCTGCCATCGCGCAGGGGCTGGCTGTCCTTGTTGGGCTTGAGCACGAAGCGCAGGCGGGCGCCCGGCGCCTCCGCCCCGAGGCGGGCGATGAGCGCCGGGCCGAAGTTCTCGGCAAAACCTTCGCTGGCGCGCAACGCGAAGGTGCGGACGAGCCGCCCGAGGTCGAGCTTTTCGGCCGGGCGCAACAGCGCCTCCGCCTCCTGCACGAGACGACTTGCCTGCGCGCGGATCGCGAGCGCCCGCGGCGTCGGCACCAGTCCGCGCCCGGCCCTGACGAGCAGCGGATCGCCCATGGTTTCCCGCAGCCGCGCCAGCGCGCGGCTCATGGCCGATGGGCTCAGACGCAGGCGCCGCGCCGCGCGCGCCACGCTGCCTTCGGTCAGCAGCGCATCTAGGGTGATCAGCTGGTTGAGATCGGGTGTCGCCATGTTTTCAACATAACACAGGGCGACGATGATATGGCGTTGCATGCACTGATCAAGTGCAATCGCTGCGCCTTCCGCCAGGGATGGCGGAAACCTATATTGCCGATTCCAGCAATAAACGAACGGAGCCAGCCATGTCGGAAGCCTCGCGGGATATCGATGCAAGTAGGAAACACGGGGGGGGCTGCACGCCCGCGCCGCGCTGGGGACTCGCCAGCCTCTGCCTGACGATCCTGCTGCCCGCGCTCGGCACCAGCATCGCCAACGTCGGCCTGCCGACTCTTACGGAAACATTTTCCGCCACCCTACAGGAGGTGCAGTGGGTGGTGCTGGCCTATCTGCTCGCCATCACGACCCTGATCGTCGGCATCGGGCGGCTGGGAGACCTGGCCGGACGCCGTCGACTGCTGCTCGCGGGAATCCTGCTGTTCACCCTCGCCTCGCTGCTCTGCGGCCTCGCGCCGACGCTCTGGGCGCTGGTCGCGGCACGGGTCCTGCAGGGCCTCGGAGCAGCTGCCATGATGGCGCTTGCCATGGCCAGCGTCGGATCAACGGTGCCCAAGGAAAGGACGGGCAGTGCAATCGGCCTGCTCGGCACCATGTCGGCCATCGGCACCGCGCTCGGCCCATCCCTGGGCGGCCTGCTGATCGCCGCCGGCGGCTGGCGGGCCATCTTCCTCGTCGGTGTTCCGCTGGGCATCCTGGCCTTCGTCCTGGCCGCGCGCCACCTGCCCGCCGACGTTCCCGGTCACGACGGCACGCGACCGGGCTTCGACCTGGCCGGCACGCTGTGGCTGGCCCTGGCGCTTGCGGCGTACGCCCTGGCGATGACGGCGGGACGGGAAAGTTCCGGCGTGCCGAATATCGCACTGGCGGGCGTCGCGGCGCTTGGCGCCTGGGCGTTCGTGCGCGTCGAGCGGCGAGCGGGATCGCCCCTGATCCAACTGGCGATGTTCCGCGATCCATCCTTGAGCGCAAGCCTGATCATGAGCGCCCTGGTATCGACCGTGATGATGGCGACGCTGGTGGTCGGTCCCTTCTATCTTTCGCGCGCCCTTGGCCTCGACGCGGCGGCGGTCGGGCTCGTCGTCTCGGTGGGGCCTCTCGTCGCGGCCCTGACAGCGGCGCCAGCGGGGCGGCTGGTGGATCGCCTCGGCACACCGCGCACCGCCGTCGCCGGACTCGTCGGCATTGGCGGCGGTGCCGTGCTGCTCGGCCTGGGAACGGAGAGCTTCGGCATCCCCGGCTATCTCGCGCCCATCATCGTCATCACGGCCAGCTACGCGCTGTTCCAGACCGCCAACAACACCGGGGTGATGAACGGTGCCTCCGGCAGCCGGCGCGGCGTCGTTGCCGGCATGCTCAACCTGTCGCGCAACCTCGGCCTCATCACCGGCGCCTCCGCGATGGGCGCGGTGTACGCGCTGGCAACGACGGCGGCCGGCGCCACGGCGACGCCCCCCGAGGCGGCGGCCATCGGCCTGCGGGCCACCTTCGCCGTGGCGGCCCTGCTGATCATCGCCGCCCTCGGCGTCGCGACCATCCCACGCCTCATGACACGCGCAGCGAGCAGGAGCAGGAGCAACGCAGCCTGACCGCAGGGAACCGCCAGGGGAGAAACAACCAGCAGCCGCCGCCATTGCGCGGGCGAATGTCCGTGCCAATCGCGACAGGGGGTGAATATCAAACCCTCTACCCGCCTAGCGCTCGTCTTTCTCCCGCCGCTTGCCGCGCGGACCGTCGTCGGCCTCGCGGCCCTTGCCCCGGTCCGGGCTCGCGGCGGGCAGTTTCTCGGGACGCGGGCGCGGCACGGGCTCCGGCCGCGCCTCGGGACGCTGCTCCCCGACCGGCCGGCCGGAAACGCCCGGCGGCGGCCTGCCGCCGTTGTCGGCGGCCGCGGGCGCGTCGGGACGCTGCGCCGGCGGCGCGCGGGGCGGCTGGGGCCGCGCCGCTCCGGGCGGATCGCGGCCGTTCTGCGGCTCGAAATGCGGCAGGGGGCGCGGCGCCGGACGCGGGTAGTCCGGCTCCCAGCGGCCGCCATGGGGGCGCCAATGGTCGCCGTGCTGTCCCCAGCCATGGGGAACCCAGTGATAGCCCGGACGCGGCGGCA
>JANJVS010000154.1 GCA_024709955.1 Rhodocyclaceae bacterium
TCCGTACAAAAGCAGTTTACAACCCGAAGGCCTTCATCCTGCACGCGGCATGGCTGGATCAGGCTTTCGCCCATTGTCCAAAATTCCCCACTGCTGCCTCCCGTAGGAGTCTGGGCCGTGTCTCAGTCCCAGTGTGGCTGATCATCCTCTCAGACCAGCTACGGATCGTCGCCTTGGTAGGCCTTTACCCCACCAACTAGCTAATCCGACATCGGCCGCTCCAATAGCGAGAGGTCTTGCGATCCCCCCCTTTCACCCTCAGGTCGTATGCGGTATTAGCACATCTTTCGATGTGTTATCCCCCACTACTGGGTACGTTCCGATGTATTACTCACCCGTTCGCCGCTCGCCGCCAGGGTTGCCCCCGCGCTGCCGCTCGACTTGCATGTGTAAAGCATTCCGCCAGCGTTCAATCTGAGCCAGGATCAAACTCTTCAGTTCAATCTCTTCGCTCGCTTAACTCGGAATCAACAAGGTTATTTCTAACCTTACTGTTCTTTCGTGTAAGCGCTTTGCTGCATATTATTTAAGCTCCAACGAATAACACAGTCTTGCAACCAAATCCAACTTTCGTCAGACCCACGGAACCCCCCTTCGATCTCGGGTTCGCCGCGTATCACTCGTCTCAGCCCAGCAAGCACCTACACCTATCGGCTGTTTGTTTGTTAAAGAACGTTGCTGCGTCAGCAGCGAGAGGGGCGCATTGTACGCATCTCTTTTTGGCCGTCAATACTTTTTTCAAAAAAACTTAAAAATATTCGACAACCAAAAAACTACTCAAACCAGCGTGACCCGAGCGAACTTTCTTTTGCCCACCTGCAGTACCACGCAACTTCCAGTCACCAAGGCCAAGGCCTTGTCACTCACCTTTTCCCCATCAAGGCGCACCCCTCCGCCATCGATCAAGCGCATCGCCTCTGAAGTGCTCGATACAAGGCCCGCCTGCTTCAATACCTGCAGGATCGATCCCGTCGGCACCGAGACCTCGGGCATCTCCTCCGGCATGGCGCCACGCTGAAAGCGCGCCTCGAAGTCCGCGAGCGCCTTCACGGCGTCAGACCTGGAGTGGAAGCGCTCCACCAGTTCCTGAGCCAGCATGACCTTGATATCACGAGGATTACGCCCTGCCCCCACCTCACGGCGCAGAATGGCAATCTCCTGGTTCGACCTGAAAGAAAGTAGCTCGTAATAACGCCACATCAGGTCGTCCGAGATCGACATCAGCTTGCCGAAAATTTCCTGTGGCGATTCGGCGATACCTACGTAATTGCCAAGGGACTTGGACATCTTGTTCGTTCCATCCAATCCCTCCAACAGCGGCATCATCAAGATGCACTGCGGAGACTGGCCATAATGCTTTTGCATTTCACGCCCGACGAGCAAGTTGAACTTTTGGTCCGTCCCGCCCAGTTCGACGTCGGCCCTCATCGCCACAGAGTCATACCCCTGACAAAGGGGGTACAAGAATTCGTGGATTGCGATCGGTAGATTCGCAGCGTATCGCTTGGCGAAGTCGTCGCGCTCGAGCATGCGGGCAACGGTTTGCTGGGCAGCCAGCTTGATCATGCCAGCCGCTCCGAGTGAATCAAACCACGTTGAGTTGAAGCATATCTCCGTCTTCTCCGGATCGAGGATTTTGAAGACCTGTTCGCGATACGTTTGAGCATTCTGCAGAACCTGCTCGCGTGACAAGGGCGGGCGAGTCGCATTTTTCCCGGTGGGATCACCGATCAAGCCCGTAAAGTCACCGATCAGGAACATGACATGGTGCCCAAGATCCTGAAAATGCCGCAATTTATTGATCAGTACCGTGTGGCCCAAATGCAGATCTGGCGCGGTCGGATCAAAACCCGCCTTGATCCGCAATGACTTCCCGGACTTCAGTTTTTCGACTAACTCGGCTTCGACTAGGAGTTCATCCGCGCCACGCTTTATCAATCCAAGTTGAGACTCAATCTCAGACATGCCACCTTCCATAACCATATTCTCTAAAGGCTAATAAGCTTTATACTTAAAAATTGTGAAAACGGACCCACCCATGCGTGAAAATCAGCCGATTGTAAACCACCCACCTCAATTACCCCCCAAAGATGTCGGGCGTACTAGTCTGCTACTGGGTGTGGGTGGAATGATGCTATTCGGAATGGTCGCTGCATTCGGCACAGCTCCAGACTCGGTCACCTACTCCGGCCAGTTCAATCATGTCGTTGAGCGCCTGGGCTCCCCACTCCCCGTATCGATCGAGTCACATATCAATGCACACGCCCGCGAAGCCCGCATCCAGCATGGTGATACGGTAGCAACGCTGCTTTCTCGCCTCGACATTCAGGATGCCGAAGCGGAGACATTCCTCCGCAAGGATCAAAATGCCGAAATCTTGTTTCGCCAGCTTGCCCCAGGGAAAACCCTGACTGCCGTGGTCTCCACAAGTGGCGAATTGCAGACCCTGATCTTCCCGCTCAATGGCAGCAAGGATGCGGTACTCCAAATACAGCGCACGGACCAGGGACTGGATTCCGATGTCCGCGATCTCAGTCTGGAGTCCAGGATTTCCCTACATACAGCAGTAATTCGCCACTCTTTGTTTGGCGCCGCCGATGAGGCCGGCATCCCGGAGAGCATTGCCGTTCAACTTGCCGACATCTTTGCCGGTGACATCGACTTTCATCGGGACCTGCGCAAGGGGGATCGTTTTTCCGTTGTCTACGAAACGCTCACCCACCAAGGGAAGTCCGTACGAACTAATCGCGTCATAGCGGCTGAGTTCGTTAATGACGGCAAGACATACCAAGCCTTCTGGTACTCAGGAAAAGAAGGCGCGGGCGGGTATTACACCATTGATGGCCGCAGCCTCAAAAAAGCCTTCCTACGCTCTCCACTTGAATTTTCACGTATCACGTCCGGATTTTCCAGCGCCCGCTACCATCCAGTTTTGCGAGAAACACGCGCCCACCGCGGTATTGATTACGGAGCCCCGACTGGAACCCGCGTCAAGGCAACGGGTAGCGGCGTAGTCGAATTTTCAGGAGTCCAGGGCGGATACGGGAAGATGGTCATGCTCCGCCATGCGGGAGGAAAGCAGACGCTGTACGGCCATCTCTCCGGATTTGGGCCGGGTATAAGGAAAGGGGCGCGCGTCGAGCAAGGAGACATCATCGGTTTCGTCGGCGCTACCGGCTTGGCAACCGGCCCCCATTTGCATTATGAGTTCAGAGTCAACGGGACTCACCGCAATCCACTGACACTAGCCCTACCCGATGCTCCCCCTCTACCCACACATCAGCTTGAAGCATTCCGCTTGCATGCAAACAACCTCATCACTCAAATTTCGGCAATTCGCGAAACGCAGCTCGTGATGCTCGACTGAGAGAACCCATCACATCCACATTAAAAAGCAGGGCGCCAATGCACCCTGCTTATGGTGAGCGGTGATGATCAAGCAGAGAAGGATGAGCCACAGCCGCAGGTACTGGTTGCATTGGGATTCTTAATCACGAACTGGGAGCCCTGCAGGCCTTCCGTATAATCGATTTCGGCTCCCACGAGATACTGGAAGCTCATTGGATCGATCAGCAGAGTCACGTCATTCTTTTGCATGACAGTATCGTCTTCATTGGCGACCTCATCAAAAGTGAAGCCATACTGAAATCCCGAGCAACCGCCACCCGTCACAAACACGCGCAGCTTCAGTTCCGGATTTCCCTCCTCGAGGATCAACTCTTTGACCTTGTTGGCGGCACTGTCGGTGAATATCAAAGGGATAGGCATGTCGGTTGGGGCATTCATGGTTCTTTCTCCTTGGGATGGATATACCCTGCGCTTCGAGCAGGGGGACGCAAAAAACGAATATTAAGGGGTACGCCCTCGATTTCAATGGCCGCTGGCAAGTTTTAATTCCACCGCCTTGACAGCCCCCCCTCCCTGATGGACCAGGCGCCCCTGCACGATGGCGCCAAGGTGCATTTCGATAGTGTTGTACTCGACATCACCAGTCATGCGTGCCCGCGGCTGAAGTTCCAGGAACTCACTTGACCGCACAGGACCAATCACAGTGCCATTTACCACCAAGTGCGAGACTGTCACCTCGCCTTCGATGCGTGCGTGCTCACTTACAACGAGCGTACTAGCCTGATCGCCCGTTGCACAGACATTGCCACGAACCTCACCATCTATGCGCAACCCCCCAGTAAAGGTCACATTGCCCTCGATCACAGTCCCGGCACCTATCAGACTATCGATCCGGCCATTTGGCTTGCTGGTCTTCCCGAACATATTCACCTCCTAAAGGCTAAGACTTTGGCTGGTCTTGACTGTACCAGCCTCGAGAATCCTGAACTCCAACTGAACGGGAGTGCTGTTGGCAGGCAGGTCGAACTTCCCTTCGATACGACGGAAGTTGCGCAACTCGATTTCGTACTGCGCGTGATTGGGATCATCCCGACGGGGCAACGTGATCTTATCACTGCTCGCCCCGGCTCCTCCTGGTGTGGCAACGATTTGCAAGTTGAACCTCGCCTCTTTGCCGCGCCTAGATCCCTGCAGGGCAATCAGGAAAGCATAGCGGTAGCGTCCGGGAGCCGTATCCGGCTCAACCTTCAGGCGATCGATCAAAACCTCATCATCAAGTTTCTTTTCCAGCTTCACCAATCGCTCGAAAACCGCCAACTCCTCCTTGAGCCGGGTATTTTCATCTGCAAGAACGGCATTCCTTTCGGACAGCAGTTGCTGCGACGCTTGCTCGATCTTCAGGCTGCTATCACTTGCAGTAAGTTGTGCCCGAAGCCCTGAAACCTCCTCTTCCAGGGAGGCATTCCTGGCACGCAACTCGGCCAGAAGCTGATCGGTTTCGCTACGGTCAAAGCCGGCGATACGGCGCCCCGCATCATAGGCCAACTCGATGAAAGCGACTGACACAGCAACGATCGCGATCAGGATCAGGATACGCAGGTACCAGGGAATATGCGTGCGCACCGCCACCTGCGGGGCGGATATGCCAAAGCGTCCGCGCAATCTCCGCAATATCAAGGCAATACGGGAACCTGGGACAGGCCGAGGCATTCGTCGAAACCAAACATCAAATTCATATTCTGCACAGCCTGACCGGCAGCACCCTTGACTAGGTTATCGATTACCGACAGGACAACCAGCACGCCCCCGTCCTGCGGCCGATGCACGGCGATCCGACAGGTATTGGCGGCACGGACGGAGCGGGTATCCGGATGAGATTTAGGCGGAAGGACGTCCACGAACGGCTCACGAGCATAGCGCTCTTCAAACAAGGCCTGGAAATCGACTTCCCGAGTAACGCGAGCATACAGAGTGGCATGTATCCCGCGGATCATCGGGGTCAGGTGTGGCACGAAGGTCAGCCCGACCTGGGTGCCGGCGACTAAGGACAAACCTTGGCGGATTTCTGGCAGATGTCGATGCCCGCCCACCGCGTAGGCCTTGAAATTATCCGATGCCTCTGCAAACAGGATATGCGTTTCCGCCTTGCGACCCGCACCGGAAACACCCGACTTCGCATCCGCGACCAGATTGGTGGCATCGACGCAGCCCGCCTCGACCAAAGGCAGGAAACCAAGCTGGGTCGCGGTCGGATAACAACCGGGATTTGCCACCAAGCGAGCCCGCCTGATCTGCTGGCGGTTAAGCTCGGGCAGGCCATAGACCGCCTCTGCAACCAAATGAGGTGCGGCATGGGGCATGCCGTACCACTGTTCCCATACCGCCACATCCTTGATGCGAAAGTCGGCCGCCAAGTCGATAACACGCACCCCGGCATCCAAAAGCTCCTGGGCTTGCTTCATTGCCACGCCATTGGGGGTTGCAAAGAACACCAGATTACAATCCTTCAGGGGTGCCTCCCCCGGATCGCTAAAGCGCAAGGCCACTCGCCCGCGCAGGCTGGGAAACATATCGGCAACCGCGCTACCGGCCTCCCCGCGTGAAGTGATGGCGGCCAGTTCAACCTCGGGATGTTGCGCCAGCAGGCGCAGTAGCTCCACCCCCGTATACCCTGTCCCGCCAACGATGCCCACCTTGACCATGAATGCTCGCTCCTGATTTTCCCGAGTTTTTAATAATAACCGAGCCCTGCGGCCAGAAAACAAAAAAGCCGCCCGAAGGCGGCTTTTTCTCGCAATGCGTACAGGCTTAGCGCTTGGAGAATTGCTTGCGGCGACGTGCCTTATGGAGGCCGACTTTCTTGCGCTCAACCTCGCGGGCATCCCGCGTTACAAAGCCGGCCTTAGAAAGGGCAGACTTGAGTGCCGCATCGTATTCGATCAGCGCGCGGGTAATGCCATGGCGCACAGCTCCAGCTTGGCCCGACTCGCCGCCACCGGTTACATTGACCATGATGTCGAACGTATTCAGGTTCTGCGTCAGTTCCAAGGGCTGACGCACGACCATGCGGCCGGTTTCGCGTGAAAAGAACTCATCCACGGGCTTGTCGTTGACGATGAACTTGCCGCTGCCGCTCTTCAGAAAGACACGCGCCACGGCGGTCTTGCGCCGGCCAGTGCCGTAGTAATAGTTAGCTGCCATAATTTATCCCGTGCCCAGTCAGATTTCCAGAATCTTCGGCTGCTGCGCCGAATGAGGATGCGCGTCGCCGGCATAGCACTTCATTTTTTTCAGCATTGCATAGCCGAGCGGCCCTTTGGGCAGCATGCCCTTGACCGCCTTCTCAAGCACACGCGAAGGAAAGCGCTGCTGCAGCTTGATGAAGTTGGTTTCGTAGATGCCGCCAGGAAAACCCGAATGGCGGTAGTACTTCTTGTCCTGCGCCTTGTTGCCGGTCACGCGGAGCTTGTCGACATTGACGACAACGATGTAGTCACCCGTATCCACATGTGGAGTGTATTCTGGCTTGTGCTTGCCCCGCAGCCGGCGCGCGATCTCGGCGGCCAGGCGGCCGAGCACCTTGTCCGATGCATCAACGACGAACCAGTCGCGCTTGACTTCATGCGGTTTGGCGGAAAAAGTCTTCATGGAAGGATCCCTGCTACCTAATCACTACTTATTGGACGCACGAACCAGTGATACACGGCCCGCCACGCGGAAAGCCGCGCATGATATCCGAGCGACAAAAGAAAAGTCAAACGTTTTCGATGAACAAGGCGAAGGAGGGGCACCTAAACCTAAGGCTGCCCCCTAGCTCTGTCCGCCGGACAACTGAGAAGGGACGGCGAGGGGCACTCCGGCCTTGGCTAGAATTACGTCTCCCTTGACTGGAGAAAACCGATGGAATGCACCATACGCTGGCATGAAGGCATGAGCTTCGTAGCGGAAACGGGTAGCGGCCACCTTATCGCCATGGACGGCGCCCCCGAAGCAGGGGGGCGCAATCTCGCTCCTCGCCCGATGGAACTGCTTCTCGCGGGCGTCGGCGGATGCACCTCCTTCGACGTTGTCATGATCCTGCGCAAGGGACGGCAGGATATCATCGACTGCGCAGTGAGAATCAAGGCCGAGCGTGCCACGGAAGACCCAAAAGTTTTCACACGCATTGATATGCACTTCACGGTTACCGGTAGGAACCTGAAACCGGAGGCCGTGGGTCGTGCGATCAAGCTTTCGGCAGAGAAATACTGCTCGGCATCGATCATGCTCGGCAAGACTGCGGAAATCCACCACACTTGGGAAATTGTCGAGACTTAGACCCAGTAGGCGGTGCCGGTCATGAGTTTGGCGGCCAGTTTCATCGCACCCTTTGCCGGACCAGGCAGTTCGGCGGCTCCCAGGGCGATCGCGGTTTCGGCGTGCTTGATCTCATCAAGCTTCATCTGCTGCACGATCGCCCGCGACCGCCGGTCCGACTCGGGCAGTCCGTCCAGGTGGCCGTCCAGATGCGCCTCTACCTGGCGCTCCGTCTCGGCAAGGAATCCAAGGCTGACATGATCCCCCAGGCAGCCGGCCACTGCGCCGATCGTCCAAGCCCCCGCGTACCACACGGGATTGAGCATGCTCTTGCGCCCACCGAGTTCCGCGATGCGATTCTCTGTCCAATTGAGATGCTCGGTTTCCTCCCAGGCGGCATGTACCAAGGCCTGCTGGACCGTCCGCTCCCTGGCAGTGAATGCCTGCCCGGCGTAAAGCGCCTGGGCGCAGACCTCGCCGACATGATTGACCCGCATCAGCGCGGCGACATGGCGCCGTTGTGCCTCGGTCGCCTCCGTCTCGGGCAGCTCGGCACCCGGCATCTGCCGGGTCGTCGGCGCCTTCGCGAAGAGGGTGCGCAACGCCTGATCAACCTGAAAGATCAAGGGATCGAGGCAGCTCATGGCGCATTTCCATCAATATTTGTAAATATTGGTCACACTGGGATGCCTGCCTAACCGCAAGGCATCCCGCCCCTCGTCGGGAGATCCGATCGGCACTCCCAGCGGACAGAGCAAGTCGCGATACAGGGAAACATGTTGGCGATTCGCCAGTTTGTTCTCTATCGGTCGCCAATCGCCGCTACGCGACTTCGCCCACGTCCCTTCCCGACGCCCCGACGCATACACTTTCACTTCACCCGTGGCGCAGCGAATGCCTTCGAAGCTGATATTCGTGGCACCGCCCCCGGTTCGCACCACCAGCACGTAGCGAACCACGCCATCCTTGCCTACGGAGAGCGTCGTGGCATCGATGAAGAACTTGTGGGCGGTCAATTCACTGACATAAAACTCGCGCAGACCGCCTTCCCGGGGAAATGCCGGAAAAACAACCTCATCCTCGGACCAGACCGCTGCCTCGGACTCCACCCGATTCGGGGGCACCGGTTGAGCCCACGTACCGCATGCGGCGGCGGATATAAGACAGGCAAAGACGGTCCGCTTCATTCGCCAGCCCGTTCCGGCACCCGGTCTGGTTCCGGGACCACCCAAGCATGCCCGGGCCATTTCGGCAGGCGATCATGGGCATGGAAAATCAGGCGCGCGAGTTCGGTAAGCGCCTGCTCATAGACGCTGCGCTTGAATTCGATCACGGAATCAAGGGGCACCCAGTAACTACTCCAACGCCAAGCATCGAACTCGGGCTTGGCGGTGGCGCGCAGGCTGACGTCGCTGTCGCGCCCGACAAGACGCAACAGGAACCAGATCTGTTTTTGCCCCTTGTAGGTGCCACGCCATTCGCGCCGCACCCATTGTTTGGGAACGTCGTATCTCAACCAATCACGCGTGCGGCCGATGATGCGCACATGCTCCGGTCTGAGGCCAACCTCTTCGTAGAGCTCGCGGAACATCGCCTGTTCGGGCGACTCCCCCTTCTTGATGCCCCCTTGGGGGAACTGCCAGGAATGCTCGCGGATGCGTTTGCCCCAGAAAACCTCGTTGCGCTGATTGGTAAGGATGATGCCGACGTTCGGGCGGTAACCTTCCCGGTCGAGCATGATGCAACCTCAAAATGTTTGACTGGTTGAAATTGTTCCATATTCACCCGGCCGAGGAAAGCCGGACAGGAAGGTAAAATCCGCGCTTCACTGCCTTAATTGACCAGTTATCCGGGAAAAAACCTATGCGCGCCAGCCAGTTCTTCATCGCCACCCTCAAGGAAGCCCCGACCGACGCCGAAGTCGTCTCCCACAAGCTGATGACCCGCGCCGGCATGATCCGCAAGCTGGCCGGCGGCATCTACAGCTACATGCCGATGGGTCTGCGCGTAATCCGCAAGATCGAGGCCATCATCCGCGAGGAAATGAACCGCGCTGGCGCCATCGAGTTGCTGATGCCGCTGGTGCAACCCGCCGAGCTGTGGCAGGAAACCGGCCGCTGGGACAAGATGGGGCCGGAGATGCTGCGCGTCAAGGACCGCCACGACCGCGACTTCATCATCCAGCCGACCTCAGAGGAGGTCGTCACCGACATCGCGCGCGGCGAGATCCCTAGCTATCGCCAGCTGCCCAAGAACTTCTATCACATCCAGACCAAGTTCCGCGACGAGCGACGCCCCCGCTTCGGCGTCATGCGCGGGCGCGAATTCACCATGAAGGACGCCTACTCCTTCGACCGCGATGAAGCCGGCGCCGAGAAGAGCTACCAGGCGATGTACGCCGCCTACGTGAAGATCTTCGAACGCCTCGGCCTCAAGTTCCGTGCCGTCAAGGCAGACACCGGCGCCATCGGTGGTTCGCTGTCCCACGAGTTCCAGGTCATCGCCGACACCGGCGAGGATCTGCTGGTGTATTGCCCCGACTCCGAATACGCCGCTAACATCGAGCTGGCCGAGGCGTTGCCCCTGATCGCCCATCGCGCCGCACCCGCTGCCGCGCTGCAGAAAATCGCCACGCCGGACACCACCCGTTGCGAGGACGTCGCCAAGCTGCTCGGCACCGCGCTCGACCGCACGGTCAAGTCCATCGTGCTGGCTGTCGACAGCCCCCTCGGCGCCGAGATCTGGCTGCTGCTGGTGCGCGGCGACCACGATCTCAACGAAGTCAAGGCCGGCAAGCTGCCCGGCCTGGAAGGCGGCTTCCGCTTCGCCAGCGAACAGGAGATCATCGAGTACTTCGGCTGCCCGCCCGGCTATCTCGGTCCGCTCAACACCAAGAAGCCGCTGAAGATCGTCGCCGACCGCACGGTGGCCAACATGAGCGACTTCGTCAGCGGCGCCAACGAGATCGGCTTCCACATCCAGGGTATCAACTGGGGCCGCGACCTCCCGGAGCCGGACCTCATCGCCGACATCCGCAACGGCGTCGAGGGCGATCCCTCGCCGGACGGCAAGGGCCGACTCGCGATCCAGCGCGGCATCGAGGTCGGCCACGTCTTCTTCCTCGGCACCAAATACTCGGCGTCGATGAACTGCACCTATCTCGACGAGAACGGCAAACCGCAGCTGATGGTCATGGGCTGCTACGGCATCGGCGTGACGCGTCTGGTCGGCGCGGCCATCGAACAGAACCACGACGCGCGCGGCATCATCTGGCCCGACAGCATCGCCCCCTTTACCGTGGCGATCTGCCCGGTGGGCTGGGGCAAATCGGAGGCCGTCCGCCAGGCGGCGACCGAGCTCTACGAGAAGCTCGTCGTCTCGGGCATCGACGTCATCCTCGACGACCGCGACGAGCGTCCCGGCGTGATGTTCGCCGACTGGGAGTTGATCGGCGTGCCCCACCGCATCACCATCGGTGACCGCGGCCTGAAAGAGGGGATGGTCGAATACCAGCACCGCCGGGACGAGGCGGCGACGAAAGTCCCCTTGACGGAAATCGCCGCACTGGCCCGCCAGAAGGCATGCGGCTGAGGTTACCACTCTGCCTGCTGCTGGCCTGGGCCGCTCCGGTCTGGGCCGGCGCCCAGAAGTACGAGCCTCTCGCCGCCAGCGTGCAGGCCGCCCTGCATGCGACGGTCTCCGACCGTGCCGCTCCCGAGCCGCGCTTCGACAGCATCGAGGACAAGATCGACTGGCTGACGGAAATGTCGCGGCGCCTGGAGAAGCGCATACCGGACCGCGCGGCGCGCCTCGAATTCCTCAAGACCGTGCGCTACGAGGCACAGCGCGCCGGCCTTGATCCCCAACTGGTGCTCGGTCTGATCCAGGTGGAAAGCGGTTTCCGCAAATACGCGGTGTCGTCGGCCGGCGCCCGCGGCTACATGCAGGTGATGCCCTTCTGGCTCAAGCTGATCGGCAACCCGGATAGCAACCTGTTCCACCTGCGCACCAACCTGCGCTTCGGCTGCACCATCCTGCGCCACTATCTGGACATCGAGAACGGTGACCTGTTCCGTGCCCTCGGCCGCTACAACGGCAGCCTCGGCCGGCCGGAATATCCAACCCTGGTGCGCGCCGCCTGGGAAAAGCATTGGTCCTGGGGCGCGCGCGTCATCCAGGCGCAACGATAAAAGTCGGCGCTGGCGGGACGGTGGATCAGCGCGGCAGACCGGGCATGCCGCCGCCCATCAGGCCCTTCATGCCGCGCATCATCTTCGCCATGCCGCCCTTGGTGAACTGCTTCATCATCTTCTGCGACTGCTCGAACTGGTTGAGCAATCGATTCACTTCCTGCACCTGCACGCCGGCGCCGGCGGCGATGCGACGCTTGCGGCTGGCCTTGATGATCTCAGGCTTGGCGCGCTCGGCCGGCGTCATCGAGTTGATGATGCCCTCGATGCGGCGCACCGCCTTGTCCTCCACTTGGCCGCCGGCCTGCTGCGCCAGCGCCCCGAACTGGGCCGGCAGCTTATCGAGCAGGGCGCCGATGCCACCCATGCTGCGCATCTGGCCGATCTGGTCCTTGAAGTCGTTGAGATCGAAGCCCTTGCCGGACTTCATCTTCTTGACGAAGTCCTGCGCCTTCTCCTGATCGACGCCGCGCTGCGCCTCCTCGACGAGGCCGAGAATGTCGCCCATGCCGAGGATGCGGCTCGCCATGCGCTCGGGGTGGAACTCCTCGATGCCGGCCAACTTCTCGCCGACGCCGGCGAACTTGAGCGGCTTGCCGGTGACGTGGCGCACCGAGAGTGCCGCGCCGCCGCGCGCGTCGCCGTCGAGCTTGGTGAGGATCACGCCGGTCAGCGGCAGCGCCTCGTTGAAGGCCTTGGCGGTATTCACCGCGTCCTGGCCGAGCATCGCATCGACCACGAACAGGGTTTCGATCGGCTTGAGCTGGGCATGCAGCTCGCGAATCTCCTGCATCATCGCTTCGTCGATGGCAAGACGGCCGGCGGTATCGACGAACAGCACGTCGTGGAAATGGCGCCTGGCGTAGTCGAGCGCGGCGGCGGCGATCTCGGCCGGCTTCTGGCCCGGCGCCGCGGGAAAGAAGTCGATGCCCGCCTGCGCCGACACGGTCTTCAGCTGCTCGATGGCCGCAGGACGATAAACGTCGCAACTCACCGCCAGCACCTTCTTCTTCTGGCGCTCCTTGAGCCACTTGCCGAGCTTGGCGGTGGTGGTCGTCTTGCCCGCGCCCTGCAGGCCGGACATCAGGATGATCGCCGGCGGCTGGCAGGCGAGGTTGAGCTCGGCCTTGGCGCCGCCCATCAGCTCCGTCAGTTCGCGATGCACCACACCGACCAGCGCCTGGCCCGGCGTCAGCGAACCGATCACCTCATGGCCGACCGCCTTTTCCTTGACCCGGGCGATGAAGTCCTTGACCACCGGCAGCGCGACATCGGCCTCCAGCAGGGCCATGCGCACCTCGCGCAGCATGTCGGCGATGTTTTCCTCGGTCAGGCGAGCCTGGCCGCGCAGGGTTTTGACGACCTTGGCGAGTCGTTGGGTCAGATTATCGAGCATGGTGGCCGGGTAGGCGGACGTTTCCGCGAAGAGCCAAGCAAAGGCTTGGTGTAGACTTCAAACATGCCGTCGATTCTACTGCATTCGCCATTGGCGCATTTCGCCGCCGCCACCCTCTATATGGGGCTTGCCGCGCACTTCTGGCGGACGCGCTGGCGCGGCGCCCTGCTCGACCAGCCCGTCAGGGGCCTTGCCTTGTGGGAGCGTTCCTGGCTGGCGGTGGCCCTGGTTTTTCATGGCCTGGCCTTGGGCATGGGAATTTTTCCCCAAGGGGACGGCAGCATGCGCTTCGGCTTCGCCGTTGCCCTGTCGATGATGACCTGGCTGGCGGTCGCCCTCTACTGGATCGAAAGCTTCTACGCCCGCATGGAGGGGCTGCAAATGCTCGGCCTGCCCTTGGCGGCCATCTGCACGCTGCTGCCCTGGTTGTTGCCCGGTCAGCACTTGCTTGCCAATGCGGCCTCCCTGACCTTCAGGTTGCACTTCCTCATGGCCATGCTCGCCTACAGCCTGTTCACGCTGGCCGCCCTGCACGCGATCCTGATGGCCGTCACCGAAAAGCGCCTGCACCGCGGACGCCTGACACCGCTCTTTGCCGGGTTGCCGCCATTGCTGACGATGGAAGCCCTGCTGTTCCGGCTGATCAACATCGCATTCGGCTTGCTGACCTTGACGCTGCTGTCGGGCGTGCTGTTTTCCGAGCACCTGTTCGGCAAGGCTTTGCCCATCAACCACAAGACCGTGTTCGCCGTGCTTTCCTGGCTGATCTTCGGCGCCCTGCTGGTCGGCCGCCAGCGTTACGGCTGGCGTGGCCGTACCGCCTTGCGCTGGACGCTCGCCGGTTTCGCGGTGCTTCTGCTCGCCTACGTCGGCAGCCGCTTCGTCCTCGAGGTCATCCTCGGCCGCCCAGCCTGATGGAGGAATACCCCCTCTCGGCGCTTTCCCTGGCGCTGGTGGTCCTGCTGGTGCTCTCGGGCTTCTTTTCGATGACCGAGACCAGCATGATGGCGGCGAACCGCTACCGGCTGCGCCACCTTGCCCAGCAGGGGCATCGCGGCGCGCGCCTCGCGGTCGAACTTCTCGCCAGCACCGACAAGATGCTGGGCGTGATCCTGCTCGGCAACAACCTCGTCAATGCGGCCGCCGCCACCCTGGTCTCGATCATCGCCATCGAACTGTTTGGCGAAGAAGAGTGGGCGCTGGCCGCCGGCACCCTGTTCGTCACCTTCATCATCCTGGTTTTTTCCGAAATCACCCCCAAGATTGTCGGCGCGGCCAATGCCGACCGCCTCGCGGTCGTGCTGTCGTTCCTGCTCTGGCCGTTGTTGCGCGCCAGCTACCCCATCGTCTGGTTCGTCAATCTGTTCGCCGCCGGCCTGTTGCGCTTGTTGCGCCTGACCCCCAAGGGCAGGGAAAACACCGGGCTCACCACCGACGAACTGCGCTCCGTGGTGCTCGAGTCGAGCCACTTCGTGCCATCGGCGCACCGCGACATCCTCATCAACCTCTTCGATCTCGAACATGTCAGCGTCGAGGACATCATGACTCCCCGCGGCGAGATCGAAAGCCTCGACATCGCCGCCCCACTGGACGAGATCCGCGAAAAACTCGCCACCAGCTTCCATACCCGCCTGCCGGTATACGAGCGCGAGCCCAGCAATGTCATCGGCGTCATCCACCTGCGCCGGCTGCTGGCGGGCGCCATGGGCAGCGCAATCAGCCGCGAGCACCTGCGCGAGAGCTTGATCGCCCCGTATTTCATTCCCGCCGCGACGCCGGTATATGCCCAGTTGCGCTTCTTCCGCGAAAACCGCCAGCGCTTCGGTCTGGTCGTCGACGAATATGGCGAGTTGCGCGGCCTCGTGACGATCGAGGATATCGTCGAGGAAATCGTCGGCAAGTTCACCACCAGCATGCCGGGCAGCGTGGCGACCTGCGGCTGGGACACCGACGGCGTCGCCCTGGTCGACGGCGGCCACAGTCTGCGGGAGATCAATCGCCAGCTCGACCTCGATCTTCCCCTCGATGGCCCCAAGACCCTCAATGGCCTGATCATCGAGCATCTGCGTGACATACCGGAAATCGGCGTCGGCCTGCGCATCAACGGCATCCCGATGGAAATCGTCCAGACCGAGAATCGCCGCGTCAAAATCGTCAAAATCCACCGCCATTGAGCCGGGAACGACAAATACGGCCGCGGCTGCGGTTATTCGGCCTTTACAAGCCAGGAGTGGCAAGGCATCATCGTCCGGATAAGGGCTAAGGAGCGGGCATGGCCACCGAAAAACAGGACGACAAGCAGCAGACCACGTTTGCCTGGGAGGGCAAGGACAAGACCGGCAAACAGGTGCGCGGCGAATTGCGCGCGGCATCGGAAACGGTCGTCCGCACCACCCTGCGCCGCCAGGGCATCATGGTCGGCAAGATCAAGAAGATTTCCTTCAAGTCCGGCGGCAAGGTCACCGACAAGGACGTCACGCTCTTCACCCGCCAGATGGCGACCATGATGAAGTCCGGCGTACCGTTGCTGCAGGCCTTCGACATCGTCGGCAAGGGGGCAGGCAACCCGGCGGTGGGCAAGCTGCTGTTCGACATCAAGACCGACGTCGAAACCGGCTCGGCGCTGAACCAGGCATTCCGCAAGTTCCCGCTCTACTTCGACCAGCTCTATTGCAACCTCGTCGAGGCCGGCGAACAGGCTGGCATTCTCGATCAATTGCTCGATCGTCTTGCCACCTACAAGGAAAAGACCCAGGCGATCATCGGCAAGATCAAGAGCGCCCTCTTCTACCCGATCTCGGTGCTCGTGGTGGCCTTCATCGTCACCGCGGTGATCATGATTTTCGTCGTGCCCCAATTCAAGCAAGTATTCACCAGCTTCGGCGCCGACCTGCCGGGGCCGACGCTGGTGGTCATGGCGATTTCCGACTGGTTCGTCGCCAACTGGTACATCATCTTCCCGCTCATCGGCGGCGGCATCTACGGTTTCCTCTACACCTGGAAACGCTCCCTGCCGGTGCAGATATTCATGGACAAGCTGGCGCTGCGCCTGCCGATCTTCGGCGAAGTCATTCGCAAGGCGACCATCGCCCGCTGGACGCGCACCCTGTCCACGATGTTCGCCGCCGGCGTGCCGCTGGTCGAAGCCCTCGACTCGGTCGGCGGCGCATCCGGCAACTATATCTACAAGCAGGCCACGCTACAGATCAAATCCGAAATCAGCACCGGTTCCAGCCTGACGGTCGCGATGCAGAACACCAACGTCTTTCCGAACATGGTGCTGCAGATGGTGTCGATCGGCGAGGAGTCCGGCCAGCTCGACGCCATGCTCGGCAAGGTCGCGGACTTCTTCGAGGCCGAGGTGGATGACGCGGTCGCCTCGCTTTCCAGCCTGATGGAGCCGTTGATCATGGTCGTGCTGGGCGTGCTGATCGGCGGCATCATCGTCGCCATGTACCTGCCGATCTTCAAGCTCGGCGCGGTCGTCTAGGCATTCTCCATGCCCATCAACGATCCGGCGACGCTGATCGTCGCCTGCGCCGTGTTCGGACTGCTCATCGGCAGCTTTCTCAACGTCGTCATCCACCGCCTGCCGATCATGATGGAACGCGACTGGCAGGCCCAGTGCGCCGAATACGCCGGTGCGCCGGCACCGGTCTTCGAACCGCTGTCCCTGGTATCGCCGCGCTCCCGCTGTCCCCATTGCGGCCATTCGGTGAGTGCGCTCGAAAACATCCCGATCCTGAGCTATCTGATTCTCAGGGGCCGCTGCAAGGGCTGCGGCCGGGCCATCAGCCCCCGCTACCCCCTCGTCGAGGCGCTTACCGGCCTGCTGTTCGGTCTTGCCGCCTGGCGCTTCGGCTTCAGCCTGGCCAGCATCGGCGCCCTGCTTTTCATCGCGGCGGCGATCGCCCTGACCTTCATCGATTTCGACAGGCAACTGCTGCCGGACGACATCACGCTGCCCCTGGTCTGGGCCGGCCTGCTGTTCAATCTCGACGCCACCTTCGCTCCCCTGTCCCAGGCTGTGATCGGCGCCGCCGCCGGCTACCTGTCCCTCTGGTCCGTCTATTGGCTGTTCAAGCTCGCCACCGGCAAGGAGGGCATGGGCTATGGCGACTTCAAGCTGCTGGCAGCCATCGGCGCCTGGCTCGGCTGGCAGATGCTGCCGGCGGTCATTCTCCTCTCATCCTTCGTCGGCGCCGTGGTCGGCATTATCCTGATCGTCCTGGCCCGCCATGGCCGCAACGTGCCGATTCCGTTCGGTCCCTACCTGGCCGCCGCAGGCCTAATTGCCCTCTTCTGGGGAAAACAGCTCAACCAGACCTACCTCGGCCTGATCTAGGCTTGATTCCCCGCGCCTCCGCACCCATTTATGGGGGCGGCGAATGTCTTTTCGCTCAGGCGCTTATATAATTTGCAAAATTTCCCCGGAGATATTCCATGCCCATCTACGCTTACCGTTGCAGCCAATGCGGTTTCGAGAAGGACGTCCTGCAAAAGATGTCCGACGCCCCGCTGACTCAATGTCCGGAGTGCAAGACCGAGAATTTCAGCAAGCAACTCACCGCCGCCGGTTTCCAGCTCAAGGGCAGCGGCTGGTACCAGACCGACTTCAAGGGCGGCGCCAAGCCCGCGCCCAAGTCCGACAACCCGCCGCCCTGCCAGGGTGGCTCGGGTTCATGCGCGTGTAACTAACGGCCGGCGAGACTCCCCTGAAAAAATACTTCATCACGGGACTCCTGATCTGGATCCCGCTCGTGATCACCGCCTGGGTGCTGACGGCCATCGTCGGCACCATGGACCAGTCCCTGCGCCTGCTTCCGGAGACGATGCACCCGGTGAACCTGCTGGGCTTCCACATCCCGGGCGCGGGCGCCCTGCTGACACTGCTCGTGGTCTTCCTGACCGGCCTGGTGACCGCAAACATCATCGGCCAGAAGCTGGTGCGCTTCTGGGAAGGCGTGCTGGCGCGCATCCCGGTCGTGAAGTCGATCTACTACAGCGTCAAGCAGGTCAGCGACACCCTGTTCTCCGGCAACGGCGAGGCCTTCCGCAAGGTGCTGCTGGTGCGCTATCCGCACCCGGAAGCTTGGTCGGTCGCCTTCCAGAGCGGCAGCCCGGCACCCCAGATCAGCGAAATGCTCAGGGACGAGCATGTCAGCGTCTTCATCCCGACCGCGCCGAGTCCGGTCAACGGCTTCTTCTTTTTTGTGAAGAAAAGCGAAACCATCGAACTTGACATCAGCGTCGACGATGCCTTGAAGTACATCGTCTCGATGGGCGTGGTTCCGCCGCAACGGCGCTATCCCAATCTCGTCGGCCGCGCCCAGAACGAATGACCCATCCCGGCGCCCCGGACACCGTGCCGCCAGCGCCGACTTTTAGAACCTGAACGGAAACTCCCATGCGTACTCACTACTGCGGCCAACTGAACGCCGGCCACGTCGACCAGATCGTCACCCTCTGCGGCTGGAATCATCGCCGCCGCGACCACGGCGGCGTGATCTTCATCGACCTGCGCGACCGCGAGGGCATCGCCCAGGTGGTCTGCGATCCCGACCGTCCCGAGATGTTCAAGCTGGCCGAGGCGGTGCGCAACGAGTTCGTGCTGAAGATCACCGGCAAGGTGCGTCGCCGTCCCGCCGGCACCGAGAATCCCAACATGGCCTCGGGCGAGGTCGAGATCCTCTGCCACGAAGTGGAGATCCTCAACCCGGCCGCCACGCCGCCCTTCCAGCTCGACGAAGAGAATCTTTCCGAGAACGTGCGTCTGACGCACCGCGTCATCGACCTGCGCCGCCCGCAGATGCAGAAGAACCTGATGCTGCGCTACAAGACGGCGCGCGCCTTCCGCCGCTTCCTCGACGACCACGGCTTCATCGACATCGAGACGCCGATGCTGACCAAGTCCACGCCCGAAGGCGCCCGCGACTACCTGGTGCCCTCGCGCGTGCATCCGGGTCAGTTCTTCGCCCTGCCCCAGTCGCCGCAGCTCTTCAAGCAGCTGCTGATGGTGGCCGGCTACGACCGCTACTACCAGATCACCAAGTGCTTCCGCGACGAGGACCTGCGCGCCGACCGCCAGCCCGAATTCACCCAGGTCGATATCGAGACCTCGTTCATGGACGAGACCGCGATCACCGGCCTGATCGAGAAACTCATCCGCTACGTCTTCAAGGACGCCATCGACGTCGACCTGCCCGATCCCTTCCCGCGCATGAGCTACGCGGAGGCGATGCGCCGCTTCGGCTCCGACAAGCCCGACCTGCGCGTGACGCTGGAGCTTACCGAGGTCACCGACGCCGTCGCCGACGTCGCCTTCAAGGTGTTCTCCGGCCCGGCCACTTCCGGCGGCCGCGTCGCGGCGCTGCGCATCCCCGGCGGCGCTTCGCTCACCCGCGGCGAGATCGACGGCCACACCGAGTTCGTCAAGATCTACGGCGCCAAGGGCCTCGCCTACATCAAGGTCAATGACGCGACCAAGCTCAACGAGGAAGGCCTGCAGTCGCCGATCGTCAAGAACCTGCACGAAAACGCGCTGCGCACCATCATCGACCGTACCAATGCCCAATCCGGCGACCTGATCTTCTTCGGCGCCGACAAGACCAAGGTCGTCAACGACGCCCTCGGCGCCCTGCGCATCAAGATCGGCCACGAGAAGGGCTACGTCAATGGCAAGGCCTGGGAGCCGCTCTGGGTCGTGGACTTCCCGATGTTCGAGTACGACGAGGAAGACAAGCGCTGGACCGCCTGCCACCACCCCTTCACCTCGCCGAAGGACGGCCACGACGAGCTGATGAAGACCAACCCGGGCGAGTGCCTCGCCAAGGCCTACGACCTTGCCCTCAACGGCTGGGAAATCGGCGGCGGCTCGGTGCGTATCCACAAGGCCGACGTGCAGGCGCGCGTCTTCGAGGCGCTCGGCATCGGCGAGGAGGAGCAGCGCCTCAAGTTCGGCTTCCTGCTCGACGCGCTCAAGTACGGCGCGCCGCCCCACGGCGGCCTGGCCTTCGGCCTCGACCGCATCGTCACCATGATGACCGGCGCCGAGTCGATCCGCGACGTGATCGCCTTCCCGAAGACCCAGCGCGCCCAGTGCCTGCTGACCGACGCGCCCTCCGGCGTGGACGAGAAGCAGCTGCGCGAACTGCACATCCGCCTGCGCCAGAAGATCGAGACGCAGGTCGAAGTCGCCAAGGGCTGATCGCGCCCATGCTCCACACCCTCCTGACCCTGTGCCTGGCCGGCTTTCTCGGCCTCGCCCAGGCGCAGGAAATCGCCAGCGCGGACCTGCCGCCCGAGGCGCGCGCGACGTTGCAGTTGATCGCCCAGGGCGGCCCCTTCCCGCACAAGCGCGACGGCATCGTCTTCAACAACTTCGAGAAACTGTTGCCAATCCAGCCGCGCGGCCATTACCGCGAATACACCGTGCGCACGCCCGGCGTTTCCCATCGCGGCGCCCGGCGCATCGTCTGCGGCGGCGAACCGCCGACCCGCCCGGCGGCCTGCTACTACACGGCCGACCACTACCGCAGCTTCAGGAAGATCCGGCCATGACCGACACCAGTTACGCCGCCCTGCTGGCCAGGGTGGAACACGCCAGCGTCTATCACATGCCGGGCGACGGCGAAGCCGGCCTGGTCGCGGCGGCGGAGCAGAACGGCTTCGCGGTGTTCCGCGTCGATCTTTCCGGCGCGCGCGACAAGCACGAGCTGCTGCAGGCGATCGGCAAGGCCATGGCCTTCCCCGAGGGATTCGGCTTCAACTGGGATGCCCTGATGGACTGCCTCGCCGACCTCGGCTGGCGCCCCGCCGAGGGCTATGTGGTGATCCTGGAGCACTGCGACGGCATCCACGGCCGCGCCGAGGCCGACTTCGTGCAGGCCCTGCAGGTCTTCGAGGCCGCCGCCAACGAATGGCGCGAACAGGGCATTCCGTTCTGGTGCTTCGTGGACATGATGGCCGACGGCATCAACTGGCTTTCCGATATCGCCTGAGCCGGCCATGCCTGGCACGAAGAAGCCCGTCTCCGTGCTGGTCGTCATCCACGACCCCGACCTGAACGTTCTGCTGCTGGAACGCGCCGCCCACCCGGGCTTCTGGCAGTCGGTCACCGGCAGCCAGGAGGACGGCGAGTCCCTCGCCGCCACGGCGGTACGCGAAGTCGCCGAGGAAACCGGTATTGCCTGTGCGGAAAGCGATCTGGCCGACTGGCGCCTGAGCAACCGCTTTGAGATTCTCGAACTCTGGCGCGACCGCTATCCGGCCGGCGTCACCCACAACATCGAGCATGTGTTCAGCCTGCGCGTGCCGTCCGGCACCGCCGTCGCCACCGCGCCCGGCGAACACCGGGATCATCGCTGGCTGCCCTGGCGCGAGGCGGCGGCCGCCTGTTTTTCCTGGACCAACCGGGACGCGATCCTGCTGCTGGGCCTGGAAAGAGCCTAGCCGGCGGCATGCCCGCGTGGGAGAGAGACTCTCCGTCCCATCAGCGCCGACTTTTTGGCTTCATTCATTTCCCGGTTTCCGCACGCAGGCCGCCATCATATCCGGCCTTGAAATCCCCCATGAATCCGGCTAGTTATGTAGTGGCAGCAAGCAAGAAAGGAGGAATGTCATGAACCCGCTGATTCGTAAAGATCCATTGGACGATTTCTTCCGCGGCTTCTTCGTCAGGCCCGTGGAATATGGCTTGCCGGCCGAGGCGCCCGACATCAAGGTCGATGTGAAGGAACAGGACAAGGCCTACGTCGTTCATGCCGAAATGCCCGGCATCA
>JANJVS010000178.1 GCA_024709955.1 Rhodocyclaceae bacterium
CGCCGAGGCGCCGGTCGAGTGCATGTAGCGGATCAACCAGCCACCGGGCACGTCGCGCATGATGTACTCGACGGAAGCGAAGGCGACCGGCACGCCGTTGGCGTTCAGCGCTGCGTCCGGCTTGTAGTGCATGACCAGGAAGATGCCGGTGACGATCTGGATCACCAGCACCAGGAGCGCCAGCGAGCCGAAGAAATACCAGAAGTTGAAGTTCTTGGGGGCGTAGTACTTGGCCAGGTGGTCGTTCCACAGGGCCATCAGCGGGAAGCGGGCGTCGACCCACTCCAGCAGGTTGCCGGCGGTCGTGCCGTCGGACTTGTATTTTTCGGTGGCGGCACCCATGCCTTAGGCTCCCTTCTTGTCTTCGCCAATCAGGATCTTGGCGTCGGAAAGATAGTAGTGCGGCGGAACCTCGAGGTTGTCCGGCGCCGGCTTGCTCTTGTACACCCGCCCGGCCAAGTCGAAGGTCGAGCCATGGCACGGACACAGGAAGCCCCCCTGCCAGTCGGCGTCGATGCCCGATTCGGCCCCGGTCTTGAACTTCTCCGTCGGCGAGCAGCCCAGGTGGGTGCAGATGCCGATCGCCACGAGGTACTCGGGCTTGATCGAACGGTGCTCGTTCTTGGCGTAGGCCGGCTGCATCGGCCGGTCCGACTGCGGATCGGCGACCTTGTCGTTGAGCTTGGCGAGCGCGTCGATCATTTCCTTGGTGCGATGGATGATCCATACCGGCTTGCCGCGCCATTCGACGGTCATCATCTGGCCGGGAGCGAGCTTGCTCACATCGACCTCGACAGGCGCCCCCGCCGATTTCGCCCGCTCCGACGGCGCGAATGTGCTCACAAACGGAATCGCGGCCGCTACTCCAGCAACACCGCCGGCTACCGACGTCGCTACCAGCAGGCGCCGTCTGCCACAATCCACTTTGTCGTCACAGCTCATGGTGGTTTCCTGAAGAGTGAGAATGCAATCGCGAAAAACCCGCCGATTATACCGAAGTGCAATGTCGGATTAAAGCGCGGATTGCCGCAGCCTTATACTCCGGGGCAATCAGACCGCGCCATTGCGGTGCATGTCGCTGATTTCAGCGGCCGAATACCCCAGTTCGGCCAAAATCGCATCCGTGTGCTCACCCAGCGCAGGTCCCAGCCATTCCGTGCTTCCCGGCGTATCACCGAGTTTTGGCACCACAGCCGGGATGCGGAAGGGTTTTCCGTCCGGCAGCCTGGCCCATTCGAGCATGCCGCGCGCCGCATACTGCGGGTCGGCAAACATGTCGGCGACCGAAAAGATATGGCTGGCCGGAACCCCCGCTTGCGCCGCGACGCTCAATACCGTCTCGGCATCGTGTGCGGCTACCCAGGCATCGATGACGCCGTAGATTTCCGTCGCCCGCCGGTCGCGGCCGGCGTTATCGGCCAGTTCCGGGTCGGCGGCGAGGTCGGGGCGGCCGATGGCCTGCATGAAGCGGCGGAAGATGGCGTCGCCGTTGGCGCCGATGATCAGGTGCCTGCCGTCGCGGCTGGTATGGGTGTTGGACGGGGTGATGCCGGGCATGACGTTGCCGGTGCGCTCGCGCACGAAGCCGAACACGTCGAACTCCGGCACCGTGCTCTCCATCATGGCGAACACCGCCTCGTATAGGGCGACATCGACCACCTGCCCCTTGCCGCCGCCGACCTCGCGGTGGCGCAAGGCCATCAGGGCGCCGATCGCCCCCCACAGGGAGGCGATGCCGTCCCCGATCGACACCCCGGTCTTGACCGGGGGGCGATCGGCGAAGCCGGTCACGTAGCGCAAACCGCCCATCGACTCGCCGATGGCGCCGAAACCCGGCTGGCCGGCCAGCGGGCCGGTCTGGCCGAAACCCGACAGGCGCACCATCACCAGCCCCGGATTGAGCGCCGAGAGGACGTCCCAGCCCAGACCGAGCTTTTCCAGCACGCCGGGGCGGAAGTTCTCGACGACGATGTCGGCGCGGGCGATCAGGCGCTTCACCATCGCCAGCCCGTCCGGATGCTTGAGGTTGGCGGTGACCGACTTCTTGTTGCGCGCCTGCACCAGCCACCAGAGGGAGGTGCCGGTCGCATCGGGATAGAGCTTGCGCCATTTGCGCAGCGGATCGCCCTCTCCCGGCGCTTCGATCTTGACCACCTCGGCGCCGAACTCGGCGAGGATGCGGCTACAGAAGGGACCGGCGATCAGCGTGCCCAGTTCGACGACGCGCACCCCGGCCAGCGGCTTCATCAGTAATCCCGCCGTTCGAGGAAGGCCTGGGCCACGCTGGCGGCATCCGAGTATTCGAGCTCGCTGCCGACGGGCAGGCCGCGCGCGATGCGGCTGACCTTGACGCCGCGCGCATGCAGCATCTCGGCAAGGTAATGGGCGGTGGCCTCGCCCTCGTGGGTCAGGTTGGTGGCGAGAATCACCTCCTTCACCACGCCGTCGCTGGCGCGCGCCAGCAGGCGGTCGAAAGCGAGTTCGCGCGGACCGACGCCGTCGAGCGGACTCAGGCGCCCCATCAGCACATAGTAGAGGCCGCGATAGGCGTGGGTCTGCTCCATGGTGTTGAGGTCCGCCGGCATCTCGACCACGCACAGCTGCGCGGGATCGCGCTTGGGCGACAGGCAGCGCTCGCAGACCTCGGCCTCGGTGAAATTGTTGCAGCGCGCGCAAGGGCGCAGGTTTCTCAACGCGGCGTCGAGCGCCCGACCGAGACGCTCGGCGCCGCGCGGATCGTGCTGCAGCAGGTGGTAGGCCATGCGCTGGGCGGACTTCGGCCCGACGCCCGGCAGGCAGCGCAAGGCCGCGATCAACTCGTCGAGAGTCGACGGGGCGGCCATGGCTCAGTGCAGATGGCGGGGCGCCGCCTCTTCTTCCTGCTCCGGCAGTTCGGCATGCACCGGCTCGCCCTCGGGATTCGGGTAGAGGGGCGCCCCGCAGTCGTCGCAGTATTCGAGCGGGAAGCGATGGTCGAGCACCAGCACCTCGCGCACGCCGACCTCGCGCAGCACCGCCTCGATCTGGGCCGGCAGGTCGGAAGTCTCGTCCTCGCTCTCCAGCAGCGGCCAGACCACGCCGTGCACGACCTCGACGGAATCGTCGAGGGTGAAGCCGATGCGGAACTCCTCGATCTGCCGGTCGTAATACGGGGCGACCACCGCGCGCAGGTTGCCGGCGGAAACGTTGAGGGTGGTCTGCAGGAAGGCCACCGCCGAGCGCAGCGAATACGGTCGCGACGCCCGGTCGGCCTCGCGCACCGCCGCGTGGAAGGGCTGCGGCAGCAGCGGCTCGAAGGCGCAGGCCGGCAGCAGCGGGCGCAGCGCCTCGCCGCCCTGGGCGCGCCACTGCTTGTGCGCCTCGGTGCGGTTGCCGTCCTTTTCCTGCCAGCGGAACAGCGGCGCGCCGACCGGCGCGCTGACCACACCGATCAGGTAGCGGGTATCGGAGAGGAAATTCATGGTTTCCGCCATCTGGGCGGGATCGAGAGCGAGGTCGCGGCCATGCAGGGCCGCCTTGGTCAGTTTCTCGGCCAGCGCCGCCGTCTCGCAATAGCTTTGCGGCAGCTGGTCGGGACTGTAGAAGAAGTCGGCCAGGCCGAAGCGCACGTCGGCCGCCAGCACATGGGCCTGCAGCTGCACGCGCAGATTGGCCAGCACCTCCGGCGCGATCGGCCCGGCGGGAATCGCATAACGCGACCAGGACAGCACCGGGGCGGTGAACAGCAGGGCGTCCTGTCCGCCCGCGGCGCCGGCGGAGGGAAGGTGACGATATTCGGCGCAGGACTCGACCATGTCGGCCAGCTCGTCGTAGGCGCGCCCGCCGGCCCCGTAGAGGTGGTCGAGGGCGGCGTTCAGGGCCGCCTCGTCGTTGCTCTCCAGCAGGCGCTCGATGATCCCGGCCAGCCGGCGCTCCCAGAAGACATCCTCGACCCGGCTGCCGGACAGGCTCAACTGCGTGGCGAGGCGAATCAGTTCTTCGGTATCTGGAGTTTGCTTGGCGCGACGGGAAAAACGGGTACGTTTCATGGCGATCGGGGAAAAGACGAATGGGCAACGCGGCAAACGCTTGCCGGTCGTGGATTCTAACAGCTCGCCGCCGCCCGGCCCGGCCCGGAAAAGTCGGCGCTGGCGGCACGGTGGCGTCCCCCCGCCAGCGGGCCGCGGAGCATGCCGCCCCCGGGGCAGCGCCCGCTCCCCTGTCGCCCGGCGCGGAATTGCGGCAGAATGGCCGCGTCGCACATCGGGGGAGGCTGCGGACATGGACAAACTGCGTCACCTAATTCTGCTGGCGGCGCTCGTCTGCGCACCCGCGGCGGCCTCCGGCCAGACCGGAGGCCCGCCGCTCGTCGTCGCCATCACCGGCACGGCCGTGCCCTTCTCTTATCTGGACGAGAAAGGCGAGCTGGTCGGCTTCAATGCCGACATCGCCCATGCCATCTGCCAGCGCCTCAAGCGCGCGTGCCGTTTCGAGGTGCGCAAGTTCCCGGAAATCCTGCCCATGGTCGCCGCCGGCCGGGCGGACATCGGCATCGGCAACTACCTGAAGACGCCGGACCGGGAAAACCAGGTGCTGTTCAGCATCGCCTACTGGCGCTCGACCTCCAGTTTCATCGGCACCGAGCGACTAAAGCTGCCGGCGCCCGAGGCGATTGCCCGTCAGCTGCGCACCTGCGTCACCGAAGGCAGCCGGCAGCACGGCTACCTGCAAGGCCTCACCCAGCGCCAGGCGGAGATGATCCTGCCCAGCGCCACCAACCAGCAGGCCTTCGAGAACCTAGCGGCGGGACGCTGCGCGCTGGTCCTCGCCCCGACCATGCAGGGCCTGAACTTCCTGCAGTCCCCAGCGGGCAAGGGCTACGCGTTTCTCGGCGCGCCACTGTCGCAGGAGGGACTGGGGGGCGACGTGCACCTGATCGTCAAGCCCGATGCCGATAATCTGCGGCAGCAGATCGACGCCGCCCTGCGCGGCCTCATCGCCGACGGCACGCACTCCCGGCTGTCGCAAAAGTATTTCCCGTTCCCCATCATCTAAGAGCCTGTTTCAGTAGGGATCGCCCCCCGCGCCGCCGCCAGCGCCGCCCGTGCCCGTGGCGGCGGGCGGTATAATCCGCCGCCGTTTTCCGCTCCGCCGGCGCCGCCGGCACCCGTCCTGCCATGACCGCTGCCCCCACCGCAACCGACGGAGAGCTCGCCCGCCACACGCCCATGATGCAGCAATACCTGCGCCTCAAGGCGGCGCATCCGGACGTGCTGCTGTTCTACCGCATGGGCGACTTCTACGAGCTGTTCCACGCCGACGCCGAGCGGGCGGCGCGCCTGCTCGACATCACGCTGACCAAGCGCGGCCAGTCCGCCGGCCAGCCGATCCCGATGGCGGGCGTACCCTATCACGCCTGCGAGCAGTACCTGGCGCGCCTGGTCAAGCTCGGCGAATCGGTGGCGATCTGCGAGCAGATCGGCGACCCGGCCACCAGCAAGGGGCCGGTGGAACGCCAGGTGGTGCGCATCGTCACCCCCGGCACGCTGACCGATGCCGCGCTGCTCGACGACCGCAGCGACAGTCTGCTGCTCGCCATGAACAGCGGCCGGCAGCGCGTCGGGCTGGCCTGGCTCAACCTCGCCAGCGGCGAGCTGCGCCTGCTGGAAACGGCTGCCAGCGCCCTGCCCGCGCAGTTGATGCGCCTCAAGCCCGCCGAAATCCTGCTCGGCGATACCAGCGCGTTGTCCTTGCCGGACGACCAGGCGCAGCGCGCGCGCCGCCGCCCCGACTGGCATTTCGACGCCGCAGCCGCGACCCAGCTGCTGACGACGCACTTCGGCACGCGCGACCTCGCCGCCTACCTGCCCGGCGAGGAGGACCACGGCCTCGTGCTCGGCGCCGCCGGCGCGTTGATGCGCTACGCCCAGGCGACCCAGTTGCAGACGCTGGCGCACGTCACCGGCATGGCGCTGGAGCGCGAATCGAGCTGGCTGCGGCTCGACGCGGCGACGCGGCGCAATCTCGAAATCACCGAAACCCTGCGCGGCGAGCCGGCGCCGACGCTGCTCTCCCTGCTCGACACCTGCGCCACCGCCCTCGGCACGCGCTGGCTGCGCCACTGTCTGCACCACCCGCTCGCCGACCGGAGCGTCGCCGCCGCGCGCCACGGCGCCATCGCCGAGCTGCTCGGCGCGGATGGCGCGGGACCGCTGGAGGCGCTGCAGGCCGCGCTGGCCGGCAGCGCCGACGTCGAGCGCATCGGCGCGCGCATCGCGCTGAAGTCCGCGCGACCGAGAGAACTGGCGGCGCTGCGCGAGACGCTGCACGCGCTGCCCGGCATCGCCGCGCTGCTGGCGGATCGCGCCGGCCTGCTGGCGGCGCTGGGCGCCGATCTCGCCGTGCCGGCCGACTGCCTGGCCCGCCTCGACCGCAGCCTCGCCGCCGAGCCGCCCGCGCTGCTGCGCGACGGCGGCGCCATCGCGGCGGGCTTCGACGCCGAGCTCGACGAGCTGCGCGGCATCCAGGCCAACTGCGGCCAGTACCTGCTCGACCTCGAAGCGCGCGAAAAGGAGCGCAGCGGCATCGCCAGCCTCAAGGTCGAATACAACAAGGTGCATGGCTTCTACATCGAGGTCACCCACGCCCACGCCGACAAGGTGCCGGACGACTACCGCCGCCGCCAGACACTGAAGAACGCCGAGCGCTACATCACGCCCGAGCTCAAGGCCTTCGAGGACAAGGCGCTCTCGGCCAACGACCGCGCCCTGGCGCTGGAGAAGCGGCTCTACGAGGCGCTGCTCGATGACCTGACCGCGCACATCGCCGCCCTGCAGCGCATCGCCCGCGCCCTCGCGCAGCTCGACGGCCTGTGCGCCTTCGCCACGGCGGCGCGGCGTCACGACTATTGCCGCCCCGAGTTCGTCGAGCATCCCTGCATCGAGATCCGCGACGGCCGGCATCCGGTGGTCGAGCGCCAGGTGGATACCTTCATCGCCAACGACCTCGACCTGCATCCGGCGCGGCGCATGCTGCTGGTCACCGGACCGAACATGGGCGGCAAATCCACCTACATGCGCCAGACAGCGCTGATCGCCCTGCTCGCCCACTGCGGCAGCTACGTGCCGGCGACGAGCTGCCGGCTTGGTCCGCTCGACGCCATTCACACGCGCATCGGCGCCTCGGACGACCTCGCCTCCGGGCGCTCCACTTTCATGGTCGAGATGACCGAGGCGGCGGCGATCCTGCACGGCGCCACCGACAGATCGCTGGTGCTGATGGACGAGATCGGTCGCGGCACCTCGACCTTCGACGGCCTGGCGCTGGCCTTCGCCATCGCGCGCCACCTGATCGAGAAGAACCGCGCCTGGACGTTGTTCGCCACCCACTACTTCGAGTTGACGCGGCTTGCCCTCGACCATCCGGAATGCGCCAACGTGCACCTCGACGCCGTCGAGCACGGCCAGTCGGTGGTGTTCCTGCACGCCGTCGAGGCCGGCCCGGCCTCGCAGTCCTACGGCATCCAGGTCGCGGCGCTGGCCGGCATCCCGCCCGCCGTGCTGCGCGAGGCGAAGCGCCGCCTGGTCGAGCTGGAGAACCGCGAGGCCGCCGCCGGGCCGCAGCCCGACATGTTCGCCACCGTCCCGCCAGCGCCGAGTTTTCAGGCCGAGCCCCATCCGGCGGTCGAGGCGCTCAGCGCCCTCGACCCGGACAGCCTGAGCCCGCGCGAGGCCCTCGAAAAGCTCTACGCGCTCAAGCGGCTCGCGGCGGAATAGACGCGACATGGATTTCCTGCCCGACTGGCCACCCGCCTTCAACACCCAGGCCGCCTTCGGCCTGCTGCTGTTCGCCGGCGTGCTCGGCGGCTACCTGGCCCACCGCATTTCCTGGCTGCCCAGCATCACCGGCTTCATGGCGGTCGGCCTGCTGATCGGCCCCTCGGGCATCAACCTGCTGACCGAGGAGGCGCTCGTCCTGGTGCAGCCGATCATCAACGTCTCCCTCGGCCTGATCCTCTACCGCCTCGGCCTCACCCTCGACCTGCGCGCCATGCTGCGCGACCCGGGCCTGCTGACCATCGCCCTGCTGGAAAGCACGGTGACCTTCTTCGGCTGCTTCGCCCTGCTCTCCTGGCTCGGCCTGCCGACCCTGGTGGCGGGCCTCACCGCCGCGATCGCCATTTCCTCGTCGCCGGCGATCCTGATCCACGTCGCCCACGAGGTCGGCGCCGCCGGCCCGGTCACCGAGCGCACCAAGGAACTCGTCGCCCTCAACAACCTGCTGTCCTTCTTCGCCTTCTCGGCCCTGCTGCCGATGGGCCACCTGACGATGTCAGCCGACTGGCAGACCGCGATCCTGCAGCCGCTCTACCAGCTGCTCGGCTCGCTGTTGGTCGCCGCGCTGATCGGCGCCGTCCTGGTCGAACTGGCGCGCTACACGCGCAGCGCGCAGCAGTACCGCCTGGCGCTGATCATCGGCGCGATCATGCTCGGCCTCGGCGTCGCCAAGGCGCTCAACCTGTCGGCCCTGTTCGTGCCGCTGGCCATGGGCGTGGTGGTGAAGACGCTGGAAAAGGACGATCTGCTCTCAGACGTCGCCTTCGGCGAGGTCTTCGAGCTGTTCTTCATCGTGCTGTTCGTGTATGCCGGCGCGCACATCCACCTCGATGCGCTCGCCGAGCTCGGCGGCGTGGCCGTCGCCCTGGTGGCGACCCGCATCGCCGTGAAGTGGCTGACGGTGTTCGGCGTCAGCCGCCTGTTCGGCATCGCCGCGCGGCCGGCGGCGGCCACGGGCCTGCTGCTGGTACCGATGGCCGGCCTGGCGATCGGCCTGGCGCAAACGGCCCACCGGCTGTTCGCGCTGGAAGCGGAACAGCTCGCCGCCATTGTGCTGGCCTCGGTGGCGATCCTGGAAAGCATCGGCCCGCCGATCGCCGCCTGGGCCTTCCGCCTGGCGGGAGAAGTCGGCGCCGACCGGACGGTGGCGGAGAAAAAAGCGGATCAGTGAAGATGGCCGCCCGCGCCATGCACATGGCCGTGGGCGATTTCCTCGGCTGTCGCGGCGCGCACGTCGCTGACCGTGCAGGAGAAGACCAGCGCGATGCCGGCGAGCGGATGGTTGCCATCCACCACCACCTTGCCCTCGGCGATGTCGGTGATGGTGTAGAGGACGCCGTCGTTGTCGTCGTCCTCGGTGGCGCGCTCGAACTGCATGCCGACCTCGATCTGCTCGGGAAACAGCTCGCGTGGTTCCACCGTCACCAGTTCGGCATCGTATTCGCCGAAGGCCTCCTCGGGCTGCAGGCGGATGTCCTTCTTGTAGCCGACGGCCTGGCCGGCGAGTTCCTCCTCGATCTTCTCGAAGATGCCGCCATGGCCGCCGTGCAGGTAGATGATGGGATGCTCGCCCGCGTCGATGAGGTTGCCCTCGCTGTCGGTGACGCGATATTCGAGGGTGACGACTGTGTTCTCGCCGATTTGCATGTAAGGCTCCCGCCGCAAGGCATTAAAGTTGTTTGATGAGTTGGAATACCTCGGCGGCGTGCCCCTTGGGACTCACGTCGTAGAGGGCATGGCGCACCACGCCATGCTTGTCGATGATGAAGGTGGAGCGGATCAGGCAGAGCTTCTTGTGCCCGTCGTGCTCGCGGTAATGCATGACCCCGTACTTGCGGCAGACCTCGCCGTCTTCGTCGGAGAGCAGGCGGACCGACAGGCCGTGCTTGTCGCGGAAGTCGGCGTGCGCCAGGCAGTCGTCGCGCGAGATGCCGATCACCGCGCAACCGTGCCGGTTGAACTCGCTCTCGTGGTCGGAGAAATCGATGGCCTCCAGCGTGCAATAGGGCGTGCCGTCCTTCGGATAGAAGAACAGCACCGCATGCTGCTTGCCGCGCAGCGAGGCGAAGTCGAACAGTTCCATGTCCGCGTCGGGCAAGGTGAATTGCGGCGCGGGTTGTCCAGCGTGGAGCATCGGGAGCGTTCTCCGAAAAACGATGGCCGATTCTAACCGACTGCCTGTCGACCGCAAGGCCGCTCCGGCGCGGGCGGCGGGATTCCGGCCAGGCCGCCGGAGGCCGGAAATCCGGGCCGCACTTTCGTGCGATCCGGCGTCATGCGCCTAGATATTACCAGCGAGATAGACGGCGCCGCGCCTCATGCGGGCGGACGGCGGGAAAAAACCGCCGGACCGGCCTCAGCACGCCTGACGAATGGCCAGGCAAGGCGGCAGGCTCGGCCGCCACCGGGCGAGACGCCGCTCGACATGGCGATGGAACAGCACGGCGGCGACATTGCTCGCCCCCCAGGCCAGCAGCAGGCCCGCCAGGCTTCGCGCCGGTTCCGGGGCAAAGCGCTGCATTGCCGCGCTGACCACCAGGCAGACCGGGAAATGGACGAGGAACAGGGCATAGGAAGTCCGGCTCAGACCGGCGAGGGGACGCCGGCCGCTCAGGCGCGGATGCAGCTGCGCCAGCCCGATGGCCAGCGCCACGCCCAGCGCCACGGCGAGACGCGGCCGGAAGTCCGCGGTCAGGGCGATGCCGCCGACCAGCGCGATGGCGAGCAGTCCGCGGTAGGGCATGGCGGAACGCGCCGCCCAGCAGCTGCCGACGCCGAGCGCGTAGGCGCCGAAGAAATACAGGGCCGTGTCGTCCCAGGCCGCGTCGCGGTTGAAATGGAACAGCGAGGCCAGCGCCAGCGCCGCCACCAGCAGCGGGGCGAAAAAGTCGGCGCCGGCGGGACGGTGGCGGCCGGACAGGCGCGCCGCCCAGAGCAGCAGCACGAGCAGGGCGAACAGCTGGAAGTCGATTGCGACGTACCAGACCCCCGCCGAAAGGGCCTCATAACCGAGCAGGTCGTGCAGCAGCAGCAGATGGGCGAGCACCCGCCAGATGTCGGGGGCCGCGCCGATGGACTCGTGCTCCATCCACTGGCGCGCCAAGGCGGCGCCAAGGATGGCCAGCAGCAGGGCGACCGCGTAGGGAGCGGCCAGGCGCGCGTAGCGCTGGCCGATCAGGCACAGGGGGGACTTGTCGGGGGGCAGGCCGCGCGGCGCGAGCGCGGCGGCGGCGAGATAGCCGCCGACGGCGAGAAAGGCGGCGACGGCATAGCGGCCATGCTCGGCGAGCCAGGCCTGGCCGCGGGCCAGCCAGGGCGCCAGGCCGGCGGCGCCATCGCCCATCGGCCAGTACCAGGCGAGATGGTGCAAGACGATCAACTGGGCGGCGACGGCCTTGATGGCGTCGACCAGCGGGATGCCGTAACGCTCCTGCGACATGCGAAACAATGATCCATATCAAGCGAAGCAGCGGATTCTACGCCGCCCGCCGCTCAGACTGCCGGCGCGTGCGTCTCGAAGCGGCGATGGGCGCTCGCCAGATATTCGTGCGAGCGCATCTCGACCAGACGCGACACGGTGCGCGCGAATTCGTGCGCCTGCGGGCCGGCGACGTAGAGTTCCTCGGCGGGAGCCGCCGCGGCCACCACCAGCTTGACGCGGTGGTCGTAGAAGACGTCCACCAGCCAGGTGAAGCGCCGCGCCGCGTTGGCCATCTCCGCCCCCATGCGCGGCACGCCGGAGACGAACACGGTATGGAAGCGGTGCGCCAGGTCGAGGTAGTCGTTCTGGGAGCGCGGTCCCTCGCACAGCGCGGCGAAGTCGAACCAGGCCACGCCGGGCGCGCGATGCACGACGGGAATGGCCCGCCCGAGCACGTCGAGCGGCCGCGCGTGGCCTTCGCCGTGCGCCACCTGGGAAAACGTCCGCATCAGCAGCTCCGTGGCATCGCCGTCTTGCGGCAGCAGATAGACCGCCGCCTGCTCCAGCGCGCGCAGGCGGTAGTCGATGCCGGCATCGATGCGGATGACGTCGAGCCTTTCGTTGAGCAGGGCGATGGTCGGCAACAGGCGCTCGCGCTGCAGGCCGTTGGGATAGAGTCCGTCGGGCGGGTAGTTCGAGGTAATGCAGAACAGCACGCCGGCGTCGAACAGCGCCTGCATCAGGCGCGCGAGGATCATGGCGTCGGCGATGTCGGAAATGTGGAACTCGTCGAAGCACATCAGGCGCGTCTCGCGCGCCACCTGCGCCGCCACCTTCGCCAGGGGGTCGGCCTCGTTCTTCATGGCCTTGAGGCGCTCATGTATCTCGCGCATGAAGGCGTGGAAATGCACGCGCCGCTTGCGTTGATACGGCACCGCGTCGAAGAAGCAGTCCATCAGGAAGCTCTTGCCGCGGCCGACGCCGCCCCAGAACCAGACGCCCTTGGGCAGTTCGGGATGCACCAGCAGTTTCCTGAGCCGGCTGCGCCGCGCCGCCTTGAAGGCGACGAGGTCGTCGTAGAACGCCTGCAGGCGCACGGCGGCCGCCTGCTGGGCCTCGTCGGCGACGATGCCGCGCGCGGCCAGCGCCGCGGCGAAGGCGCGGATCATGCCGTCCTTGGGAACGTTGAGAATGCGATGGGCTGTCATGAAAGAAAAGGGCGAACGGCTTGTCCCCGTTCGCCCTGCAGGCTGGGTCTTGCGGATTCTAGAAATGCAGCGGGCGCTTGTCGACGGCCAGCGCCGCCTCGTGCATCACTTCCGAGAGCGTTGGATGGGCATGGCAGATGCGCGCGATGTCCTCGGAGACGGCGCCGAACTCCATCGCCACCACCGCCTCGGCGATCAGCTCCGAGGCATTGGCGCCGATCACATGCACGCCGAGCACGCGGTCGGTCTGCGCGCAGGCCAGCATCTTGACGAAGCCGGTGGTGTCGCCCTGGCCGAGGGCGCGACCGTTGGCGAGGAACGGGATCTGGCCGCTCCTGAAGTCGACGCCCTCGTTCTTGAGCTGCGTCTCGGTCTTGCCGACCCAGGCGATCTCCGGATGGGTGTAGATCACCCAGGGGATGGCGTCGTAGTTGACGTGGCCGGCCTGGCCGGCGATCAGCTCGGCGACCATGACGCCCTCCTCCATGCCCTTGTGGGCGAGCATCGGGCCGCGGATCACGTCGCCGACCGCCCAGACGTTCTCCAGGTTGGTGCGGCAGTGGTCATCCACCTCGACGCGCCCCCGGTCGTCGAGCTTGAGGCCGACGTTGTCGCAGCCGAGTCCCGCGGTGTTCGGCACGCGACCGACCGAGACGATCAGCTTGTCGCATTCGAGGGTGTAGGCGCCGTCGCCGGCCTCGTAATCGATGCTGACCCCCTTCTTGCCGACCTTGACGCCGTTGATCCTGACGCCGAGGTTGATCTTCAGGCCCTGCTTCTGGGTGAAGGTCTTCCAGGCTTCCTTGGCGACGGCCGGATCGGCGGCGGCGAGGAAGTCGGGCAAGGCTTCGAGGATGGTGACGTCGGCGCCGAGGCGCTTCCACACCGAGCCGAGCTCCAGGCCGATGACGCCGGCGCCGATCACGCCGAGGCGCTGCGGCACCGCGTCGAGCGAGAGCGCGCCGACGTTGTCGCAGATCGTCTGGTTATCGACGGGGATGCCGTCGAGGTGGCGCGGGCTGGAGCCGGTGGCGACGATGACGTGCTTCGCGTCCACGACCTCCGTGGCGCCGTCCTTGCCGGCGACGGCGATCTGCCACATTTCGTTCTCGCGGCCGGCGAAGCAGCCGCGGCCGGCCAGCAGCGCGACCTTGTTCTTCTTGAACAGGCCCTTGATGCCGGCGGTGAGCTGGGTGACGATGTTGTCCTTGCGGCGCACCATGGTGGCGACGTCCATCTTGACGTTCTCCGCCGTGATGCCGTGCATGACGAAGGCGTGGTTGGCCTCGTCGTACAGCTCGGAGGAGCGCAGCAGCGCCTTGGACGGGATGCAGCCGACGTTGAGGCAGGTGCCGCCGAGGCGCACCTCGCCCTTCGGATCGGCATAAGGTTCCGACTCGACGCAGGCGGTGCTGAAACCAAGCTGCGCCGCGCGGATCGCCGCGACGTAGCCGCCGGGGCCGCCGCCGATGACGACGACGTCGAATTGCTTGTTGGCCATCTCAGGCTCCTCCCAGTCAGATGTCGAGCAGCAGGCGCGCCGGGTCTTCCAGCGCCTCCTTCATGGTCACCAGGCCCAGCACCGCCTCGCGGCCGTCGATGATGCGGTGGTCGTAGGACATGGCGAGGTAGTTGATCGGGCGGATGACGATCTGGCCGTTCTCGACCACCGGGCGGTCCTTGGTGGCGTGGATGCCGAGGATCGCCGACTGGGGCGGGTTGATGATCGGCGTCGACAGCATCGAGCCGAACACGCCGCCGTTGGAGATCGAGAAGGTGCCGCCGGTGAGCTCCTCGAGGGTGAGCTTGCCGTCCTTCGCCTTGGCGCCGAATTCCGCGATCTTCTTCTCGATCTGCGCGAGGCTCATCAGGTCCGCGTCGCGCAGGATCGGCACCACCAGGCCGCGCGGCGAGCCGACGGCGATGCCGATGTCGAAGTAGCCGTGATAGACGATGTCGGTGCCATCCACGGAGGCGTTGAGGACCGGGAACTTCTTGAGCGCCGCGACCGCGGCCTTGACGAAGAAGCCCATGAAGCCGAGGCGCACGCCGTGCTCCTTCTCGAACTTCTCGGCGTACTTCTTGCGCAGCTCCATCACCGGCGCCATGTTCACCTCGTTGAAGGTGGTCAGGATGGCGTTGGTCGATTGCGACTGGACCAGACGCTCGGCGACGCGCGCGCGCAGGCGCGACATCGGCACGCGCTGCTCGGTGCGTTCGCCGACGATGGCGTCGGCGTCCACCGCGGCCGGCTGGGGCAGCGCGGCGGCCGGAGCGGCAAAAGTCGGCGCCGGCGGGACGGTGGCGGCGGCCTTGGGCGCGCCGGCGCCGAGCACGTCGGCCTTGGTGACGCGGCCGCCGGGGCCGGTGCCCGGCACGGCGGAAGCGTCGATGCCCTTCTCGGCGAGCGCCTTGCGCGCCGCCGGTCCCATCGTCGCCGGAGCCGCGGCGGGCGCGGCGGCCGGCGCGGCCGCGGGCTTCGCCGCGGCCCTGGCGGGCGCGGCGGTCGCCTTGGCGGCGGTGTCGATACGCGCGATCAGTTCGCCCGAGACGACGCTTTCGCCGTTGCCCTTGACGACCTCCACCAGCACGCCGGCATCGGGCGCCGGCAGTTCCAGCACCACCTTGTCGGTCTCGATATCGATCAGGTTTTCGTCGCGGGCGACGGCGTCGCCCACGTTCTTGTGCCAGCTGACCAGCGTCGCCTCGGCGACGGATTCGGACAGTTGCGGGACTTTGACTTCGATCAACATGATTGAGCTCCGTGCGTTTTATTTGAGCGCGCCCAGTGCGGCGGCGATGAGTTGCTTCTGCTGCTCGGCATGCTTGGCGGCGCTGCCGACCGCCGGCGAGGTGGATGCCGGGCGGGAGACGACGTGCAGGGACTGGCCCTTCTTGATGAGCGGCAGCAGGGTGTGGTGCTTGGCGTACCAGGCGCCCTGGTTCTCGGGCTCCTCCTGGCACCACACCAGCTCCTTCATGTGCGGATACTTCCGCAGTTCCTCCGCCAGCCGGCGGTCGTCCATCGGGTAGAGCTGCGGCGTGCGCACGATGGCGATGTGGTTGGCCTGCTGCTCGCGCCGGGCATTGACGAGGTCGTAGTAGACCTTGCCGGCGCAGCAGATGACGCGCGTCACCTTCTTGGCGTCGAGCGCGTCGACCTCGCCGATCACGGTCTGGAAGGTGCCGTCGGCCAGCTCCTCAAGCGGCGAGGCGGCGTCCTTGTTGCGCAGCAGGGACTTCGGCGTGAACACGACGAGCGGCTTCCGCTGCTTGCGCAGCATCTGCCGGCGCAGCAGGTGGAAGATCTGGCTGGCCGACGAGGGCATGCAGACCTCCCAGTTGAAGTCGGCGCACAGCTGCAGGTAGCGCTCGATGCGCGCCGAGGAGTGCTCGGGACCCTGGCCCTCGTAGCCGTGCGGCAGCAGCAGCACCAGGCCGCAGGAACGGCCCCACTTCGCCTCGCCCGAGCTGAGGAACTGGTCGATGACGACCTGGGCGCCGTTGGCGAAGTCGCCGAACTGCGCCTCCCAGATCACCAGCTCGTTGGGCGTGGCGGTGGCGTAGCCATAGTCGAAGGCCAGCACCGCCTCCTCGGACAGCACCGAATCCCAGCACTGGAAGCGGCCCTGCTCCGGCTGAATGTGGGCCAGCGGCTGATAGACGCCCTCGTCCCACTTCTCGCGGTTCTGGTCGTGGAAGGCGGCGTGGCGGTGGAAGAAGGTGCCACGGTTGGCGTCCTCGCCGGAAATGCGCACACCGTAGCCGGCGGCCAGCAGGGTGGCGTAGGCGAGGTTCTCGGCCATGCCCCAGTCCACCGGCAGCTTGCCCTCCAGCATCAGCCGGCGGTCGTCGATGATCTTCTGCACGCGCGGGTGCAGGGCGAAGTGCGCCGGGACTTCCGTGAGGCGCTGGCCGAGGCGCTGCAGCTCCTTGACCGCCACCGTGGTGTCGCACTTCTCGGTGTAGGGCACATTCACGTGCGGCGACCAATCGATCGCGTTGCTGCTCTTGTAGTCGGTGATCACCGGATCGGAGAGATGCTTGCCGGCATCGAGCGCGGCGCGGTAATCCTTGATCATCTGCTCGTCCTCGCCGGCGGCGATGACGCCCTGGCTGACCAGCTTCTCGGCGTAGAGCTTGCGCGTGCCGGGGTGCGCCGCGACCTTCTTGTACATCAGCGGCTGCGTCACCATCGGCTCGTCCTGCTCGTTGTGGCCGAGCTTGCGGAAGCAGATGATGTCCACCACCACGTCCTTCTTGAACTCCTGGCGGAATTCCAGCGCCAGCTGGGTGACGAAGGCCACCGCCTCGGGATCGTCGCCATTGACGTGGAAGATCGGCGCCTCGACCATCTTGAAGATGTCGGTGCAGTAGATCGAGGAACGCAGGTCGCGCGGGTCGGAGGTGGTGAAGCCGATCTGGTTGTTGACGACGACATGCACCGTGCCGCCCGTGCCGTAGCCGCGCGTCTGGGAGAAGTTGAGCATCTCCTGGTTAACGCCCTGACCGGCGACGGCGGCGTCGCCGTGGATCAGCACCGGCAGCACCTCCTGCATGCCGGATGCGCCGCGCCGCACCTGGCGCGCATACACCGAGCCCTCGACCACCGGGTTGACGATCTCGAGGTGGGAGGGGTTGAAGGCGAGGGTCAGATGCACCGGGCCGCCGGGGGTGGCGACGTCCGACGAGTAGCCCATGTGGTACTTGACGTCGCCGGCGATCAGGTCGCTCTTCTTCTTGCCCTCGAACTCGTCGAACAGCATCGACGGCTGCTTGCCGAGGGTGTTCACCAGCACGTTGAGGCGGCCGCGGTGGGCCATGCCGATGACGATCTCCTTGACGCCGAGCGTGCCGCCGACGCGCACCAGCTGGTCCATCGCCAGGATCATCGACTCGCCGCCCTCCAGGGAAAAGCGCTTCTGGCCGACGTAGCGGGTGTGCAGGTAGCGCTCCAGCGTCTCGGCGGCGGTGATGCTGGCGAGAAAACGCTTGCGCTCCTCGTTGGGATAGCGCGGCGTGGTGCGCACCGGCTCGAAGCGCGCCTGGATCCAGCGCTTCTGCTGCACGTCGGAGATGTACATGTACTCGGCGCCGATCTGGCCGCAGTAGCGCAGGCGCAGGGCTTCGAGAATCTCGCGCAGCGTGGCCTCCTCGACGCCCATGTCGAAGGAGCCGGTACGGAAGGAGGTGGACAGGTCCGCCTCGGTGAAGCCGTAGAAGGACGGGTCAAGCTCGGCGACCTCGGGACGGCCATGACGCTTGAGGGGATCGAGCTGGGCCCAGCGGTTGCCGAGGAAGCGATAGGCGTTGATCAGCTGCAGCACCTTGGTCTGCTTCTCGGCCAGGGCGCCGCCGCGCGGCGCCACGTGCAGCGTGCCTTCCTTGGCGCGTTGCGCGAAGGAATTGATCACCGGCGAGTGCGCGACGTCCGGTCCGTTGTAGGCACCCACGCCCGGCAGGTTGGCGAGCTTGTCGAAATAGTCGCGCCAGGCCGGATCGAGCGCCGCCGGGTTGGCCAGATAGGTTTCGTACAGTTCCTCGACGTAGGGCGCGTTCGAACCGAACAGGTAGGAATTCGCCAACAATTGTTTCATCATGCCATCACCTCAATTAATGGGCGGGGTGAAAAAAAGGGGGGCCCGGTACTTGGCGGGCCGCCCCTTTCTCGGGCGGTCAGCGCTTGGCCATTTCCGTGACGTTGCGCGGAGCGGCGCCGGTGTAGAGCTGGCGCGGCCGGCCGATCTTCTGCTCGGGATCGCCGATCATCTCGTGCCACTGGGCGATCCAGCCGATGGTGCGCGCCATGGCGAAGATGCCGGTGAACAGCTTGGTCGGGATGCCGAGGGCGCGCTGCACGATGCCGGAATAGAAGTCAACGTTCGGATAGAGCTTCTTCTCGATGAAGTATTCGTCCTCCAGCGCGATGCGCTCCAGTTCGAGCGCCAGCTTGAAGAGCGGGTCGTCGTGCAGGCCCAGCTCGTTGAGCACCTCGTGGCAGGTCTCGCGCATCAGCTTGGCGCGCGGGTCGAAGTTCTTGTACACGCGGTGGCCGAAGCCCATCAGGCGGAAGGAGTCGTTCTTGTCCTTGGCGCGCTTGATGAATTCGGGCACGCGCGAGACGTCGCCGATCTCTTCCAGCATCTGCAGGCAGGCCTCGTTGGCGCCGCCGTGCGCCGGCCCCCACAGGCAGGCGATGCCGGCCGCGATGCAGGCGAAGGGGTTGGCGCCGGACGAGCCGGACAGGCGCACCGTCGAGGTGGAGGCGTTCTGCTCGTGGTCGGCGTGCAGGATCAGGATGCGATCGAGCGCCTTCGACAGCACCGGATTCGGCTTGAACTCCTCGCAGGGCGTGCCGAACATCTGGTAGAGGAAGTTCGTCGCGTAGTCGTACTCGTTCTTCGGGTACATGAACGGCAGGCCGTTGTTGTAGCGATAGGCCATCGCGACGATGGTCGGCATCTTGGCGATCAGGCGGATCGCGGCGACCATGCGGTGCTCGGGATTGGTGATGTCGAGCGAGTCGTGATAGAAGGCCGACAGGCCGCCGACCACGCCGACCAGCACCGCCATCGGGTGGGCGTCGCGGCGGAAGCCATTGTAGAAGCGGGTCAGCTGGTCGTGCACCATGGTGTGCTTGCGCACGCGGGAATTCCAGTCGTCGTACTGCTGCTGGTTCGGCAGTTCGCCGTTCTTCAGCAGGTAGCAGACCTCCATGAAGTTGCACTTCTCGGCCAGCTGCTCGATCGGATAGCCGCGATAGAGCAGTTCTCCCTTGTCGCCATCGATATAGGTGATCGACGACTTGCAGGCCGCGGTGGACATGAAGCCCGGATCGTAGGTGAAGGCGCCGGTCTGACCGTAGAGCTTGGTAATGTCGATCACGTCCGGGCCGATGGTGCCGGAATACACCGGGAAGTCGGCGGTCTTGCCATTGAAGCTCAAGGTGGCGGTTTTTTGCGTCATAACAGTCCCCTGTCGATTGTCCTAACTACTAACCAGCCGGCTGCCGCAACAGCGCGACCATGCTCTGCAATGCCGGGTCGCCGGCATCCTGCCGGCCACTCAGCAGTTCCCACAAATCGTGGTCTTCCATTTCCAGCAGGCGTTCGAGCATGCCCGCCGTCGCATCGTCCAGCGCTTCCGTCTGCTTCTGCCAGAAGCGCTGCAATACCAGATCGTTCTCCAGCAGGGCGCGCCGGCTGTGCCAGCGGAGCCTTTCGGTGCGAACGCGCCGTTGTTCGTCCATGCTCAGATTGCCCGCTTGACCATCATGTCCTTGATCTTGCCGATCGCCTTGGTCGGGTTGAGACCCTTCGGGCAGACATCGACGCAGTTCATGATGGTGTGGCAGCGGAACAGGCGGTACGGGTCTTCGAGGTTGTCGAGACGCTCGTTGGTCGCCTGGTCGCGGGTGTCGGCGATGAAGCGGTAGGCGGCCAGCAGGCCGGCCGGGCCGACGAACTTGTCCGGGTTCCACCAGAACGACGGGCAGGAGGTCGAGCAGCAGGCGCACAGGATGCACTCGTAGAGGCCGTTGAGCTCCTCGCGGTCCTCCGGCGACTGCAGGCGCTCGCGCTCCGGCGGCGGATCGTTGTTGACCAGGTAGGGCTTGATCGAGTGGTATTGCTTGAAGAACTGCGTCATATCCACGATCAGGTCGCGGACGATCGGCAGGCCCGGCAGCGGGCGCAGCACGATCGGCTTGTCGTCCGGGAAGCTCGCCAGGTCGGTCAGGCAGGCCAGTCCGTTGCGGCCGTTGATGTTGAGCGCGTCCGAGCCGCAAACGCCTTCGCGGCAGGAACGGCGGAAGGCGATCGAGTCATCGACGGCCTTGAGCTTGACCAGCGCGTCGAGCAGCTTGCGGTCGGTGCTGTCCACCTCGACCGCGACGTCCTGCATGTAGGGTTTCTGGTCCTTGTCCGGATCGTAACGGTAGATCTTGAATTGGAGGGTACGTGTAGTCATCATCAGGTCCTCGAAGGGCCGCCCCGAGAGGGCATGCGCCCCCCCGTGGGGGGCAGCGAATCGAATTGATAAATGAGGTGAGCGTGGGGGGCCATTGCTACTCTCTCAATAGGCACGCTTCTTCAGCGCGATGGTCTCGACCGTCAGCGGCCGCAGGGTGACCGACTTGTATTCGAGGCGGTTGTTTTCCTTGTACCAGAGGGTGTGCTTGAGCCAGTTGGCGTCGTCGCGGCCGTTCGGGCGCTCGGGCGTGTCCGGCGCGTCGTCGCGCACGTGGGCGCCGCGGCTTTCCTTGCGTGCCTCGGCGGACACCATGGTCGCCACGGCCACCTCGATCAGGTTATCGAGCTCCAGGGCCTCGAGACGCGCGGTATTGAAGACCTTCGACTTGTCCTTGATCTCGGTCTGCTGCACGTCCTTCTGCACGTCGAGAATCTTCTGCACGCCTTCCTTGAGCAGGTCGTTGAAGCGGAACACGCCGGCATGCTTCTGCATGGTGCGCTGCATGGCGAGGCGCGTCTCATGCACGTTGGCGCCGCCCTTCTGGGTTTCCAGGCGATTGAGGCGCTCCAGGGTACGCTCGAAGGCGTCGGCTGGCAGTTCCTTGTGGGCCTTGGGCGTCTTCTTGAGTTCCTCGACGGCCGTTTCGCCGGCCGACTTGCCGAACACCAGCAGGTCGAGCAGCGAGTTGGTGCCGAGGCGGTTGGCGCCATGCACCGAGGCGCAGGCGCACTCGCCGGCGGCGTAGAAGCCGGGCACGATCTCGTTCTGCGTGCGCTTGCCCGGCACGACCACCTGGCCGTGATAGTTGGTCGGGATGCCGCCCATCTGATAGTGGCAGGTCGGCACGACGGGAATCGGTTCCTTCAGCGCATCGACGCCGGCGAACTGCACGGCGATCTCGTGGATGCCGGGCAGCCGCTTCATGATGGTTTCGGGCGGCAGGTGGGTGATGTCGAGCAGCACGTAGTCCTTGTTCGGACCGCAGCCGCGGCCCTCGTTGATCTCGGTGACCATGGCGCGCGAGACGACATCGCGCGAGGCGAGGTCCTTGGCGTTCGGCGCATAGCGCTCCATGAAGCGTTCGCCCTGCGAGTTGCGCAGGATGCCGCCCTCGCCGCGCACGCCCTCGGTGATCAGCACGCCGGCGCCGGCGACGCCGGTCGGATGGAACTGCCAGAATTCCATGTCCTCGAGCGGGCTGCCGGCGCGCGCCGCCATGCCGACGCCGTCGCCGGTGTTGATGAAGGCGTTGGTCGAGGAATAGTAGATGCGGCCCGAGCCACCGGTGGCGAAGATCGTCGCCTTGGCATGGAAGGCGTAGATCTCGCCGGTCTCCATTTCCATGGCGGTGACGCCGAGCACCTCGCCTTCGGCGTCACGGATCAGGTCGAGCGCCATCCACTCGACGAAGAACTGGGTGTTGGCCTTGACGTTGCGCTGATACATCGCGTGCAGCATGGCGTGGCCGGTGCGGTCGGCGGCGGCGCAGGAACGGCGCACCGGCTTCTCGCCGAAGTTCGACATGTGGCCGCCGAAGGGGCGCTGGTAGATGCGGCCGTTGTCGAGGCGGTCGAAGGGCATGCCGTAGTGTTCGAGCTCGATCACGCACTCGTTGGCCTTGCGGCACATGAACTCGATGGCGTCCTGGTCGCCGAGCCAGTCGGAACCCTTGACGGTGTCGTACATGTGCCAGTGCCAGTGATCCTCCTCGGAGTTGCCGAGGGAGGCGGCCACGCCGCCCTGGGCGGCGACGGTATGGGAGCGGGTGGGGAAGACCTTGGTCAGCACGGCGGTCTTGAGACCGGCCTCGGACAGCTGAATCGCAGCGCGCAGGCCGGCGCCGCCGGCGCCGACGATGACTGCATCGAATTTGCGGACGGTGACGTTCACGCTCAGAGCCTCCAGATGATCTGCGCCGCCCAGCCGGCGTAACCGATCAGGGCCAGCAGGGTCAGCACATGCAGTGCGAGTTTGATGCCGGCGGGCTGGACGTAATCCATCCAGATGTCGCGCACGCCGACCCAGGCATGCCAGCACAGGCTGACGATGAAGAGGAAGCTGACGAAGCGCATCAGGCCACTGGCCATGAAGGCGCGCCAGCTTTCGTAGCTCGCGCCGACACCCTGCAGCAGCGCGACGACGACGACCAGCGTGAAGGCTGCCATCACCACGCCGGTGATGCGCTGGGCCAGCCAGTCCTTGAGGCCGTAATGGGCCCCGACGATCTTGCGATTCACCATAGTTTCACTCCCAGGATCAGCGTCAGGACGAGGCTGACCGCGAGCACCGCCTGGGCGGAAGTGCGCGCCTTGGCCTTCTCGACCCCGACATGAACGTCGATCAGCAGAATGCGGATGCCCATGCAGAAGTGGTGCAGGAAGGCCCACAGCAGACCGATCAGGATCAGCTTGACGAATGGATTAGCGACCACCGCCTGCAGCGCCTGATAGCTGTCCGGGGAACGCAGGGAAAGTTCCAGCAGCCAGATCAACAAGGGCAGCAGGAGGAACAGGCCGATGCCGCTGATGCGATGCAAGATCGAGGCGAAACCCGCGACGGGCAGCCTTATCTCCATCAGGTTCAAATACTTGGGACGTTTTTTGATCAACTCAGACATTTCACTGTCGCTCCCGTTCTGCCGCAATGCATCACGCTACTGCCGGCAAGGTTATAAACAAATCTTTGCCACCTAAAAAACAGAATAATAAACTCCACTATTCTCCATTCAAGGTCCGGATCAGCCAAGTTCGTTCAAATAGCAATGCGCCGCCGTCGAATACAGGCCCCGCCGCCATTCCACCGGCCGATCACCGTAGGTGAAGCTGATGCGCTCCACCGACAGCAGCGGGCTCCCCTCCGGAACGCGCAGCAATTCCGCGCTGGCGCGGTCCGCGGCGACGGCGCGCAGGCGCTCCTCGGCGCGGATCATGCGCACGCCGAAGCGCGCCTCGAACAGGCTGTAGAGCGACCCCTGGGATTCCTTGAGCACCTCCAGCGACAGGCCGGCGAACACCTCGCCGGGCAGGTAGATCTCGTCGACGACCACCGGCTTGTCGGAAAATTCGAGCAGGCGCCGCACGATGATGATCGGATCGCCGAGCTTGAGCCCCAGGACGCGCGCCGCCTCGGGGCCGGCCTTGGCGCGCCAGCATTCGAGCGGGAGACTACGGGAAGGCTCGATGCCGCCGGCGATCGGCACCAGACGTAGGAAGCGGAAGAAAGCGCGCGGATCGCTGTGGCTGGCGACGAAGGTGCCCTTGCCCTGGCGCCGCACCAGCAGGTTTTCCGCCGCCATCTCGTCGATGGCCTTGCGCACCGTGCCCTGGCTGACATTGAAGCGCTGCGCCAGCTCGATTTCACTGGGAATCGCCTCGCCCGGCCGCCACTCGCCGTTGTCGAGGGCCTGCAGGATCAGGCCCTTGATCTGGCGGTAGAGCGGACTGAAGGTGGGGGAATCCACGGAGGTTTGGCGCATCATGGAAACGAATTGAACCATAATTTTTTCTCAACGTCCATAGTTCGTCTTATGTCTTATACAAGATATAAGATAGCTATTGACACAGCGCAGCAACGCACCTTATGATCGCAACGTTTGCGCTTATTGCTTACAGCCCACTTTTCGCCACCCACACTTCAAGGAGTTCCTCATGGCCAAAGCCCCCGTTCGAGTCGCAGTGACCGGCGCCGCCGGACAAATCGGTTACGCGCTGCTGTTCCGTATCGCCAGCGGCGAGATGCTCGGCAAGGACCAGCCCGTCATTCTGCAAATGCTTGAGCTGCCGATGGAAAAGGCCCAGGCCGCGCTCAAGGGCGTGATGATGGAACTCGAAGACTGCGCCTTCCCGCTGCTCGCCGACATGATCGGCACGGCCGATCCCAAGGTCGCCTTCAAGGACGCGCAGCAGGCGCTGCTGGTCGGCGCCAAGCCGCGCGGCCCGGGCATGGAGCGCAAGGACCTGCTGCTCGAAAACGCCAAGATCTTCACCGAACAGGGCAAGGCCATCGACGAAGTCGCCGCTCGGGACTTGAAACTCATCGTCGTCGGCAACCCGGCCAACACCAACGCGCTGATCACCATGAACACCGCGAAGAGCCTGCCGCAGAGCGCGTTCACCTCGATGATGCGCCTCGACCACAACCGCGCCATCTCCCAACTGGCCACGCGCACCAAAGCCAGCGTCACCGACGTGAAGAACATGGTCGTCTGGGGCAACCACTCGCCGACGATGTATCCGGACATCCGCTTCGCCACCGTCGCCGGCAAGGCCGCGCCGGCCCTGGTCAATGACGACGCCTGGTACAAGGGCGAGTACATCCCGAAGGTCGGCAAGCGCGGCGCCGCGATCATCGAGGCGCGCGGTCTGTCCTCGGCCGCCTCGGCCGCCAACGCCGCCATCGATCACATGCGCGACTGGAACATGGGCACCAACGGCGAATGGGTCACCATGGGCGTCGTCTCCGACGGCTCCTACGGCATCCCCGAGGGCATGATCTACGGCATGCCCTGCACCTGCGCCAACGGCAAGTGGGAAGTCGTCAAGGGCCTCGAAATCGACGCCTTCTCCCGCGAGAAGATGGACTTCACGCTCAAGGAACTCACCGAAGAGCGCGACGGCGTCAAGCACCTGTTCGCCTGAGCGATGCCATGTCCGCGGGATTCCAGATGAACTGTCCGGCCCATCCCGCCGACATTCTTTACGCAGGCGGCCGCCCCTTCCCGGCGCTGGCCGCCTGCGAGCATTACGCCGGCAGCGAAAAGCTGATCCGCAAGGCCCTCGACCTGCAGGCATCCCTGCAGTCCGACGGCATGCCGTTGTTCGACGTCACCGCCGACTGCGAGGACGGCGCGCCGGCCGGCCGCGAGCGCGAGCATGCGGCGCTGGTCGCCGAGCTGATCGCCTCGACCGACAACCGCCACAACCGACTCGGCGCGCGCATCCACGACGTGCGCCACCCCTGCTGGCAGGACGAGCTCGAAACCATCGTCGCCGGGGCGGGGCAACGCCTCGCCTATCTCGTATTGCCCAAGCCCGAATGCGCGGCCGACGCCGAGCGGCAGATCGCCGCCCTCGAAGCGGCGCGCATCCGCCACGACATCGCGCGCCCGATTCCCGTCCATGTGCTGATCGAGACCCCCGGCGCCGTGCATGACGCCTGGCGCATCGCCGCCCTGCCGCATGTCGAATCCATCGACTTCGGCCTGATGGACTACGTCAGCGCCCATCACGGCGCGATCCCCGCCACGGCGATGCGCTCGCCCGGCCAGTTCAGCCATCCGCTGATCGTGCGCGCCAAGGGCGAGATCGCCGCCGCCGCGCTCGGCAACGGCGTGGTGCCGGTGCACAACGTCACCACCGAATTCCGCGACACCAGCGTAGTCGCCGCCGATGCCCGGCGGGCGCGCGAGGAATTCGGCTTCCTGCGCATGTGGAGCATCCACCCGAACCAGATCGAACCGATCGTCGCCGCGATGCGTCCAAGCTTCGACGAAACCGCCGCGGCCGGAGCAATCCTGATAGCCGCCCAGGACGCCGCCTGGGGACCGATCCAGATCGACGGCGTGCTGCACGACCGCGCCTCCTACCGCTACTACTGGGAGCTGCTGCAGCGCGCCCACGCCACCGGCGTCGCCCTGCCCCCGGACGTCCGCGCCCGCTTCTTCACCGCCACACCTGACCGAGGAGACCCCGCATGATCCGCACGCTCGCCGCATTCGCGCTCGCCGTCGCCACCGGCGCCGCCCTGGCCCAGGAAATGAAGCCCGGCCTCTGGGAAATCGTCACCACGATGCAGATGCAGGGCATGCAACTGCCCGGTGGCAAGTTCAACCACTGCTATAGCGCCAAGGATATCGCCGCCGGCAAGCAGTACAGCGGCGACGATGCCGGCAAGTGCGTCATCTCCAACCTGAAGAGCGGCGGCGGCAACGTCAGCTACGACATCGCCTGCGACGCCGAGGGCGGCAAGATGACCGGCTCCGTCAAGGGCACCGTCGCGCCGACCGCCTACGCCTTCGAACAGAAGCTGCGCATGACGCCCGACCAGGGAATGGGCGACATGCATTCCACCATCAAGGGCCGCCGTCTCGGCGACTGCAAGTAAACAACACGCGAAAGGAAAAACCATGCTCGAAGCCTACCGTGCCCATGTCGCCGAGCGCGCCGCGCTGGGCATCCCGCCCCTGCCGCTGACCAAGCAGCAGACCGTCGAACTCGTCGAACTGCTGAAGAACCCGCCCAAGGGCGAGGAAGCCTTTCTCGTCGACCTGATCACCTACCGGGTGCCGGCCGGCGTCGATGACGCCGCCGAGATCAAGGCCAAGTTCCTCGCGGAAGTCGGCGCTGGCAAGACGGTGTGCGCGCTGATCTCGCGCGCCAAGGCCACCGAACTGCTCGGCACCATGCTCGGCGGTTACAACGTCAAGCCGCTGATCGACCTGCTCGACGACGCCGCGGTCGGCGCCGTGGCGGCGGAGGGCCTCAAGAAAACCCTGCTGATGTTCGACGCCTTCCACGACGTGGCCGACAAGGCCAAGGCGGGCAACGACAACGCCAAGGCCGTGATGCAGAGCTGGGCCGACGCCGAGTGGTTCACCTCACGCCCCGAAGTGCCGCAATCCCTCAAGCTCACCGTCTTCAAGGTGACCGGCGAGACCAACACCGACGATCTTTCCCCCGCCCCCGACGCCTGGAGCCGCCCCGACATTCCGCTGCACGCACTGGCGATGCTGAAGAACCCGCGCGACGGCATCGAGGCCGACAAGCCCGGCGAACGCGGCCCGATCAAGCAGCTCGACGCCCTCAAGGCCAAGGGCAACCTCGTCGCCTACGTCGGCGACGTGGTCGGCACCGGCTCCTCGCGCAAGTCCGCGACCAACTCGGTGCTGTGGTTCACCGGCGAGGACATCCCCTTCGTGCCGAACAAGCGCTTCGGCGGCGTCTGCCTCGGCGGCAAGATCGCCCCGATCTTCTACAACACCATGGAAGACGCCGGCGCCCTGCCGATCGAGCTCGACGTCGGCCAGATGGCCATGGGCGACGAGATCGAACTGCGTCCCTACGAAGGCAAGGCGCTGAAGAACGGCCAGGTCATCGCCGAGTTCAAGGTCAAGTCCGACGTCATCTTCGACGAAGTGCGCGCCGGCGGCCGCATCAACCTGATCGTCGGTCGCGGTCTCACCGCCAAGGCGCGCGAGTTCCTCGGCCTGCCCGTGTCGACGCTGTTCCGCCTGCCCGTGGCGCCCAAGGATTCCGGCAAGGGCTTCTCGCTCGCCCAGAAGATGGTCGGCCGCGCCTGCGGCCTGCCCGAGGGCAAGGGCATCCGTCCGGGCACCTACTGCGAACCGAAGATGACCTCGGTCGGCAGCCAGGACACCACCGGCCCGATGACCCGCGACGAGCTCAAGGATCTCGCCTGCCTCGGCTTCTCCGCCGACCTCGTCATGCAGTCCTTCTGCCACACCGCCGCCTACCCGAAGCTGGTGGACGTCAAGACCCACCGCACCCTGCCGAGCTTCATCACCGCGCGCGGCGGCATTTCGCTGCGCCCGGGCGACGGCGTGATCCACTCGTGGCTCAACCGCTTCCTGCTGCCCGACACCGTTGGTACCGGCGGCGACAGTCACACCCGCTTCCCGATCGGCATCTCCTTCCCGGCCGGATCCGGCCTCGTCGCCTTCGCCGCCGCCACCGGCGTGATGCCGCTGGACATGCCCGAGTCCGTGCTGGTGCGCTTCAAGGGCAAGCTGCAGCCCGGCATCACGCTGCGCGACCTGGTCAACGCCATCCCCTACTACGCCATCAAGCAGGGCCTCTTGACCGTCGAGAAGAAAGGCAAGAAGAACATCTTCTCCGGCCGCATCCTCGAAATCGAGGGCCTGCCCGACCTCAAGGTGGAACAGGCCTTCGAGCTCACCGACGCCTCCGCCGAGCGCTCCGCCGCCGGCTGCTCGGTGCGCCTCAACAAGGAACCGGTCGTCGAGTACCTGCGCTCCAACATCACGCTG
>JANJVS010000204.1 GCA_024709955.1 Rhodocyclaceae bacterium
GGCGCCTCGGCCTGCCAGCCGAGTTCCTCGTGGATGGTCGTCGCGAAGGCCTGCGCGGTCTCCGCCTCGCCGTGGACGACGAAGCTGCGGCGCGGGGCGGCGTGGAAACGGCGCAGCCAGCCGAGCAGCGCAGCACGGTCGGCATGGGCCGAGAGGCCGCCGAGGGTGTAGATGTCGGCGCGCACCGCGACTTCCGCGCCGAAGATGCGCACGCGCTTCGCGCCGTCCACCAGCCGACGGCCGAGGGTGCCGGCGGCCTGGAAGCCGGTGATCAGCACGCTGCATTCGCGGCGCGGCAGGTTGTTGCGCAGGTGGTACTTGATGCGCCCGGCGTCGCACATGCCGCTGGCGGAAATGATCACCGCGCCGCCCGTGATGCCGTCGAGCGTCTTCGATTCCTCGACGTCCTCGACGAAGGCGAGCTTGCGGAAATGCCGCGCGCCGCCGTGGGCGCCGAGCACCGCGTTGGCCTCCTCGTCGAGCAGCTCCATGTGGCGCGTGACGATGCCGGTGGCGGCGGTCGCCATCGGCGAATCCACATAGACGGTGAGCTTGGGGATGCGCCCGCGTCGCGCCAGGTCGGCGAACAGGAACAGCATGTCCTGGGTGCGCCCCACCGCGAAGGCCGGCACGATGAGGTTGCCGCCCTTGCGCTCGAGGGTGTCGACGACCGCATGCACGAGCTCGTCCTCGGTCTCGGCCATGCTCTTGTGCAGGCGGTTGCCGTAGGTGGATTCGACGACCAGCCAGTCGGCCTGGGCGATCGGCGTCGGGTCGCGCATCAGCGGCCGCGCCGGCTGGCCGAGGTCGCCGGAGAAGACCAGCTTGCGGCGGTGCGCGCCATCGCCCGCCCAGAGTTCGGCGATGGCCGAACCGAGGATGTGGCCGGCGTCGCGGAAGATGCAGCGCAGGGCCGGATGCGGGACGAACTCGGCGTCGTAGTCCACCGCCTTGAGGCGCTTGAGGCAGGCGCGCGCCTGGGCCACGGTGTAGAGCGGCGCCGCCTCGCTGCGCAGGCCCTGGCGCGAGCGGAAGCGGCGCTTGTTCTCGATCTCCGCCTCCTTCTCCTGGATGTAGGCGGCGTCGGGCAGCAGCACGCCGAGCAGCTCGCAGGTGGCGCGCGTCGCGTAGATCGGCCCCTTGAAGCCGAGGGCGACGAGGCGCGGCAGCAGGCCCGAGTGGTCGATGTGGGCATGGGTGAGGATCACGCAGTCGATGCCGCGCGGGTCGAAGGCGAAGGCGTGGCGGTTCTTGTCGCGCGCCTCGCGGCCGCCCTGGAACAGTCCGCAGTCGACCAGGCAGCGCGCGCCACCCGCCTCCAGCAGGTAGCAGGAGCCGGTGACTTCGCGCGCCGCGCCGAGGAAGGTGAGCTTCATGCGGTGGGCTCCGGCGGCGTGTCCTTGAGCACCAGCGGCAGCCCGGCGGCGACCAGGGTCACGCGGTCGGCGACCGCCGCGACGCGCTGGTTGAGCCGCCCCTGCTCGTCGGCGAACAGGCGGGCAACCGGATGCATGGGCACGATGCCCCAACCCACCTCGTTGCTGACCAGCACGACGCGCCCCGGCAGGCGCGGCAGCGTCTCGAGCAGCGCCAGGGTCTCGCCCGCCAGCAGCGGGCAGTCGATGGCTTCGCCGGCCTCGGCCTGGCGCGCGGCGGCGCCGGCGAAGAACAGGTTCGAGAGCCAGAGCGTCAGGCAGTCCACGAGCAGGCACTTGTGCGGCGCGGCCGCGGCGCGCAGCGTGGCGGCAAGTTGCAGCGGCGCCTCGGCGCACGCCCAGTCCGCCGGCCGGCGCGCGCGGTGGTGGGCGATGCGGCGCTCCATTTCGGCGTCCTGCACCTGGGCGGTGGCGATGTAGACGACGCGCAGGCCGGATTCCTGGGCCTGCTTTTCCGCATGCGCACTCTTGCCCGAACGGGCGCCGCCGATGACGAGTTCGATCATGCGGCGAGTTTAGCGCCCTCGCTATAATCCGCGGCGATTCGGTCAAGGGAATGCCGTGCAAATCGGCAGCGGGCCCGCCGCTGTAACCGGGGACGAACGCCGCAGGACAGCCACTGTGCGCAGGCATGGGAAGGCGCGGCGCTTCGGACGATCCGGGAGCCAGAAGACCTGCCGGACACTTTCCGCGTTGCCCGTGGCATGGGCGGCGCACGACGAAAGGACGAATCGGATGCATTCCCCCAGCCTCGCGGTGGCCCCGGCCGACCGCGCCCTCGACGCGGCCCTGCGCCGCAAGATCGACAGCAAGACCAAACCCCTCGGCGCCCTCGGCCGCCTCGAAGAGCTCGCGCTGCAGATCGGCCGCGTGCGCGGCTCGCTGACGCCGACGCTCGCCAACCCGCAGCTCGTCGTCTTCGCCGGCGACCACGGCGCGGCGAAGGCGGGCATTTCCGCCTTCCCGCAGGACGTGACCTGGCAGATGGTCGAGAACTTCCTCGCCGGCGGCGCGGCGATCAACGTCTTCGCGCGCGCCAACGGCATCGGCCTCACCGTCGTCGATGCCGGCGTGGCCCACGCGTTTGGCGAGCGGCCCAACCTGCTCAACCGAAAAGTCGGCGTCGGCGGGACGGTGAATTACCTTGAAGACGCGGCGATGACGGCCGAGCAATGCGCAAGCGCGCTGCGCCACGGCGCGGAAATCGTCGACCGGCTCGCCGCCGCGGGCTGCGAGGTGGTCGGCTACGGCGAGATGGGCATCGGCAACACCGCGGCCGCCGCGCTGATCACCCACTGCCTGACCGGCGCGCCGCTCGCCGATTGCGTCGGCCGCGGCACCGGCCTCGACGACGCGGGCCTCGCGCGCAAGCAGGCGCTGCTGCAGCAGGCCCTCGATATCTGGGCCGAGCGCAGCGACGATCCCCTCGCGGTTCTGGCGCGCTTCGGGGGCTTCGAAATCGCGATGATGGCGGGCGCGATGCTCGCCGCCGCGCGGCGCAAAATGCTCGTGCTGGTGGACGGTTTCATCTGCGGCGCGGCGGCGCTGGTCGCGGCGAAGCTGGCGCCGGCCTTCCTCGACTACGCGGTGTTCTGCCACGCCTCCGCCGAGGCCGGCCACCGCAGCCAGCTCGCCGCGCTGCAAGCCAACCCGCTCGTCTCCCTCGACCTGCGCCTCGGCGAAGGCACCGGCGCGGCGCTGGCCTGGCCGCTGGTGCGCGCCGCCTGCGCCTTCCTCAACGAGATGGCGAGCTTCGAGTCGGCGGGCGTGAGCGAGCAGCTCTAGGGCGCACCATGATCCGCCGCGAACTCGAATACTTCTTCGCCGCGCTGCGCTTCTTCACGCGGCTGCCGGTGCCCGCCTGGGTCGGGCACTCGGCCGAGCAGCTCAACCACGCGGCGCGCTATTTCCCGGCGGTCGGGCTGATCGTCGGCGCCATCGGCGCGGCGGTCACGCTCGCGGCCGCGCTGGTCTGGCCGCCGGCCATCGCCGTGCTGCTCGGCATGGTCGCCACGCTGCTCGCCACCGGCGCCTTCCACGAGGACGGCCTGGCCGACACCATCGACGGCATGGGCGGCGGCTGGACGCGCGAGCAGGTGCTGACGATCATGAAGGACTCGCGCATCGGCAGTTACGGCGCCATCGGCATCGGCCTCGCGCTGCTGACGAAGTACACGGCGCTAACGGAACTCGTGCAACGCACCGTGTCGCCAGCACCGAGTTTTTTGGCGTTGCTGATCGCCGGCCATGCAGTCTCGCGCTTCGCCTCGACGACACTGATCTACTTCCTCGACTATGCCCGCGACGACGACAGTTCGAAGTCGAAACCCCTCGCCACGCGCATGGGCAAGGGCGAACTCGCCCTCGCCGCGCTGTGCGGTCTCGCGCCCTGCGCGCTGCTGCCGCTGCCCCAGGTCGCCATCGCCCTGGGACTGGTCGCGCTCGTGAGCTGGCTCGCCGCGCGCCGCTTCGTGCGCCGCATCGGCGGCTACACCGGCGACTGCCTCGGCGCCACGCAACAGCTCACGGAGATCGCGTTCTATCTGGGACTGCTGTGCGCCGGACCGCTCCAAACACAGCACGCCCCCCTGTGGGGGGCAGCGAGCGCCTTTGCGAGCGTGGGGGGGTAATCGGGTGCGCCTGTACCTGATCCGTCATCCGCAGCCTGCCGTGCCGACGGGCATCTGCTACGGCAGCACCGATCTCGCGCTGGCCGGCGATCCGGCGCTGGATGCGGATGCGCTGCGCGGCCTGCTGCCGGCGGACGCGCCGCTCTACGCCAGCCCGCTCGCGCGCTGCCGCCTGCTCGCCGAGCGG
>JANJVS010000032.1 GCA_024709955.1 Rhodocyclaceae bacterium
GGTGCGCCGCATGCGCCAGGCCGACAACAAGATCGCCAGCCTGGCCGGGCTCGACGTGCATGACCGCGTCGCCTCGCTGCTGCACGACCTTTCCGAGAGCCGCGAGGGCCGGCGCGTGGTGCCGCGCCGCATCTCGCGCGCCGACATCGCGCGCATGATCGGCGCCTCGCGCGAGATGGTCAGCCGTGTCATGCGCGACCTGCAGGCGCGCGGCATGATCAGCGAGGCGGATGGCGTGATCCGCCTGCACGGCGACCCGTCGCGCGACATGCAGCGCGCGGCCTGAGAGGCGGGATGTCGGCTGCCGCTCCTCGGTCCGCGCGGTGACGCGCGACGAATGCTTGCGAGCATGGTTTCCCACTTGCCGTCGCGCTCCGTCACTGCCGGGCGGTTGCGACCGACTAAAAGCCTATTTCAGTAGGTAGCGTGCCCCGCGACGCCTTGCACTCATCCCGCCCTCAAGTCGTTGCCAGGGCAAGGGGACAAGGAAGTCGGCATCCGCACCGCCGGACATGGCGCGGCTGCTGCCGTGTCGCGGGCATGGCGCTTGCGGGAAACATGGCGGGTTCGGCCATGCCAATGGCGGCTGAATGACGCTATTCTCCCGCCCTTCCAAAAGTCGGCGCCGGCAGGACGGTGCCTCCGATCATGACCGATCCGAATTACGACAGCCTCTCCGACGACACCCGCGCGGTTGCCCATGCCATGGCCCTTCTGTGGACCTGGCGACCGCGCACGACGATTGTCGACCTGTTGCGCCAACTCGATGCCAGGACCGGCCAGCGGCGCCTTTCCCTGGAGGACGTCAAGGCGGCCCTCGATCATTTGCAGCAAGCCGGCTGGGCCAGCGAGCACCCCGCCCGCCCCGGTTATCACGCCCTGACCGAGCCGTTCCGCACCCGCATGTACGCGCAGTTGCTGGAGCGGTATCCGTTGCAGCGGCTGCGCGATGCATTGCACCGCCAAACCCATTTCAACCCGGAACAGCCGGGCCATTACTGGCCGCTCCATGAATCGCAGCCCACCGTCGCCATCCTGCGCCTGGCGATGCTGAGCGGCACTTCGGCGGCGATTCTCGGCAAGTGGAAACAGGCCATCGCCAGCCGTCTCGACTGGAACGCCATTTTTCAGGAAGCCATTTTCACGGGCAGCTTCGATGCCGCCCTGTTCGGCAACATCACATCGCCGTGGCGCTGGGATACGGTGTATCTGGCGGTGCAAGCCGTCTGTTACGACTGGCATCCCGGCCTGCTGCCGATGGCCCATTGGGGGCTCGAACAAACCCTGGACAAGCCCGACGACAAGCCCATGCATCTGCGGTTGCAATTGGCCGAATGGTGTTTGCTGGGAGAGCAGCCCGAGGCGATGGCAGTCCTGCTCAAGGACCTCGACAGCGCCGCCGCCGACGGCTTGCGCGCCGCGCGACAGATCCAGCAAGGCCGGTGGGCGGCGGGCCAGGCGTCCTTCGAAGCCGCCCTGAAGAAGCGCCAGGCGGAAGTCGGCGCCAAGAAGCGCGTGTTCTCCGCAAGCCTCGCCTGGTTCTATCCGCTTTCCCTGCTGGCGCAAGGCACGCCCAAGCATATCGAACTGGCGCGCAAGTTCTGCGTTGGCGAATCGGGCACGCGCACGCCGCCGGCGGGACACGGCTGGGGATTGTGGGCGCATGCCTGCGGCGTGCGGCGGGGGGAGGCCGCATTGGACGGGCATGCCTTCGATCTCGCTCGCCATGCCATGCCGCGCCCGCATCTCGACACCCTCTGGGCGCTGCTCCTGCGCGCCTGGCTGGCGGACGTTATCCCGCTACCGGCAGGTGGCAGGGCGCGCACGCTCCATGACGACGCGCTCATGCGTCTGAAGAAAAAACTGCATGAAGTCGGACTCGCCTGGCTTGAAGGGCAGGCACGGGCCGCCGACGGCGTGTTGCGCGGCGCGGTGGTGGACATGCCATTCTTTGCCAGCGGTGGCCGCGAAACCTGGCGTCATGTGCTGGACACCCTGCGCGCCCTGGCTGGCGAAGGCGCTGTCGCGGCCGACCGCGGCGGGGAGCAAGGCGAAGCCCGCATCCTGTGGGAAATCGTGCCGGGCAAGGGCGGCAGGCTCGATGACATCGTGCCCCACGAGCAAAAGCGCGGCGCCCGCGGCTGGAGCAAGCCCAAGCCGGCCAGCCTCGGCAAGCTGGCCGGCAATGTGGCGCTGGCCCCGCATGATGCCAAGGTGGCCCGCGCCATCCGCCAGAGCCGTCATCACGCCAAAAGCTACTTCATCGAGTTGTCGACCGCGATCATGGCGCTGGTCGGTCATCCCCATGTCGTGCTGGCCGGCATGCCCGGCGGTTTTGTCGATGTCGTCGAGGGTACGCCGCAACTCGAAACCGCGCGCGAAAGCGGCAAGGAAGGCGAACGCATCGTCCTGCGCATTAGTCCCCAGCCGCACCAGGATCCGGGCGAGAGCGACGAGTGGCGCTACTACATGGAAGAAGCGCAACGGCGCGACGCCGAGGCGCTGCGCTACATCCATCTGCAGCAGGAATCGGCGCAGCGCCTCAAGGTGATCCGCCTCACGCCCGCGCAGCGCCGCGCCGCCCAGCTTGTCGCGGGCAAGTTCTGCGTGCCAGCCAGCGCGCAAAACGAGCTGCAGGATGCCTTGCGCGCCCTGGCCGGGCACTTCAACGTGCATTCCGACGACGCGGCCGCCGCGCGCGAGGTCGAGGCGGTATCGCGTCTGCGCGCCGAACTGTCGCCGGCCGGCGAGGGACTGTCATTGCGTCTCATCGTCGCCCCGCTCGGTCCGCTGGGGCCGCGCCTGATGCCGGGGTGCGGCCGCCGTCGCGTCATGGCCGCCGTCGGCGGCGAAAGCATCGGCGCCGAACGCGATCTCGCGGCCGAAGCCGCCCACCTCGACGCCGTCCTCGAGCGGCTCGACTTTCTCGCTCCTCCGCAACCGTCCGACACCGTCTGCGAATGGACGGTGGATGATCCGGAGCTGGCGCTCGCCATGGTCGAAGCCCTGCCGCTGCTGCCCGCCATCGAGGCGGTCGACTGGCCGCGCGGCAAGGCTGTGCGCATCGCCAGCGTCGACCTCAAGCAGCTGCAGGTCACGGTGAAGAGCGAGCGCGACTGGTTCCGCGTTGAAGGACGCATCGCGCTCGACGAGGGCCGCGTCTTTGCGCTGCAGGAGCTGCTGGCCGCCGCGGCGCAGAAAAGCCGCTTTATCGCCTTGGGCGAAGGCCAATACCTCGCCCTGTCCAAGGCCCTGCGCGAGAAGCTGCAGGCGCTGGCCGCCGTCGCCGAGCATGACAAGGCGGGACTCAAGGCCCCGGCCCTGGCCGCGCCCTGGCTCGACGAAACGCTCGGCCAGCTCGCGGTGGAATTCGACAGCCAGTTCCAGGCGCGCATCGAGCGCCTGCGACGGGCGCAGAACGCCCAACCGGCATTGCCCGCCAGCCTGCAGGCCGAGCTGCGGCCCTATCAGGAAGATGGCTTCGCCTGGGCGCTGCGCCTCGCCGCAGCCGGCTTCGGCGCCTGCCTCGCCGACGACATGGGGCTCGGCAAGACCCTGCAGGCGCTGGCGGTGCTGCTGGCGCGCGCCGCCGGCGGCCCGGCGCTGGTGGTCGCGCCCACCTCGGTCTGCGGCAACTGGCTCGCCGAGGCCGCGCGTTTCGCGCCGACGCTCAACGCGCGGATCTACGGCGACGGCGAGCGCAAGGCGCTGATCGATGCCGCCGGCCCCGGCGATCTGGTCATCGTCTCCTACACCTTGATGCAGCAGGCCGGCGAGGATTTCGCCGCGCGCAGCTGGCACACGCTGGTGGCCGACGAGGCGCAGGCGGTCAAGAACGCCACCACCAAGCGCAGCCAGGCACTGTTCGACCTCCCGGCCGACTTCCGTCTCGCACTGTCCGGCACGCCGGTGGAGAACCGGCTCTCCGAGCTGTGGTCGATCATGCGTTTTTGCAATGCCGGCCTGCTCGGCATGCAAAACCGCTTCAACGAACGCTTCGCCAATCCCATCGAACGCGGCCGCGACCGCGAGGCGCAGCGCCTGCTACGCCGCCTCGTCGCGCCCTTCGTCCTGCGCCGCACCAAGGCGCAGGTGCTCGACGACCTGCCGCCGCGCACCGAACTCGTCCTCTCCGTCGTTCCGGAAGCCGACGAGGCCGCGCACTACGAAGCCCTGCGCCGCAATCTCGTCGCCGAGGCCGAGTCTCTCGACGCGAATGCCGGCCAGACCAAGCTGCACATCCTCGCGCAATTGACCAAGCTGCGCCGCGCCGCCTGCGATCCGCGCCTCGTCACGCCGGAACTCGGCTACGTCGGCGCCAAGGTGCGCGCCTTCGCCGAACTAGCGCAGGAGCTTGCCGCCAACGGTCACAAGGCACTGGTGTTCAGCCAGTTCGTCGATTTCCTGAGTCTGCTGCGCGCCCCGCTCGACGAGAGCGGGATCGCCTACCAGTATCTCGACGGCGGCACGCCGCCGGCCGAGCGCACCCGGCGCGTCGCCGCCTTCCAGGCGGGCGAGGGCGATCTCTTCCTCATCAGCCTGAAAGCCGGCGGCTTCGGCCTCAACCTCACCGCCGCCGACTATGTCGTCATCACCGACCCTTGGTGGAATCCGGCCGCCGAAGACCAGGCGATGGGCCGTGCCCACCGCATCGGCCAGCAGCGGCCGGTCACCGTCTATCGACTGGTCGGCAAGGGCACGCTGGAAGAGCGCATCATCGAACTGCACCACGACAAGCGCGCGCTCGCCGAGGGCGTGCTGGCCGAGGGCGGCGAAGCGGCCGCCCTGCCCTCGACAGCAGAGCTGATCACGCTGTTGCGGGGCTAGCGCCGGCCTTCAGGCTCACCAGACGATGCGCGTGCCGAACGCGGTCAAGGCACTGTCGCAGGTGACAAGGGGCAGGGCTTCGATTTCGCTTTGCGCGGCGAGCATGCGGTCGAACGGGTCGCGGTGGGAATGGGAGTAGGCGCCGGCCTTCAGTGCGTGCAGGTAAGTCACCGGCAGGTGCCGGAAACCGTCGGCCTGAATCAGTTCGTTAAAACGCGGCATGGCAGCGCCCGCTTCCGGCAGCTTGCCCAGCTGGTGTTTCGTGGCGATCTCCCAGGCGCTGACAGCGCTGACGAAAATTTCATGACCTTCGTCGGCGATCAAACCGCGGGCATGCGCGGAAAGCTGCGGATCGTCGGTCCACCACCAGAGCAGGGCGTGGGTGTCCAGCAGGTATCTCAACGCGGTTCCCACGCGGCCAGTTCGTCGTCTGGCAGCGGTTCGAAAAACTCCTTGCCGATGCGACCCGCCAGTCGGCCTGGCTGGCGCTTGCCGGTTTCCGGTGCCAGAGGCACCAGGCGCGCATACGGTTTGCCGGCCTTGGCCAGGATGATTTCTTGTCCGCCGTGCGCCTGTTCGAGCAGACGCGAGAAATGGGTTTTCGCATCGTGCACATTGACGAGAATGGACATCTCAAACTCCGGTTAGTCCGATTGATGGACTAATCATAGCAGCTCCGCCTCAGCGCTTCAGCTTCGCAAAGGCCGCCGCCATCGCGCCGGCGGGCTCAGGCGCGCGCTGCTGCTGGCGCTGCTGATGACGGCGCTGGTCGTGCGCGCTGGCACCCACCGTGCCGCCGGAACCGACTTTTCCGCCCTTCGGCACCTCGTCGGCGAGCCGCATGGTCAGCGCGATGCGCTTGCGCGGAATATCCACTTCCAGCACCTTGACCTTGACCACG
>JANJVS010000039.1 GCA_024709955.1 Rhodocyclaceae bacterium
GACCTGACGCGCCTGCTGCCGGGGCCCGTCTGCACCCTGCATCTCGCCGATCTCGGCGCCGAGGTGATCAAGATCGAGGACACCGGGGCGGGCGATTACGCGCGCACCATGGGGCTGGGCGCGGCGCCGGGGGAGGACAGCTTTTTCTTCCGCATCGTCAATCGCAACAAGCGCGCCCTGCGCCTCGACCTCAAGCAGGCGGCGGGCGTGGAAGCCTTCCTGCGCCTGGCGCGCGAGGCGGACGTGATCGTCGAGAGCTTCCGCCCCGGCGTGGTGGACAAGCTCGGCGTCGGCTATGCGACGGTCAAGGCGCTCAATCCGCGCATCGTCTATTGCGCGATCACCGGCTATGGCCAGGACGGCCCCTGGCGCGACCGCGCCGGCCACGACCTCAACTACATTGCGACGGCGGGCGTGCTCGACCAGATCGGCTGCCAGGACGGGCCGCCGGCGATCCCGAACCTGCAGATCGGCGACCTGCTCGGCGGGGCGCTGACGGCGGTCATGGGCATCCTCGCCGCGGTGATCGGCGCCAAGGCGACGGGCGAGGGGCGCTACGTCGATGTCTCGATGACCGACGCGAGCTTCGCCCACGCCTACACCGGCCTGCTCTCGGTGCTCGCGCGCGGGCAGACCCTGCCGCGCGGCACCGACGACCTCAACGGCGGCCTGCCGGGCTACGGCCTCTACCGCACCCAGGACGATCGCTGGCTCGCGGTGGGCGCCCTGGAGCCGAAGTTCTGGCAGGTGCTGTGCGACGCCGTCGCGCGGCCGGACCTCAAGCCCCACGGCCTCGCGCGCGGCGCGGAGGGCGCGCGGGCGCGCGCCGAGCTGGAGGCGCTCTTCGCCGCGCAGCCGCTGGCGCACTGGGCGGAGCTGTTCGCGCGCTTCGATTGCGGCGTGACGCCGGTGCTCACGTTCGAGGAGGCACTGGATCATCCGCAGCTGCGCGCGCGCGGCATGCTCCGCGAGCACGGCGGGCTCAAGCAGTTCGCGCCGCCGCTCAAGATGAGCGGACTGGCTTTCGCGGTGCGCGCCGAGCCGCCGCAAGCCGGCGCCGACAGCACGGCGATCCTGCGCGCGGCCGGCTACGCGGAGGCCGAGATCGAGCGGCTGCGCCAACTGGGCGTGATCTGACGCGGCGATGCATACCGCCCTCGCGCTCTTTCCCGACTTCGCGCTGATCCTGCTCGGCTATGCCCTGCGGCGCTGGATGACGCTGGGCGACCACTTCTGGGCCGGGCTGGAGAAGCTCGTCTATTTTGTGCTGTTTCCGGCCCTGCTGTTCAACGCCATCACCAAGACGCCGCTGTCCTTCGCCGCCGTGCCGCTGATCGGCACGGGCGCGGCGGCGATGGCCGGGGCGATGCTGCTGGCGCTGCTGGCGCGGCCGCTGTTCCCGATTTCGCCGCTCTCCTTTGCCTCGCAGTTCCAGTGCGCCTTCCGCTACAACACCTACATCGGCCTGGCGGTCGCCGCCAAGCTGCACGGCGCGGCGGGCATCGCCGCGATGGGTCTGCTGGCGGGCGGCATGGTGCCCTTCGCCAACATCGCGGCGGTGTGGATGCTGGCGCGCCACGGTTCGACCTCGGTATGGCGCGAGCTGGCGCGGAATCCGCTGTTCCTCGCCACGCTGGCGGCGCTGCTGTGGAACCTGGGCGGCCTCGGCGTGCCGGCGCCGGTGGGGCATTTCCTCGGCCGGCTCGCCGAGGCGGCCATCGCCCTCGGCCTGCTCGCCGTCGGGGCCGCGCTCAAGCTGCGCGGCACCCTGGGCGCCGACGGGCGCGGCGCGGCGGCGTATTTCCTCGCGGTGAAGCTGCTGGCGATGCCGGCGATCGCCCTCGGCGTGGCGCGGCTGGTCGGCCTGTCCGGCATCCACTTCGACGTGGTGCTGGTGTTCGCCGCGCTGCCGACGGCCTCGTCGGCCTACATCCTGGCCCAGCGCATGGGCGGCGACGGCGCGCGGGTGGCCTGGCTGATCTCGGCCAGCACCCTGCTGGGCATGGTGACCCTACCGCTTTGGCTTGGCTTGCTTGCCTGAGGCGGGAGCGGGTTCCGCCTCGGGGGCCGGGGCGGGCGCCTCGGCGGGCTGCGCCGGCGGCGTGCTCCCCGCCATCAGGTTCCAGGGCATCGGCCAGGCGGCCGGGTTGAGGAAGGGATTGGGCGCGCCGCCCTCCTCGCTGCCGGCGGCCTGCTGCGCCGCCTGGCTCATCTGCTGCAGGGTGTTGAGCGTGGTGCGCTGCATTTCGAGGCCGTGGATGGTCATCTGCAGCAGGCTGAGGTTGGACTTGAGCCAGCCCTCGACGGCCTTGAGGTCGGCGATGCGCTTGGAAAGCTCGTCGGTGTCGACGGTCGGGGCGACCATGCCCGGCAGGGAGAAGCCCATGCTGCCCCACATGTTCTTGAGGAAGTCCATCGGGTCGGTTTGGCTTTCGTTCGTCATGGCGGGGCTCTCGACAAGAATAGTGGTAAGCGCTTATGATAACTGGACTTGAAAAAGGGAGACGACAGGTGCGGATTCTGGTGATCGAAGACCACACGCTGGTGCGCGAAGGCTTGCTGCTGGCGCTCAAGGCGCTGTGCGAGCCGGGCGCGCAGGGGGAGATTCTCGGAGCCAAGGACGCGGACGAGGCGACGGCCATGCTGGAGGCCAACGACGACTTCGACCTGATCCTGCTCGATCTGATGCTGCCGGGCACGAGCGGCATGGCTTTTCTGGGCGTGATCCGCAAGCGTCACCCGCACATCCCGGTGGTGATCCTCTCGGCACTCGACGACGGCGACACGGTGATGAAGGCGATCCGCCAGGGCGCCGCCGGCTTCGTCTCGAAGGCGAGCCCGACCGAAACCCTGCTCGGCGCGCTGCGCGAGGTGCTGGCCGGCGAGATCTGGCTGCCGCCCGAGTACCGCGACATGAGCGGCAAGCGCCGCCGCGCCAAGACCGTCGCCGAACGCTTCGGCCTGACCAAGAGCCAGGCGCGCGTGCTCGAACTGCTGGCCGAGGGCAAGACCAACCGCGAGATCGGCCAGTTGCTCGATGTCACCGAGGGCACGGTGAAGATCCACGTCTCGGCGATCTTCAAGGCGCTGAACGTGAGCAATCGCTCCCAGGCCCTGCTTGTCGCCCAGGGCAAGAAATAGGTTTTTCCGGAATCGGCCGATGCGGGCGCCACGGCGCCCGCGTTGCGTTTACGCGGCGGCGGCCAGGGGCTGCTGCTGGCGCTGCGCCATGCCGCGGGCGTTGAGCCCCGGCAGCGCTTCCTCCTCCCCCAGCGGCAGCTGCAGCAGGTCGACGACCTGGTGCGCGACGGCGCGGCAGGCGTTGCCGAGCGGCGTCGGCAGGCCCTCGGGCAGGGTCTTCTGCAGCAGCAGCTTGCTGGCGGACAGGCTGAACACCGGATCGAGGATGCGGTCGCGGTAGGGGGCCAGCAGTTCCGTGACGGTCTTTTCCGCCGCCTCGCGCTGCCAGGCGTTGGTCGGCCATTGGGTCGGGATCGCGTAGGCGCGCGGGAACATCTCCAGGTCGCGGATCACGGTGCGGATGTCCTCGTGGGAATCGCGGAAGGGCAGCAGCACCAGGTCGGCGAGGCCGTAGAGCCGGCGGTCCATCTCGGTGCGGTTGCCGCCGCCGTCGATCACGCCGAGCCATGCCTTGAGGCCGCGAATCTTGTCCACCACCTTGGCGAGCGCCTCGCGCGAGCGTGCGTCGGCGATCAGGTAGCGCCGGTCGGTCGGATCGAGCGGCTCGCGGTGCGTGTCCGTGAGGACGCAGACCGAGCGCTGGCCGAGCAGGCCCATGCCCTGACAAAGCATGTGCGAGAGCGTGGTCTTGCCCGTCCCGCCTTTGTTGCCGATTACACAGATGATGTCCGCCATGTTGCCTCCTGCGCCCGCCCGGACTGGGCGTGCCTGGAGGAGGATTATTCTTGATCGGGGCGCTCGGGGATGGCTGGAAATGCAGCGGATTCGCGCGCTTTATCGGGACGGTAGAGGTAGAGCCGCGTGGCGCGCCGGTCGCGCACTTCGATGACCTGGTCCGCCTCGACGTCCGGAACGGCGAAGCTGTTGCTCACCAACCGGGCGTCGGCGCCCATCTCGCCGCTGGCCTTGATCCACAGGCGCGGCATCGGCGCCGGGGAGAGGAAGGCATAGACGAGATCGTAGCCGGCGAGGGGTTCGCGCCAGAAGTCGCCATGGCGCACGCGGGCGTTGGGCAAGCCGAGGCAGCGCAGCCGGGCCAGCAGCCAGGGCAGCGGCGCGTGCTCGATGCCGACGAATTCGCAGTCGGGCCGCGCCTGCGCCAGCCGCCGCAGCAGGCCGCCGACGCCGCAGCCGACGTCGAGCACGCGGCAGGGCGCGCGCGGCAGCAGCCGGGCCAGCGCGGCCGCGGTCTGGGCGTTGGAGAGGTAGAGCGGCACGCGGCTCTTGTCGGTGCGCCAGAAGACGAGGAACAGCAGCACGAAGCCGGCGAGGAACCAGCCCGGGGCGATCTCGGCCTGGCGCACGACGACGACGAGGGGCAGGAAGACGAGGTGGATCGGCACCCACCAGGGCGGCATGCGCTGCCTGAGCGACAGCATCGCGGCGACGGCCCCTTGCAGCAGGGCGAGGATGAGGGGGATTTGCAGCAGGTCGGCCCTGGAAAAGCGGCCGATGAGGACGACGAGCAGCAGCACCGCCGCCGCGCCGCCGAGCTGGGCGAGCAGGGCGGCGCGCAAGGGGGCGGCTTCGGCGGGCGAATCAGCGCTGGAACTTGGCACGCAGGTTTTCTCTCATGGGTTGCACGGCGGAGACGGATTTTGCCTTGACCGGGCCGAATCCGCGCACCCGATCCGGCCAGTCCGCCAGTTCGACGGCGGCCGGCAGCGTCGCCGCGTCGAGCCGCTCCAGCAGCAGGGCGACGTCGGCCTCGTAGTCGGCGACGAGCTGGCGTTCCAGGCGGCGCTCCGCGCCGCGGCCGAAGATGTCCCAGCGCGTGCCGCGCAGCCTCCGCCCCTTGGCGAGCCAGCGGAACAGCGCCATGGTCCACGGCCCGAACTTGCGCTTGCGAATCTTGCCGGTGGCGGGATCGGGCTTCGCCAGCAGCGGCGGGGCGAGGTGGAAGTGCAGTGTGTAGTCGCCCTCGAACTGGGTCGCGACGCGGTCGAGGAAGTCGGTCTCGGCATAGAGTCGCGCCACCTCGTATTCGTCCTTGACGGCGAGCAGCTTGTAGTAGTGGCGCGCGACGGTGGCGGCGAGCGTCTCGTTGGCGGCGGGATGGGCGCGCACGCGTTCGACCAGTTCCCGGTAGCGCGCGGCGTAGGCGACGTCCTGGTAGTCGGTCAGCCGTCTGACGCGGTCGGCGACGACTGCCGTAAAAGTCGGTTCCGGTGGCACGGTGGCTTCGGGCTGCGGCGCGCAGGACGGATCGTGGGCGAGCCGCCGGCCCCAGCGGAAGGCGCGCAGGTTCATGGCGACGGCGGTGCCGTTGAGCTCGATGGCGCGCGCGAGCGCCACCTCGCTGACCGGCACCAGGCCGCGCTGCCAGGCGAAGCCGAGCAGCAGCAGGTTGGCGTAGATGGCGTTGCCCATCAGGCGCGTCGCCAGCGCCGTGGCGTCGAGGCAGTCGAGGGCCGTTTCACCGAGCGCCTCCGCCAGCGCGCCCTTGATGCGCGCGATGGGGAACCGCCAGTCCGGGTTGTGGGTGAATTCGGCCGTCGGCGTTTCGGCGCAATTGACGACGGCGTGGGTGCGGCCGAGCTGCATCTTGGCCAGGGACTCGCCGCCGGCGCTGACGACGGCGTCGCCGCCGATCACCGCGTCGGCCTCGCCGGTGGCGATGCGCACGGCGTGGATCGCCGTCGGGTCGTCGCAGATGCGCACGTGGGAGAACACCGCGCCGCCCTTCTGCGCCAGGCCGGTCATGTCGAGGGCGGTGACGCCCTTGCCGTCGATGTGCGCGGCCATGCCGATCAGCGCGCCGAGGGTGATGACGCCGGTGCCGCCGACGCCGGTGACGAGGAGGCCGTAGGGCTCGCGCGTACTAGGCAAAGTCGGCGCCGGGCCGTCCCAAGCCGACGCCCCCCCTGTGGGGGGCAGCGAGTCGGAGTTACGAGCGTGGGGGGCCAATAATGTCGGTGCCGGTAGGACGGTGGCCGCGTCCTCCTCGGCCACCGCCGTGCCCTTGCGCAATGCTCCGCCCTCGACGGTGACGAAGCTCGGGCAGAAGCCGTTGAGGCAGGAAAAATCCTTGTTGCAGGCGGACTGGTCGATGGCGCGCTTCCTGCCCAGCGGCGTCTCGACCGGCACGACGGCGAGGCAGTTGGACTGCACGCCGCAGTCGCCGCAGCCCTCGCAGACATGCTCGTTGATGAAGACGCGCACGGCCGGGTCTGGCAGCTTGCCGCGCTTCCTGCGCCGGCGCAGCTCGGTGGCGCAGGTCTGGTCGTAGATCAGCGCCGAGACGCCAGGGCATTCGCGCATCTCGCGCTGGATCTGGTCGAGCTCGTCGCGCGTGCGCACCAGCGTGCCGTGCGGCAGTTCGCTCTTGTGCCATGAACGCGGCGTGCCGTCGGTGACGACGACGATGTGGCCGACGCCCTCGGCATGCAATTGTCGCGCGATCCGCGGCACCGAGAGCGTGCCATCCACGGGCTGGCCGCCGGTCATGGCGACGGCGTCGTTGTAGAGGATTTTGTAGGTGGCATTCACCTTGGCGGCGACGGCGGCGCGGATGGCGAGGATGCCGGAATGGAAGTAGGTACCGTCGCCGAGATTGACGAAGACGTGCCGCGTCTCGGTGAAGGGCGCCTGGCCGAGCCAGGCCACGCCTTCGCCGCCCATGTGGGAGAAGGTGGCCGTGTCGCGGTCCATCCAGGTCACCATGTAGTGGCAGCCGATGCCGGCGAGCGCGCGCGAGCCCTCGGGCACCTTGGTCGAGGTGTTGTGCGGGCAGCCGGGACAGAACCAGGGCAGGCGGCCGACGCCGACGATGGGCGAGCCCGCGCGCTCCTTCGCCTCGATGATGGCCAGACGCTCGCGGATGCGCGGCGAGGTGAAGAAGCGGTCGATGCGCTGGGCGATCACCTTGGCGATCAGCGCCGGCGTCAGTTCGCCGCGCGCCGGCAGCAGCCAGTCGCCGTGCGGCAGCGCCCACTCGCCCTTCTCGTCGAACTTGCCGATGACGCGCGGGCGCACGTCCTCGCGCCAGTTGTAGAGTTCTTCCTTGAGCTGGTATTCGATGAGCTGGCGCTTCTCCTCGACGACGAGGATCTCGTCGAGCCCTTCCGCGAAGCGGCGCACGCCGTCCGCTTCGAGGGGCCAGACCATCGCCACCTTGTAGAGGCGGATGCCGATCTCGGCGGCGAGCGCGTCGTCGATGCCGAGGTCGTCGAAGGCCTGGCGCACGTCGAGGTAGCTCTTGCCCGCGGCGATGATGCCCAGGCGCGGATTGGGCGAGTCGATCACGACGCGGTTGAGCCGGTTGGCGCGGCAGTAGGCCAGGGCGGCGTAGAGCTTGCGGTCGAGCAGGCGCGCCTCCTGCACCAGGCGGTCGTCCGGCCAGCGGATGTTGAGGCCGTCGGGCGGGAGCTCGTAGTCGGTGGGAATGGCGATCGCCAGCCGCTCGGGGGTGAGATCGACCGTGGCCGAGGATTCGACGGTGTCGGCCACCGCCTTGAAACCGACCCAGCAGCCGGAATAGCGGCTCATCGCCCAGCCGTGCAGGCCGAGGTCGAGGTAGTCCTGCACGCCGGAGGGGGCGAGCACCGGGATCATCGCCGCCTTGAAGGCGTGCTCGGACTGGTGGGCGACGGTGGAGGAGCGCGCCGCGTGGTCGTCGCCGGCGACGGCGATGACGCCGCCGAATCTGGATGTGCCGGCGGAGTTGGCGTGCTTGAAGACGTCGCCGCAGCGGTCGACGCCCGGCCCCTTGCCGTACCAGAGGCCGAATACGCCCTGGTATTTGGCGCCGGGGAACAGGTTGAGCTGCTGCGTGCCCCAGAGTGCGGTGGCGGCGAGGTCTTCGTTGATGCCGGGCTGGAAGACCACGTGGTGGCGGTCGAGATGCTTTTTCGCCTGCCAGAGGGTCTGGTCGAGACCGCCGAGCGGGGAGCCGCGATAGCCGGAAACATAGCCGGCGGTATCGAGTCCCGCTGCGCGGTCGCGGCGGCGCTGCAGCATCGGCAGCAGCGTCAGGGCCTGGACCCCGGTGAGATAGATGCGCCCGGATTCGAGCGTGTATTTGTCGTCGAGCGTGACGGAACGCATGAGGTGTCTCCTCCTTCGTTGTTACCCGCTCGTCGGCCGCCTTGTGGGCGGAGACTAGTCGGGCAGGATCTTGCCCGGGTTCATGATGTTGTCCGGGTCGAGCGCCATTTTAATCGCCCGCATGACCTCCAGCGCGTCGTCGCCATGCTCCAGCGCCATGTACTTGCGCTTGCCCAGTCCGACGCCGTGTTCGCCGGTGCAGGTGCCGTCCATGGCGATGGCGCGCTCGGCGAGCCGCTGCGCGAAGCCGCGCGCTTTCGCCAACATGATGTCGTCGTCGGGTTTGACCAGCAGCAGCATGTGGAAGTTGCCGTCGCCGACGTGACCGAGCAGCGGCGCGACGAGCCCGGTGCGTTCGAGATCGGCGCGCGTGGCGGCGATGCATTCGGCCAGGCGCGAGATCGGCACGCAGACGTCGGTGGTGATCGAGCGCGCGCCGGGCTGCAGGCCGAGACAGGCGTAGTAGGCGTCGTGGCGCGCCTGCCAAAGGCGCGAGCGGTCCTCGGGCTGGTCGGCCCATTCGAAATCCATGCCGCCGTGCTCGACGGCGATGGCGTGCAGCGCCTCGGTCTGCTCGGCGACGCCGGCGGGCGAGCCATGCAGCTCGAAGAACAGCGTCGGCGCCTCGCGCAAGCGGGTCTTGCTGTGGCGGTTGATGGCCTGCACGGTCAGCGCGTCGAGCAACTCGATGCGGGCGACGGGGATGCCGAGCTGGATGGTCTGGATCACCGTCTGCACGGCCGCGTCAATGCTGGGGAAGGCGCAGACCGCGCTGGCGATCGCCTCCGGCAGCGGGTGCAGACGCACGGTGAGTTCGGTGATGATGCCGAGCGTGCCTTCGGAGCCGACGAACAGGCGTGTCAGGTCGTAGCCGGCGGCGGACTTCTTCGCCCGCGTGCCGGTCTTGATGACGCGGCCGTCGGCCAGCACGACGGTGGCGGCGAGCGTCGCCTCGCGCATCGTGCCGTAGCGCACGGCGTTGGTGCCCGAGGCGCGCGTCGCCGCCATGCCGCCGATGCTGGCGTCGGCGCCCGGGTCGATCGGGAAGAACAGGCCGGTACCGTGCAGTGCGGCGTTGAGGGCCTTGCGCGTCACGCCCGCCTCCACGGTGGCGTCGAGGTCTTCGGGACGGATCGCCAGCACGCGACCCATGCGCGACAGGTCGACGCAGACGCCGCCGCGTACCGCGTGCAGATGACCCTCAAGAGAAGTGCCGGTGCCGTAGGGGATCAGCGGCACGCGCTCGGCGTGGCAGAGCGCCGCGACGGCCGCGACCTCGGCGGTGGATTCGGCGAAGACTACGGCATCGGGCGGCAGGGGGGGCAGCGAGGACTCGTCCTTGCCATGCTGCTCGCGGACCGCCAGGCCGGTGGCGAAGCGCGCCCCGAAACGTTCCGCCAGGGCGGCGGACAATCTGGCGGGCAGGCGGGAAATCTCTGGAACAATCGCTGCTTTATCGTGCATAATCCGGCCCCTCGGCAAAGGCGCCGGATTATTCCAGCCGTCGCCGGGCAAATCATAACGCAGGCATCGAGCCGGTGTTTCGCGCGCAGCGGCGCGCTTAGCGCAGGTTCGTCGGGTTGGCGGTAGCGGTGGCACGATGAATTTTGTCTCCGCTGCATTGACAAGCCGTATGGGTTACCCCATAATGCAGCGTTTCGCTGGAGGGGTTCCCGAGCGGTCAAAGGGATCAGACTGTAAATCTGACGGCTCTGCCTTCGAAGGTTCGAATCCTTCCCCCTCCACCAGAAGCTTTGCAAGGCCGGTCTTTCGCTGGGCCGGAGAGTTGGGTGGTTGGATCGAGAGCGGGTGTAGCTCAGTTGGTAGAGCTCTTGCCTTCCAAGCAAGATGTCGCGAGTTCGAGTCTCGTCGCCCGCTCCAAGCCGAGCAGTCTTCGTGCGAATGTGGTTTTGGTAGTAAAGCTTTCAGTGCCCATGTAGCTCAGTGGTAGAGCACTCCCTTGGTAAGGGAGAGGTCGGCAGTTCAATCCTGCCCATGGGCACCACCAATTTTTCTTCTCGGACCGGACTTGTTGGGGTAACCGATCATGGCAAAAGGCAAATTTGAGCGTACGAAGCCGCACGTGAATGTGGGCACGATTGGTCACGTTGACCATGGTAAGACGACGTTGACGGCGGCGATCACGACGATCCTGTCGTCGAAGTTTGGCGGCGAGGCGAAGAAGTAC
>JANJVS010000073.1 GCA_024709955.1 Rhodocyclaceae bacterium
CGTGGGTGAGGCGGGTGCGGATTTCCTTGTCGCGGATCTTCACCACGTACTCGTCGCCGCTGTAGGCCTTCACCGTGTCCGGCCACATGTCGAGCAGCTTCTTCGCCTTCGGATCGAGCTGGCCGTCCTTCCAGGCGATCAGTTCGTCGAAGTCCATCGCTTCCTTGGCGCAGCCCTCGAAGATGGCCTTGGCCGTGCGCAGGCTCTGGCGCTCGCGCGCGAGATTCACCTGCGCGTCGATGTGCCGGTGGTAGCCGCGCACGGTGTCGGCGATCTCGGCGAGGTAGCGCGCGCGCTGCGCCGGCACGATGGCGCGGCTCTGCGAGGATTGTTTCGTCTCCACCCGCGGCAGCTTGCCCGGCTTGAGCTTGAGGCCCAGCGCGGCGAGACGGGCGGCGAGATGCTGGTAGAGCGCGGTCACGCCGTCGTCGTTGAAGCGCGAGGCCTGGGTGCCGAAGACCGGCATGGCGTCGGGACTCTCGTTGAAGCGTTCGCGGTTGCGCTGGTATTGCTTCCTCACGTCGCGCAGCGCGTCGGCCGCGCCCTTCCTGTCGAACTTGTTGATGGCGACGAAGTCGGCGAAGTCGAGCATGTCGATCTTCTCCAGCTGCGAAGCCGCGCCGAACTCGGGGGTCATCACGTAGAGCGAGGCGTCCACGTGCGGCACGATCGCGGCGTCGCCCTGGCCGATCCCCGAGGTTTCGACGATCACGAGATCGAAGCCCGCCAACTTGCAGGCGGCGATCACCTCGGGCAGCGCGGCGGAGATCTCGCTGCCGGTGTCGCGCGTCGCCAGCGAGCGCATGAAGATGTGCGGATGCTCGATGGCGTTCATGCGGATGCGGTCGCCGAGCAGCGCGCCGCCGGTGCGCTTGCGCGAGGGGTCGATGGAGACGATGGCGATCCTGAGCGCGTCCTCCTGGTCGAGGCGGAAGCGGCGGATCAGCTCGTCGGTAAGGCTGGACTTGCCGGCGCCGCCGGTGCCCGTTATCCCCAAAGTCGGCGTTGGCGGCACGGTGGCGGATTTGATGGCCCGCGCCAGCGGTCCGTCCGGGTCGTTCTCCAGCTGGGTGATGGCCCGTGCCAGCTTCCTGCGGTCGCCGCCCTTGAGATCGTCGAGCGTCACGTTTGCCGCGAGGTCGAAGTCGCTGGCGGACACGACGTCGTTGATCATGCCCTGCAGGCCCAGCTTCGCGCCGTCCTCGGGCGAATAAACGCGCGTCACGCCGTAGGCGTGCAGCTCCTCGATCTCGGCCGGCACGATCACGCCGCCGCCGCCGCCGAAGACCTTGATCTCGGCGCCGCCGCCCGCGCGCAGCAGGTCGATCATGTACTTGAAGTACTCGATGTGGCCGCCCTGATAGGAGGTGATGGCGATGCCCTGCACGTCCTCCTGCAGCGCCGCGTTCACCACCTCCTGCACCGAGCGGTTGTGGCCGAGGTGGATCACCTCGGCGCCGGTGGATTGCAGGATGCGCCGCATGATGTTGATCGAGGCGTCGTGGCCGTCGAACAGCGAGGCGGCGGTGACGAAGCGCACCTTGTGCTTGGGCTTGTAGGGAGCGAGCTTGGCGGGCAGGGAAGGGTCGGACATGGCGATTCTCGAAATTCCGGACAGGGAGCGCGTCATCTTATGCCCATCGCCGGCGATAGGCCATTGCCAGCCCCGCCGGCGATCGTGCAAAATCCGCCAACATCCCCGCGCCGCCCGGGCGGCCATTGCCAAAGGATTCATCATGCGCCAGCCGACCGGCCGGGCAAAATCCGCCAGAGTGAAAGCAGGCGACCCACCGGGCGCCACGGTCGCCATGGGCTTCGTCACCGGCATGCTGGCGGGCATGGCGCGCGCCGGCCGCGACCCGGCGCCGCTGCTGGCCGCCGCCGGCATCGACGCGGCGGCGCTCGCCGCGCCCGCCGCGCGCATTCCGCTCGCCGCCTACGCCGAGCTCTACAACCGCGTCGCCGCCGAACTCGACGACGAGGCCTTCGGCCTGTTCTCCGCGCCCATGCGCGGCGGCGGCTTCGAGTTCCTCGCCCGCGCCCTGGTCGGCGCGCCGATGCTCGACGAGGCACTGCGGCGCCTGGCGCGCTTCCTGCGCGTGCTGCTGCCCGACATGGCGGTAAGTGTCGAACGGCGCGGCGGCCAGGCGCTGCTACGCATCGCCGAGACCCGGCCCCTCGCATCGCGCGCCGACGACCGCGGCCGCGTCTTCGCCTATGAATGGCTGCTGCGGCTGATCCACGGTCTCGCCTGCTGGCTCGCCGGGCGCGGCCTGGCACTCGACGCGGTGGCATTCCCCTACCCGCGCCCGCCCCATGCCGCCGACTACGCGCTGATCTACACGGCGAATTCCAGCTTCGACGCACCCATCCTCGAAGCGCGCCTGCAGGCGAACCTGCTCGACCTGCCGCTGCGGCGCGACGAGGCCGCGCTGGCGGCCTTCCTCGCCGGCGCGCCGGGCCGCATCGCCACGCTCTACCGCCGCGACCGCGACACGGTGCGCGCCGTGCGCGACCTGCTGCACGCCGCCCTGCCCGCCCTGCCCGTGCTGGAGGAGGTGGCCGCGCGCCTGCACCTGTCGCCGCGCGGCCTGCATCGCCGGCTCGCCGAGGAAGGCGCGAACTTCCGCATGATCAAGGACGCCCTGCGCCGCGACCTCGCCCTCGCGCGGCTCGCCAAGAGCGACGCCTCCGTCGCCGCCATCGCGGCGGAGCTCGGCTATGCCGATCCCTCGGCCTTCTACCGCGCCTGCGTCGAATGGACCGGCCAGGCGCCGAGCGAATACCGGACGCGGCTGGCGGGACAGGGCGAGGCGTAACAGTCGGCACCCCAAGGGTACTTCCTGCGGGGCGCGCTGATGGGACGGTGGCTCAGGTCGCGCCGATGTCCTCGTTCCAGAGCCCGGGATGCGCGGCGATGAAGTCGCGCATCAGCGCGATGCAGGTCTCGTCCTGGCGCACGTCGAGCACGACGCCGCGACCGCGCAGCAAATCCTCCTCGCCCAGGAAGGTTTGGTTCTCGCCGATGACGACCCGCGGGATGCCGTAGAGCAGGATCGCGCCGCTGCACATCGCGCAGGGCGACAGGGTGGTGTAGAGCACGGACTCGCGATAGACCCGCGCCGGCAGACGGCCGGCGTTTTCCAGCGCGTCCATCTCGCCGTGGCGGATCGCGCTGCCCTGCTGCACGCGGCGGTTGTGGCCGCGACCGATGATCCTGCCCTCATGCACGAGCACCGCGCCGATCGGGATGCCGCCTTCGGCCAGTCCCGCCCGCGCCTCGTCGATGGCGGCCCGCATGAACGTATCCATATGCGATTCTCCTAGCCCAGCTCGAATGAAGTGATGCCGTAGGTCCGCTCCAGGTCCAGATCCGGCTCCGGCCCCAGGTACATGCGCGCCGTCTCGAAGGCCATGCGCATGCCGCGCCGCGCCACCAGCGCCCAGGCGGCCGCGTTGCAGGCGGGGATGTCGAGGAAGAACGGCGCGCCGGCGGGCATCCGCTCCTGCAGGGCGAAGAGCAGCGTCTCGGCGAGTTCCGGCGAATCGGCGAACAGGGGGCCGATCTTCCAGCCGACCCGGCAGGGCCGCGCGACGCCGAAGCCGACCAGCCCGTCCTCCCGCACGGCGCCCAGGGCGACGGTGCCGGGCTGGGCGATCCAGGCGCGCAGGAAATCCGCCCGGGATTCGGGAAAGCAATGGCGGTCGTAGGCGAACAGGCTGGCCGCGGGAATCGCGCCGAGCGGGACGAGCGCGGCCACGGCATCCGCCGCGCCGGCCCGCGCATGTTCCGCCGCGCCCTCGAAGCGCATGTTGCGATAGGCGAGTTCGAAGCCCGAGCGGCGGTAGTTGTCCTGCTGGGCGGGCACGCCGTCGAGACCGACGACGCGGCCCCGCAGGCGCGCGAGCGCCGCCTGCCAGAGCGCCAGGCCGAAGCCCCGGCCGCGCTGTTCGGGCTTGACGATGTAGCAGCCGATGAAGCCGAAGCCCTCTCCGTGGCGCACGGCCGAGATGGCCGCCACCGGCGCGCCGGCGAGCATGCCCAGCAGAAAGCCTTCCGGGTCGGCGGCGTAAAAAGGCGCGGCGTCGTGCAGGCCGGGGTTCCAGCCTTCCCGCGCGGCCCAGTCGAGGGTCAGCGCGAGATCGTCAGGGGTCATGGCGCGGATGGCGAACTGCTCGGGCGTGGTCGGCATGCGATCGGCCTCCGTGGTGACGGGCAGGCGGACAGCTTAGCGCGAATCGGCGCCCCTCAGCCGGGCAGCAGGGATTCCAGCGCGACGGACTTCCGGTACACCATGCCGCTGAAGCTCGCCAGCAGTTCGCCCGCCTCGTTGCGGACCTCGACCGCGAAGCCCGCCAGCTTCGGCCCATGACTGAGCTCCCGCGCCTCGGCGATCAGCTTCCCCGCGCGCGCGCCCTGGAAAATCGAAATCGACGAGTTGATCGACAGCGCGAGCTGCCCGCGCGAATTGCTCGCGGCGGCGAAGGCGAAATCGGCGAGGGTAAACAGGGCCCCGCCATGCACGGTGCGCGCGCCGTTCAGGTGGAAGGGCCGCAACTCCATCTCCGCCCGCGCGTAGCCTTCGCGCACCTCGACGATCGTCATGCCGTTGTGCGCGGCGAAGGCATCGGCGCTATTGAAGAAATCGCGGATCGCTTGCATGTCCATGGCGGCATTCCCTGGCGTATCGTCTTGCGTTCATGAAAGAAGTCGGCACCCCTGGAGGGTTTCCCGCGTGGCCCCCCGGGCGGAGTCCCGCATCAGCGCATCTCCCGCCGGATCGTCGCGGCGTATTCCTCCAGCAGCGCGCGCGGCGGGTCCTTGCGGGGCCAGGAGAGGGCGACGCCGTCGTCGCCGTGGCGGGGCAGCACGTGCAGGTGGAAATGGAACACCGTCTGGTCTCCCTCCCTGCCGTTGGCCTGCAGCAGGGTGATCCCCGGCGGGTCGAACGCGGCCTTGACCGCCAGGGCCACCCGCCGGGCGGTGCGCATGGCGGCCGCCGCCTCGTCCGGCGTGATGTCGAGCAGGGTGGCCGCGTGACGCTTGACCGCGACCAGGACGTGGCCGGGATTGACCTGGCCGATGTCCATGAAGGCGAGGGTCAGCTCGTCCTCGAACACCCTGGCGGCGGGAATTTCGCCGCCGATCAGGCGGCAGAAAATGCACGCTCCGGGCGGCGAGTCATCGATGAAATTGGGCATCTATGGAAAGCGGGGTAATGAATGGACGGGCGACAGTGTAGGCCAACGGGAGGCAGCGGGGCGTTTCCGCCCGGCGCTCAGTCCCGCTTGCCGATCAGTTCGATGTAGTAGCCATCGGGATCGGCGATGAAGGCGATGATGGTGGTGCCGGCGTTCATCGGGCCGGCCGCGCGCACGACGGTGGCGCCGAGGCGCTGCGCTTCCGCGCAGGCGGCGTAGACGTCGTCCACTTCGATGGCGATGTGGCCGTAGCCCTTGCCGAGATCGTATTTATCGACGCCCCAGTTGTAGGTAAGCTCGATCACGGTGTTCTCGCTCTCGTCGCCGTAGCCGAGGAAGGCGAGGGTGAACTTGCCCTCCGGGTAGTCGTGGCGGCGCAGCAGGCGCATGCCGAGGACGCGGGTGTAGAAGTCGATGGCGCGGTCGAGGTCGCCGGTGCGGAGCATGGTGTGGAGCAGGCGCATGGTGCTTCCTTGGGAGTGGGATGCGCGATTGTCGCCGCGCCGGGCGCGCGCGTCCAGCCGGACGCGCGGCTGGCGCGCCCTTGAAAAAACCGCGGCGGGGTGGCACCTTGTCGGCCATGCATCCACGCCTCTCCCGCTCCCTGGCCGCCGGTCTCGCCTGCATCGTCCTGGCGCTGCCGCCTTTCGCCCGCGCCGACGGCATCGACATCGGCAAGCCCTCGGCGATGCGCAATCTCGTGCCGGCGAAGCAGATCGAGGGCCAGGCGGCGCAGCAATACGGGCAGATGCTCAAATCCGCCGCCGCCCAGCGCGCGCTGGCGCGCGACGATCACCCGCAGCTCAGGCGCCTGCGCGCCATCGCGCAGAAGCTCATCCCCTACGCCGCGCGCTACAACCCGCGCGCGCAGGAATGGCGCTGGGAGATCAACCTGATCGGCTCGTCGCAGATCAACGCCTTCTGCATGCCCGGCGGCAAGATCGCCTTCTACACCGGCATCCTCGACCAGCTCAAGCTCAGCGACGACGAGGTGGCGATGGTGATGGGCCACGAGATCGCCCACGCGCTGCGCGAGCACGCGCGCGAGCGCATGGCCAAGTCGGTGGCCACCGACATCGGCGCCAGCATCCTCGGCCAGCTCATCGGCGACGGCCGCTACGCCGGCGCCTTCCGCTTCGGCGGCGACCTGCTGACGCTGAAGTTTTCCCGCAGCGACGAATCGGAGGCCGACCTGGTCGGTCTCGACCTCGCGGCGCGCGCCGGCTTCGATCCGCGCGCCGGCATCACGCTCTGGCAGAAGATGGCGGCCGCGAGCCGGGGCGGCCAGCTCGAATTCCTCTCCACCCACCCCTCGGGCGAGCACCGCATCCGGGAGATGCGGGAGCAGTTGCCGAAAGTACTGCCGCTCTACGAGGCGGCGCGGCGCGGCTGAACGCCATGCGCCAGGCCTTGCCGGACGTCGTGCTGGAGGACTGGCGCCATGCCGCGACCGGCCCGATGCGGCTGACGATCCTGCCGGACGGCTGCCGCGACCTGATCGTCGCATTTCCCCGGCACGCGGCCGCGCGCTGCCTCGTCTCGCCGCTGCACTCCACGGCGGAGACGGTGGAGTGCGCGGCCGGCGACCGCTACGTCGGCTACCGGCTCCACCCCGCCGCGGTCTTCGACGCGGAGGCCTTGCTGGCGGCGGTGCATGGCCGCGCCGAGGCGGACGAAGCCGCGCTGCTGGCGGTGCTGGACGGACTGGCGCGCCGCGACGCGAACCTGGCGGAGGCTCTCGCCGCGCTGGCGTCGACCGCCAGCGTGGCGGTGGCGCGCCGGACGCTGGGCGTCGCCGAGCGCAGCCTGGAGCGCCTCGTCGCGCATGCCACGGGGCGCCCGCCCGCCTGGTGGCAGGGGCTGGCGCGGGCGCGACGCGCGGCGCGGGCGCTGACCGGCGGCGACAGCCTCGCTGGCATCGCCTGCGCCGCCGGCTACGCCGACCAGGCCCACATGAGCCGGGAATTCCGCCGCTGGTTCGGCATGCCGCCGGGGCGGCTGCGCACCGATCCGGCGCTGCTCGCCGGCGCGACGGCCTCGGGCTACGGCTGAACCGGCGTGCAGAGTTCGACGAGGAAGCCGTCGGGATCGGCGACGTAGGCCACGGTCTGCCCCCAGGGCATGTCCTGGACGTCCTGGACCGGCGTCGCGCCGGCCGCCAGCGCGCGCGCCAGGGCCGCCGGCACGTCGGGGGTGACGAAGGCGATCTCGCCGCTCGGGTGGGCGGCGTCGGGCGCGGCCGGGTGCTTGCCCAGCTCCGCCATCAGCCGGCGCGAGGAAAACGCCAGCGCCGTCGCGCCGGTGGCGAGCTGGCCGAAATCGCCGCTCTCGTGGAGGAAGGCGGTCCCCAGGCCGAAGGCCCGCTCGTAGAACGCCAGGGAACGGCGCACGTCTTCCACGTACAGGATGGTGTAGCCGAATTGCATCTGGTTTCTCCTTGTCGAACGCGACGACCGCACGATAGCGCCGGACGGCGACGCCGTCTTGAACGAAACCGACAGGCCACCGTCCCGCGAGTCTCCCACGGGGATTCCCTTCGGTCACGCCGACTTTTGGCTACGGCCGCTGCGCTTAACCTTCGCTACGCTCCGGTTAGCCTGCGCCGAAAGTCGTGGCCGATTTGGGAGCGCTCACCGTCCCACGAGCGCCGACTTTTCAGCTATCGCCGAAGCGGCCGCGCAGGTAGTCGACGATCGCGCCCGACTCGTAGAGCCAGGTCACCGTGTCGTCCGCCGCGACGATGCGCAGGCAGGGCACCATCGCGCGGCCGCCGCCGGCGACCAGGGCGTCGCGGTGCGGCCCCGGATGCTGGGCGTCGCGGCGCTCGATGGGCAGGGAGAGGCGGCGCA
>JANJVS010000110.1 GCA_024709955.1 Rhodocyclaceae bacterium
CGGGATCGGCACGCCGGTGTGCTTCACCGACAGCCAGACCACCGGGATCATGTAGGCGACGATCAGGATGATGTACTGGGCCACCTGGGTCCAGGTCACCGCCTTCATGCCGCCGAGGAAGGAGCACACCAGGATGCCGGCAAGGCCGACAAACACGCCGATGGTGAACTCCAGGCCGGTGAAGCGGCTGGTGATGATGCCGACGCCGTAAATCTGCGCGATCACGTAGGTGAAGGAGCAGAGGATGGCGGCGAACACGCCGATCAGGCGCGGGATGTTGCCGCCGTAGCGGGCGCCGAGGAAGTCGGGAATCGTGAATTGCCCGAACTTGCGCAGGTAGGGCGCCAGCAGCAGCGCGACCAGGCAGTAGCCGCCGGTCCAGCCCATGACGAAGGCGAGGCCGTCATAGCCGGACAGGTAGAGCGTGCCGGCCATGCCGATGAAGGACGCGGCCGACATCCAGTCGGCGCCGGTCGCCATGCCGTTGAACAGCGCCGGCACGCGGCGGCCGGCGACGTAGTACTCCGACACGTCCGCCGTCTTCGACATGAAGCCGATGCCGGCATAGAGCAGGATGGTGGCGAACAGGAACATGTAGCCGAGGATCTTGTTCGGCACCCCCATCATTTCGAGGATGCCGACGAGGATCACGAAGGCGATGAAGCCGCCGGTGTAGAAGCTGTAGTAGCGCTTCAGCTGGTTGAAGAATGCAGCGTTGCTGCCTTGTGCGGTCGCCATCAGTCGTCTCCCTCGTGTACGCCGTACTCCTGATCGAGCTGGTTCATGCGCTTGGCGTAGTACCAGATGATCAGCACGTAGATGATCAGGGCGCCCTGGGCGCCCATGTAGAAGCCCACCGGGCCGATGATGATGATTTCATTAAGTTCGCGCGCGAACCAGCTGACCACGAACGTGGCGACGAACCAGATCGCCAGCAGCACCGACGTCAGGTTCAGGTTCCTGCGCCAGTACTCCTTGTGCTTCTCGGTAAGTTGCATGGATTTAGCCTCCTCGTTTATTGAACTGCTTGCCCGCGTCCGGGCAAGCGGACACGGCTGGTAGCAGACCCGGGCCATCTGCGCGGCCTAATACTTTGGGTCGATTCGCCGCTCCACTCCGACGCTCTTTGCGGCGACGCGATGATGTGCCAATAAACTGACAGAAAACTTACAGGCTCGAACAAGCCATTGATGCGACGCAGCAAAATTGCTGCTCCAGCGGCCTCACCCCATGCCGGCGACATCGGAAAAACCGACCCGGATCAGGGTCCCGCGCCCCCCCGGCCCCCCATGCACCTCGATACGCGCGCGGTGCAGCTCGGCGATCTCGCGCACGATCGCCAGGCCGAGTCCGCTGCCCTCCGCGTCGGTACCCAGTACCCGGTAGAAGCGCTCAAATACATGGGGTCTGTCCTCTTCGGCGATGCCGATGCCGGTGTCCTCCACTTCGAGCGCCCAGTCGGGCGCGGCCCGCAGGCGCACGGTCACGCGTCCGCCCTTGGGGGTGTACTTGATGGCGTTGTCCACCAGGTTGTCGATCATCTCGCGCAGCAGCAAAGGCACGCCAAGAATCTTCATCTCGCCCGCCGCTTCCTCGAAGCCGAGGTCGATGTTGCGCTCCAGCGCGCGCGGCACGCAATGGGCGGTCACCGCCAGTGCCAGGGACTCCAGGTCCACCGGCTCCATGGCGTGGGCCTTCTCATGGCTGGCCTCGGCGCGGGCCAGCTGCAGCAACTGGTAGGTCAGGTGCGAAGCCCGATCGACGCCCGTCGCGATGCGCTGCAGGTAGTCGTGCAGCTGCACGCAATCGGTCTCGCGCAAGGCCAGCTCGGTTTGGGTCTTCAGGCCCGTCAGCGGCGTCTTGAGCTGATGGGCGGCGGCGGCGATGAAGCGCTGCTGGGCTTCGAGGTTGTCGTCGAGACGGGCCATCATGTCGTTGAAGGCGGCCACCATCGGCTTCAGCTCCTCCGGGACGCTGCGCAGGTTGACCGGCGACAGGTCGTCGGGCCGGCGCTGGCGGATGCGCAGCTGCAGGCGGTTGAGGGGCGCCAGGCCGCGCGTCAGCCCCAGCCAGACCAGGATCACCGCCAGCGGGATGATGGCGAACTGCGGCAGCAGCACACCGGAAATGATGCGCGCCGCCAGCTGCTCGCGCTTGTGGCGGGTTTCCGCCACCTGCACCAGCACCGGCCAGCGCCCCGGGCCGGCGGATACGAACTGGTAGGCGACGCGTACCTCCTCGCCATGGATGTTCTCGTCGCGGAAGCGCAGGGTTTCCGCATCCTCGCGCGCGCCGCCCTCGACGCTCGGAATCGCGTCATCGCCGACCAGCAGTTCCCCGCGCGTGCCCATCACCTGAAAATAGACCGTGTCCTCCGCGTCGGCCCGCAGCAGGTCGCGGGCCGGACCGGGCAGGTTGACGCTGACGCGCGGTCCCTCGATTTCCACCTGCCGCACGATGGCGGCCACGCTCACGCCGAGTTGGCGGTCGTAGGGCAGGTCGGCGATCTGGTTGGCGACGTGGTTGGTGGCGACGATGGAGATCGGCCAGAGGAACAGCAGCGGCGCCAGCATCCAGTCGAGGATCTCGCCGAACAGCGAGTGCGGCTCGACCGGCCGGCTGCCCGCCGCCTGGCTGCGGGAAAGGCGGGAGCCCGCCCCGCCGGGCTCAGCCATCGGTCCCGTCGGGCTTCACCAGGCTGTAGCCGAGGCCGCGCATGGTGTTGATGCGCACCTGGCTGGGTTCCAGCTTCTTCCGCAGGCGATGGATATATACCTCGATGGCGTTGGTGCTCACTTCCTCGCCCCAGCCGCACAGGTGATCGACCAGCTGATCCTTGCTGACCAGGCGGCCGACGCGCAGCAGGAGGATTTCGAGCAGGGCCAGCTCGCGCGCCGAGAGATCGAGGATCTGGCCGTTGCAGCGGGCGACGCGCTCGCCCTGGTCGTAACTCAGGCAGCCGAATTCGATGCGGTTCGGCATCGCCGTGCCGCGCCGCGTCAGCGCGCGCACGCGCGCCTCCAGCTCGGGCAGGGCGAAGGGCTTGGTCATGTAGTCGTCGGCGCCGGCGTCGAGGCCGCGCACGCGGTCCTCCAGGCCGTCCTGCGCCGTGAGGATCAGCACCGGCAGCGCGTTCTTGCGGGCGCGCAGGCGCTTGAGCACCTCGATGCCCGGCAGCTTGGGCAGACCGAGGTCGAGGATCAGCAGATCGTATTGCTGCGACGCCAATGCCGTGTCGGCCTCGGTGCCGTTATTCACATGATCGACGGCGTAGCTGGACTTGCGCAGCGCGCGCGCCAAACCATCCGCGATCATCGGGTCGTCTTCGGCCAGCAGGATGCGCATGCCTCAGCAGTTCCCTCTGTAAGCCAACTGTAAGCACCGGCAAGTAAAGTCCAAGGCGCTGTTCTCCTTTTTCGGTCACCGGAGGCACGCGGCCAAACTGCACAGGCCCGCCGCAACGCCTCAGGGGGCGGACGCTCAGGAAGCACCGCCCCCTGCCGTCTTTTATGTTCCCATAAGCCGGTCGAGTTTACCATGCGCCCCGCGGCAGACCGACGTGCGCGCCATGTCCGCGCGCACCGTCCCGTCCGCGCCGACTTTTTGTCCCTCCAAAAGCAAACGCCCCGCACGGTTTCCCGTGCGGGGCGCTGCCAATCAGGAGGAAGGTAGGTAGGTAACGGGAGGAAACCTGGGTTCCCTCCCGTTCGTTTATTCCCTGCCTTCGGACGAAGGCCGAAGGTAACGGGAAGAAACTACGTTTCCTCCCGTTCCCATCCTGGCATGATGTGTTCGGCTACGCCGATCACATCATGTCCATGCCACCCATGCCGCCCATGCCACCCATGCCGCCCGGCATGCCGCCGGCAGCCGGCTTGTCCTCGACCAGCTCGGCGACCATGCAGTCGGTGGTGAGCATCAGGCCGGCGACGGAAGCGGCGTTCAGCAGCGCGGTGCGCTCGACCTTGGTCGGGTCCAGCACGCCCATCGCCACCAGGTCGCCGTACTCGCCGGTGGCGGCGTTGAAGCCGAAGTTGCCCTTGCCTTCCAGCACCTTATTGATGACCACCGAGGGCTCGTCGCCGGCGTTGGCGACGATCTCGCGCAGCGGCTGCTCCAGCGCGCGCAGCACGATCTTGATGCCGGCGTCCTGGTCGTGGTTGTCGCCCTTGATGCTGATGCCGGCGCGGGCACGCAGCAGCGCGACACCGCCGCCGGGGACGATGCCTTCCTCAACGGCGGCGCGGGTGGCGTGCAGTGCGTCCTCGACGCGGGCCTTCTTTTCCTTCATCTCGACCTCGGTGGCGGCGCCGACCTTGATCAGCGCCACGCCGCCGGCCAGCTTGGCCACGCGCTCCTGCAGCTTCTCCTTGTCGTAGTCGCTGGTGGCTTCGTCGATCTGGACGCGGATCTGGGCGACGCGCGCCTTGATGGCGTCTTCCGAACCGGCACCGTCGATGATGGTGGTGTTTTCCTTGGCGATCTCGACGCGCTTGGCCTGGCCCAGGTCCTTCAGGGTGGCCTTCTCCAGCGACAGCCCGACTTCCTCGGCGATCACCGTGCCGCCAGTGAGGATGGCGATGTCTTCCAGCATGGCCTTGCGGCGGTCGCCGAAGCCCGGGGCCTTGACGGCGACGGTCTTGAGAATGCCGCGGATATTGTTGACCACCAAGGTGGCGAGCGCCTCGCCATCGACGTCCTCGGCGACGATCAGCAGCGGACGGCCGGCCTTGGCGACTTGCTCCAGCACGGGCAGCAGGTCGCGGATGTTGGAGATCTTCTTGTCGTGCAGCAGGACGAAGGGGTTGTCCAGCACGGCAATCTGCTTGTCGGGGTTGTTGATGAAGTAGGGCGACAGGTAGCCGCGGTCGAACTGCATGCCCTCGACGACTTCGAGTTCGTTGTTCAGGGACTTGCCGTCCTCGACGGTGATGACGCCTTCCTTGCCCACCTTGTCCATCGCGTCGGCGATGATCTGGCCGACGTCGGCGTCGGAGTTGGCGGAGATCGAGCCGACCTGGGCGATTTCCTTGGAGGTGGTGCAGGGCTTGGAGATCTTCTTCAGCTCGTCGACGATGGCGATGACGGCCTTGTCGATGCCGCGCTTCAGGTCCATCGGGTTCATGCCGGCGGCGACATACTTCATGCCTTCGCGGACGATCGACTGGGCCAGCACGGTGGCGGTGGTGGTACCGTCGCCGGCGATGTCGGAGGTCTTGGAAGCGACTTCCTTGACCATCTGGGCGCCCATGTTCTCGAACTTGTCCTTCAGCTCGATTTCCTTGGCGACGGACACGCCGTCCTTGGTGACGGTCGGAGCGCCGAAGGAGCGCTCCAGCACGACGTTGCGGCCCTTGGGACCGAGGGTGACCTTGACGGCATCGGCCAGGATATTGACGCCGCGCACCATGCGCTGGCGGGCGGAATCGCCGAACAGGACTTCTTTAGCAGCCATTGTTTATCTCCAGTGAATTCGGTTAATTAGCTTCGATCGGACCCGACTCAGGCTTCCACGACGCCCATGATGTCTTCTTCGCGCATGACCAGCAACTCCTCGCCCTCTACCTTGACGGTCTGGCCGGAGTACTTGCCGAAGAGGACGCGGTCGCCGGCCTTGACGGCCATCGGGCGGACCTTGCCGTCATCCATGATCTTGCCGTTGCCCACGGCGATGATTTCGCCCTGGTCCGGCTTCTCGCCAGCGGTGTCGGGAATGACGATGCCGGAAGCGGTGGTGCGCTCCGCTTCGATGCGCTTGACGATCACGCGATCATGCAAGGGACGGATTTTCATGAAGTTATCTCCTTCTGGACAAAATCGAAGCCACCCCGAAAGGTGGCGTGAATGGCATTTCCGGAATGGTTGCGGAGCGAAGCGCCGCCCTGGCGACAGGGCCTGTTAGCACTCAACTCCGTCGAGTGCTAATAATAGAGACCGCCAATAGGGTTTTCAAGAGGGCAGGAAATTTTTTTGTTCCGTTCGCCGCCATGTCCCGGGTGGGGGGAAAATATTCACGCCATCATCGCGGACACCATGCCATGAATACAGCCGACGCAGACGACCGCCTGCCCGAACTCGAACTGTCGGACGAGGACATCCTCGACGCCATGCAGCGCATCCCGGGCTATCTCGACATCACCACCGAGGATTTCCGCGCCATCTATCACGTGGCCCACGCCCACGCGCTGACGCGCCTGTTCGGCGGCATCCGGGCCGCCGGCCTGATGCGCCACGACATCGAGCCATTGACGCCGGCCATGAGCCTCGCCGCTGCGGCGCGCGGCATGATGCGCCAGGGCTGCAAGGCCCTGCCGGTGGCGGACGCAGACGGCCGCGTGATCGGCATGCTCACCGAAACCGACTACCTGCGCTGGCTCGGCACCGATTCCCTGCTCGCCCTGCTGCTTCCCGCCGACGCGGGGCGCGCCGGCGACCCTGCGGCCGCGCTGCAGGCCGGCACTGTGGGCGCGGCGATGACCGCGCCGGCCGTCAGCGTCGACCTGGACGCCGGCGTCGGCGCGATCCTGGCCGCCTTCCATCGCCATCCCGGCCATCACATGCCCGTGGTGGACGCCGCCGGCCATATCCGCGGCCTGCTCTCGCGCAAGCAGTTCCTCGCCGCCTGCCCCCTCTCGGAACTGGACTGCTGAGGCGCGCCGCGATGGGGCTCTTCGACTGGATCAAGTCCTCGCCGACCGTCGATGCCGCCACCCTGGCTGGCATCGAGCGCGCCGTGGCGACCGTCGATCCCCTGATCCGCCAGGTGGGCGGCTACGAGCAGAAACTCGCCCCGGCGGTGCGGCGCGCGCTCGACTATTGCCAGGACATCGCCGGGCGCATTCCCGGCCCCTACGAGATCAGCCGCGCCGCCTTCGCCGCCGACCCGATGGTGCATGCGCTGTTCGGCAGCGCCGACGACATCGAGACCATGCTGGCGCGCAGCCAGTGCGTGCGCGACCATCTCGTCGAGGTCAGCATCGGCAGCGGCCAGTGCTGCGCCCTGCTGGGCATGCGCCACCGGGAAAAATCGGGCTTCGGCGTCGAGCTGGCGGGCGAGGTCGTGCGCACCGACGCGCCGCAGAAGACGCTCTACTTCACCGACCACACGCTGGCCGAACCCAGTCCCGACCCGGAGGCCGCGCGCGAGCGCCTGCGCCTGGCGCTGTTCGACGGCCTGGTGAAGAGCTTCGCCGCTCATGTCGCCGACGTGCGCGCCGAACACGCCGGGCTCTACCAGCAGCAGGCCATCGAAAGCGCGCGCGCGCGCGGCCAGGGCGGGCCGGAATCCCACACGCGCCGCCTCGACGAA
>JANJVS010000125.1 GCA_024709955.1 Rhodocyclaceae bacterium
GGACTGGAGGCGCAGCTGCACATCCAGCCCGCCCAGGGCGGTGCGCCGGCGACGCGCGAGCAGGTGCTGGCGGCGCTTGCGGAACTGGGCGTCCGCGAGGGCATCCTCGACGGCGCCATCGACGCGGCGCTGGCCGCCGGCGGCGCCCGGGGCGCGGTGGTCGCGCGCGGCCGGCCGCCGGTGCATGGCCGCGACGGCTGGTTCGAGTCACTCGTGCCGGAGGTGCGCAGCCGCGTGCCGCGCGTCGATGAGACCGGCCACACCGACTACCGCGACCTCGGCGAGATCCTCGTCGTCCATCCCGGCGATGCGCTGATGCGCCGCCACCCGCCGACCGAGGGCAGCTACGGCATGAACCTGCGCGGCGAGGCGCTGCCCGCCACGCCCGGCAAGGACGCGATGTTCGCCGCCAGCCTGGCCGGCGCCGCCCCGGCGCCCGACGATCCCGACTTGCTGCGGGCGGCGATCGCCGGCCAGCCGGTGGCGGTGCCCGGCGGCATGATCGTCGAGCCGGTGTTCAAGGCGAACCAGGTGGACACCGCGAGCGGCAACATCGACTTCGACGGCAGCGTGACGATCAAGGGCGACGTCGCCGCCGGCATGACGGTGCGCGCCACGGGCGACATCGAGGTCGGCGGCGTCGTCGAGCGGGCGACGCTGGAGGCGGGCGGCGGCATCGTCGTCAAGGGCGGGGTCATCGGCGACCTGGGCCACAAGGGCGGCGGCGAGGCGCGCATCCATTGCGGCGGCAGCTTCAGCGCCGCCTACGCGCAGCAGGCGACGGTCGAGGCCGGCGACAGCATTTTCATCGACGACATGGCCATGCAGTGCGCGCTCACGGCGATCAACCACGTGCGCGTCGGCAACAAGAAGCGCGGCCATGTCATCGGCGGCACGGTGCGCGCGACGCTGTCGATCACCGCCAAGGTGATCGGCTCGCCCAACCGCGTGCGCACCCACCTCGAGATCGGCGTCAATCCGCTGATGCACAAGCAGCTGCTCGCCAAGGCCACGGAGCGCGACGGCAAGGAGACCCAACTGCTGGAGGTCAGCAAGCTGATGGCCTTCGCCCAGGCCAACCCCGGCAAGCTGCGCCCGGAAATGATCGAGAAGGCGCGCGCCACGGCGGCCGCGCTGTCGGCGGGCATCGCCGCGCTGCGCGAGGAGCAGGAGCTGCTGACGAAGAAGATCGACCTGTCGCAGCACGCGCGCGTCGTGGTGGAGCAGGCCCTGCACGAGGGCGTCGAGGTGCTGATGGGCAACCAGCGCTACCGCGTCGTCGGCGAGCACGGCCCCTGCGCCGTCGGGCTCGGCCAGGGCGGCCTCGGGCTGCTGCCGCTGGAGGAGGTCAGCCAGCCGGACGCGGGCGGAGGTCGTCCGGCGGCCGGGTGATCAGCACTGCTCCCAGGGCAGCCCGTCGAAGCGCCAGCCGTTCTGGCTGCCGCGGTGGTGATTGTCGTCGAGCTCGCCCTCGAAGCCGTGCAGCACGTTATACACGCGCGTGAAGCCGGCCGCTTCGAGGGTGTTGCCCGCGTCCACCGAACGGTTGCCGCTGCGGCAGATCAGTACCACGGGCCGGTCGTGGGTGTGGCCGGCGAGCTTCTTCACCTCGCCGACGAAATGGGGGTTGATGTCCCAGTCCGGGCCGTCGTTCCAGGAGACATGCAGTGCGCCGGCCGGATGGCCGACGAAGAGGAATTCCATTTCGCTGCGGCAGTCGATGAACAGGGCCTTGGGGTTCTCGTGCAGAAACTGGGCGGCTTCCTTGGGGGTCAGGTGTTCCATGTCGTGTCTCCTGCGGGTGGGATGGAAACATTATAGGCATGAGTCACCAGTAAAACTTTTGGCAATATCAGTCGGGTTTATTTGCGCGGATGCCACGCGCCCGGCGCATGGCGGCGGGTGTGGTGTCGAATGTTAAAATTCCCGTCGATTCAAGCCCCCGCGTCCTTTTTCGCGCCGCCCGGCGCCTCGCCCATGCAACCTGACCGCAGCAATCAACTGCGCGAGCTCCTCGCTCGACGCATCCTCATTCTCGACGGCGCCATGGGCACCATGGTGCAGAAGCACGGCCTGGTCGAGGCCGACTATCGCGGCACGCGCTTCGCGGGGCATGGCAAGGACCTCAAGGGCAACAACGACCTGCTCTGCCTGACGCGGCCGGACGTCATCGGCGGCATCCACGCCGCCTATCTCGACGCCGGGGCCGATATCCTCGAAACCAACAGCTTCAACGCGACGCGCGTCTCCCAGGCCGAGTACGGTCTCGAAGCGATTGCCTTCGAACTCAATGTCGCGAGCGCGCGCCTGGCGCGCGAAGCCGCCGACAAATACTCGACGCCGGACAAGCCGCGCTTCGTCGCCGGCGTGCTTGGCCCCACTTCGCGCACCTGCTCGATCTCGCCGGACGTGAACGATCCGGGCGCGCGCAACATCACGTTCGATGCGCTGGTGGCCGACTACATGGAAGCGGCCAGGGGGCTGACCGAAGGCGGCGCCGACATCCTGCTGGTCGAGACCATCTTCGACACGCTCAACGCCAAGGCCGCGCTCTACGCCATCGAAGCCTTCTTCGACGAAGCGGGACGGCGCTGGCCGGTCATGATCTCCGGCACCATCACCGACGCCTCGGGCCGCACGCTCTCGGGCCAGACCGCCGAGGCCTTCTGGAACTCGCTGCGCCACGCGCGGCCGCTGTCCTTCGGCCTCAACTGCGCCCTCGGCGCGAAGGAGCTGCGCCAGTACGTCGAGGAGATCGGCCGCGTCGCCGACTGCTGCGTCTCGGCGCACCCCAACGCCGGCCTGCCCAACGCCTTCGGCGGCTACGACGAAACGCCGCAGATGCTCGCCGCCGAACTGGCGCAGTGGGCGCGGGACGGCCTGCTCAACATCGCCGGCGGCTGCTGCGGCACCTCGCCCGACCACATCCGCGCGATCGCCGAAGCCCTGAAGGACATTCCTCCCCGCCGTCCCGCCAGCCCCGACTTTGCGTTGCGCCTGTCGGGTCTCGAACCCTGCAACATCGGCGCCGACTCGCTGTTCGTGAACGTCGGCGAGCGCACCAACGTCACCGGCTCGCGCGCCTTCGCGAAGATGATCCTCGAAGGCCGCCTCGACGACGCGCTGGCCGTGGCGCGCCAGCAGGTGGAGAGCGGCGCCCAGGTCGTCGACATCAACATGGACGAGGCGATGCTCGATTCGCGCGCGGCGATGGTGCGCTTCGCCAACCTGATCGCCAGCGAGCCGGACATCTCGCGCGTGCCGCTGATGTTCGACTCGTCGAAATGGGAGGTCATCGAGGCCGGCCTCAAATGCGCGCAGGGCAAGGGCATCGTCAACTCGATCTCGATGAAGGAAGGCGAGGCGAAGTTCCTCGAACAGGCGCGGATGGCGCGCCGCCTCGGCGCCGCCGTCATCGTCATGGCCTTCGACGAGCAGGGCCAGGCCGACACCTACCGACGCAAGATCGAGATCTGCAAGCGCGCCTACGACCTCCTGGTGGCCGACGGCTTCCCGGCCGAGGACATCGTCTTCGACCCCAACGTCTTCGCCATCGCCACGGGCATTCCCGAGCACGACAACTACGCGGTGGATTTCATCGAGGCCTGCCGCTGGATCAAGCAGAACCTGCCGCACGCCCACATCTCGGGCGGCATTTCCAACGTGAGCTTCAGCTTCCGCGGCAACGAGCCGGTGCGCGAGGCGATCCACACCGTCTTCCTCTACCACGCGATCCAGGCGGGGCTGACCATGGGCATCGTCAACGCCGGCCAGCTCGGCGTGTACGACCAGCTCGACCCGGTGCTGCGCGAGAAGGTCGAGGACGTGGTGCTCAACCGCAAAGTCGGCGCCGGCGACACGCTGGTGGAATTCGCGACCTCGGTGAAGGGCCAGGCCAAGGAGCAGGTGCAGGACCTCGCCTGGCGCGAGTGGCCGGTCGAGAAGCGCCTCGAACACGCGATGGTGCGCGGCATCACCGAATACGTCGTCGCCGACACCGAGGAATGCCGCGCCGCGCTCGCCGCCGCCGGCAAGCCTCCGCTGCACGTCATCGAGGGTCCGCTGATGGCCGGCATGAACGCGGTCGGCGACCTGTTCGGCGCGGGCAAGATGTTCCTGCCCCAGGTGGTCAAGTCGGCGCGCGTCATGAAGCAGGCCGTCGCCCACCTCGTGCCCTACATCGAGGAAGAGAAGCTGCGCACCGGGGCGGCGGCGAAAGGGAAAATCGTGCTCGCCACCGTCAAGGGTGACGTGCACGACATCGGCAAGAACATCGTCGGCGTGGTGCTCGCCTGCAACGGCTACGAGATCGTCGACCTCGGCGTGATGGTCGCCGCCGACAAGATTCTCCACGCCGCCAAGGAACATAACGCGGACGCGGTCGGCCTCTCCGGCTTGATCACGCCGTCGCTCGAAGAGATGAGCCACGTCGCCAGCGAGATGCAGCGCCAGGGCTTCGCGGCGCCGCTGCTGATCGGCGGCGCGACCACCAGCCGCGCCCATACCGCGATCAAGATCGCGCCGAACTACCAGGGGACGGTGGTGTATGTGCCGGACGCCTCGCGCGCCGTCGGCGTGGTCACCAAGCTGCTGTCGGACGACCAGGCCGCCGGTTTCAAGGATGAGATCGCCGCCGACTACGCGAAGGTCCGCGCACAGCACGCGAGCAAGCAGGGCGTGAAGCTGCTGACGCTGGCGGACGCGCGCGCCAACGCCGCGCAGCTGGACTACGCGCCCTTCCAGCCCCGTCGTCCCGGCATCCGCCCGTTGTGCAGGATCGATCTGGCCACCCTCGCCAAGTACATCGACTGGGGCCCCTTCTTCCAGACCTGGGATCTCGCCGGCCGCTATCCGCAGATTCTCGACGACGCCAGGGTCGGCGAACAGGCGCGCGCGGTGTTCGCCGACGCGCAGGCCATGCTGCAAAAGATCGTCGAGGAAAAGTGGCTCGTCGCCAACGCGGTGTTCGGACTGTTCCCGGCGAACCGCGTCGGCGACGACATCGAAATCTATGCCGACGAAACCCGCGAACAGCCGTTGATGACTTGGCGCGGCTTGCGCCAACAACATGAGCGGCCGAGCGACCAGGCCAACCTCTGCCTCGCCGATTTCATCGCACCCAAGGGAACGCCGGATTACATCGGCGCCTTCGCCGTCACCGCCGGTCTCGGCATCGAGGCGAAGCTGCGGGAATTCGAGCAGCAGCACGACGACTACCACGCGATCATGCTCAAGTCGCTCGCCGACCGCCTCGCCGAGGCCGCCGCCGAATGGCTGCACGAGCGGGTGCGTATCGACGACTGGGGTTACGCCCGCGACGCGGAGCACGGCAAGCTGAACCTCGACGACCTGATCGCCGAGAACTACCAGGGCATCCGCCCCGCGCCCGGCTACCCGGCCTGTCCCGACCACACCGTCAAGAAGGACTTGTTCGCCCTGCTCGACGCCCCGGCCAACGCCGGCATGGGCCTCACCGAGCATTTCGCCATGACGCCGGCCGCCTCGGTCGCGGGCTTCTATTTCGCCCATCCGCGGGCAAAATACTTCGCCATCACGAAAATCGGCCGCGACCAGCTTGAAGATTGGGCAAGACGCACCAACTACCCGCTTCCAGAAGCCGAAAAATGGCTCGCCCCCCTGCTGTGAAACCCGATCAGGAGACGACGATGAGCGCAACGAATAACGATGGCGATGGCCGCCTGTCCTTCAAGGAAGCCGTGGCCCATGTGATGCGGACCAACCAGGCGGCCTTCGCGGCGGCGCCGGTGTTCGGCGAGCGCACCGACGACGAGGAGCAGACCGCCGAGGGCGCGCGCATCTTCATCGTCGAGCCGGACGGCGAGGGCGACTGGCGGCTGCGCTTCATCGCCGGCCCGTTCTTCTCGAACGCCTACGCGGCCAACGAGGTCATCGCCCCCGAGGAGATTCCGGACAGCGTGCGCGAGCTGCGCTACATGGCGACGCGCGTCGACGAGAGCTGGTACGACGAGCAGATCCAGGTACTGATCCAGAAGCTGGTCAAGTCCGCCGGCATCGTCGCCCAGATGCCCGACTACGAGAGCGTGCCGACCCCGGCCGCCGGGCCGGAGGCGGTCTTCCCGATTTCCTTTATCGGCCGCGACGGCAAGGCCTGATCGGTTTAACATGGCGCCCTGAGAACAAGCAGGGAACCGTGAAAATGAATCATGAAGTCGTGCGCGGCACGCGCGTTCATGCTCCCGACCTCGATTGGAGCCAGGTCCGCGAAACCGTGCTGATGCTGGAACTCGCCGCCGGCCAGGTCGAGGCGGCGATGAAGGATTCCAACAGTTCGGTGGAGGTGCTCATGGACACCTTCACCTCGCTGGCCGAGACGCTCCGGCACATCGAGCTCGCCCTCGATACCCTGCCGGACACCGTCGGCAACGGCATGGTCAAGGGCGAGATCAAGGAAAACACGCGCATCGTCGCGGACAAGGTGCACCACGCCATCATCGCCTTCCAGTTCTACGACAAGCTGGTGCAGCGCCTCGACCACGTCTGCCATGGTCTCGCCGGCCTCTCGCGGCTGGTCTCGGACAAGCAGCGGCTTTACCGCCCCGAGGAGTGGAAGGCGCTGCAGGACGAGATCCGCGCCAAATACACCATGGCCGAGGAGCGCGCGATGTTCGAATCGGTTCTGCAGGGCGCCACCGTCAAGGAGGCGCTTGAAACCTACATGACCGCGCGCATGCAGGAGGTCGAAAGCAGCGGAGGGGAGATTGAATTGTTCTGAGGAACAATTCAATCTCCCCTGCGGGGTAAATTAGGCCCGACCTCCCCCGGCCCCTCCTTCGCAGGAGGGGAGACTTTCTTGCTCGCTGCGCTCGTTTGTTACGGGGAGGGGTGATTTTCCGGCGGAGCGGATTGCGCCTTCGGCGCGTGCCGTTTCGCCTTGGGACTGCCCGGCGGCGAAACTGCCTGGGCTGTGCTTCGACTCACCGTCTCATCAGCGCCGACTTTTCAGACGCCCCAGACGACGGGCTTCTTCTCGGCGAGGGATTCCTCCAGCATCGCCAGGAGCGGCAGGGCGCGCTGGGTGAGGCTGACGTGGGGGCGGCTGCCGCCGTTCTCGGCGGCCTCGGTGCCGGGCTCGTCGTCGAGGACGTGGCGGCGGTGGCGTTCCTTGTCCGCCGCGATGGCGGCCCGGAGTTGCGCGATCGCGGCGGGCAGCTGCTCGACGGTGACGATGCCCTTCTCGCCAGGCTCCTTGCCCATCAGTTCCATCATGCGCTTGGCCACGTCGCCGAAATAGATGACGTCGGCGCAGGCGGCCGATTTGAAAGTGACGATCATGGGACGCGCTCCTCCAGCCAGTCGATGATGCGTTGCGCCGGCTTGCGCCAGTCGGATTCCAGCATCAGGCCGTGGCCCATGCCGGGGAAGATCTCGGCCGCGACGCCGTAGCTGCGGGCAGTGAGCTCGACCAGCGAGGCGGGGATGATCAGGTCGTGCTCGGCGCCGAGCACCAGCAGGCGGTCGGCGGGCAGGTGCTTGAGCACCGCGCCGGTGTGTGGCAGGTTGAACAGGCTCATGTCCCAGATCGCGCGGTGCGATTCGGGCTGGGCGAGGCGGTAGTAGCGCGCCAGGTCGTCCACCGACACCGGCTGGGCGAACAGCGCCTCGCGCAGGCTGTCGAGGGCCACCTGGCCGCCGCTCATCAGGCGGTTGAGGTCGGCGAACAGGCCCGGCCGGCCGAACAGCATGCCGAAGGCCGAGGCGGCGAGGCCCTGGGGCGGCACCGAGCACATCAGCACGGCGGCCGGCGCCGCGTGCTTCTCCAGGTATTTCTGCACGACGAAACCGCCCATCGAGTGGCCGATCAGCACCGGCGGCGCGGGCAGGGCGGCGGCGACCTCGGCGACGTCGTTTACGTAGTCGTCGATCGAATAGCTGTCGAGCTGCTCGCGGCGGCGGCTGCCGCCGTGGCCGGAGAAGCTCGGGGCGTGGCATTGGTATCCGGCGGCGGCGAAGTGGGGCAGGTAGTGTTCCTGCCAGCACCAGGCCGCGGTATAGGCGCCGTGCAGGAACAGCAGCGGCGTGGCCTTGCGCGCCGCGCCCTCCGGGCCATGGGCGAGCACTTCCAGGTGGTCGAAGCGGGATTTGTTCATCGCCGCATTCTAGCCGGCGTTATGGGCACGGCTAGGAGGCGGCGCGCGCCTCCTGATTCAGGACGCGCTGGCGCACGCCCTCGACGAGGGCGGCCTGCTGTCCTTCGTCGAGGCCGACCATGTGGGCCGCCAGCCATTCGGCGCCGGCGTGGGGAATCAGCTTCTGGGCGAGGATCAGGTCGTCCGGCAGGGCGGGATCCTCGGGTCCGGCGGCGAGATGACGCGCGGTGTCGAGATAGAGCTTGCAGAGGTTGGCGCGGATGTTGTCGGTGCCGCGGATCAGCTGCACCAGCAGCTGCGGCAGGTGCCAGAGCTCGGCGCACTTGAGGGAGAGCTCGCGGAAGCGGAAGCCGCAGGCCGCTTCCTGGGCCAGGGCCGAGCGGCTGGCGCGACCGTCATGCAGCGCGTCGAGCGCCGCCTGCGGCAATTCCGGGGCGAAGTTCCACAGCAGCAGCTCGCCGACCTCGGCGAGCAGGGTCGCCATGGCGACCTCGTCCGGCGCGATGTCGGCGCGCGCCCGGCCCCACATCTGGGCGATCTGGGCCGCCATCACGGCGCGCGCGTCGCAGGCCGCGAGGCCGGGATTCTCGGCGTCCGCCTCGGGGCTGGAGAGCAGCAGGTCGCGGAAGGCCTTGTGGCCCAGCTGCATCACCGCGCCCAGCGGCGTGGTGGTCTCGTGGCCGAGGCGGTGGGAACGGCGCTTTTCCGCCTCGCGCAGCAGGCGCAGGCAGAGATAGGGATCGCTGATCACCAGCGAGGTCAGGTCGGCGGCGGACAGGTCCTCGCCCTCGGTCTCCTCCAGCGCGTGCAGCAGCCGCTTGGTGCGCGGCATGCAGGGAATGGTCTGGGCGGTCAGGAACGCCGCCCATTGATCCACGCCCCAGTGCCGCTGATGTTCTGTCAGCATGGCCCCTCCTGACCGGGATTAACGGCAGGCGGAGGGAAATATGAAGCGGGCCGGAAAATCGGCGCTGGCAGGCGCTACAGCTCCGCCACCGCGCGCACCCGCGCCTCATGCACCCGCGCGGGGATCTGCGCGGGTTCGAGGGTGGCGCGCGCCACGGCGCCGGCGTCCACGCCCTGCACGGCCGCCAGGGCCCGGCGCCAGAGTGGCGCGGCCGCGTAGTCGCGCTCGCCGCAGCCGAGCCGGCCGCGGTAGTCGGCCTCACAGGCGCCGAGGATGTCGGCGAAGCGCGCCGGCCGGCGCAGCGCGTCGCAGCGCTCCAGCAGCTTGACGACGGTTTCCGGGCGCAGCTCGGCGATCTTGTGGATGTCGCCATGGTAGCGCGCGACCAGGCGCGCCACGTCGCGGCAATCCGTCGGCACGCGCAGGCGCGCGCAGAGCGGATCGAGCAGCTCGACGCTGCGGTGCTCGTGGCCGATGTGGCGCGGCAGGATGTCGGCGGGCGTGGTGCCCTTGCCGAGGTCGTGGGTCAGCGCGGCGAAGCGCGCCGGCAGCGAGAGGCCGAGGCGCGCCGCCATGTCGATGACCATCATGACGTGCACGCCGGTGTCCACCTCGGGATGGAAGTCGGCGCGCTGCGGCACGCCCCAGAGCCGGTCGAGTTCGGGCAAGAGACGCGCCAGGGCGCCGCAGGCGCGCAGGGTCTCGAACATGCGCGATGGTTTTTGTTCCATGAGGCCGCGCGCCAGCTCCTGCCAGACGCGCTCGGGCACCAGCGCGTCTACCTCGCCGTTGTCCGTCATCGCGCGCATCAGTTCGAGAGTTTCCGGCGCGACGGAGAAGTCGGCGAAGCGCGCGGCGAAGCGGGCAATGCGCAGGATGCGCACCGGATCCTCGGCGAAGGCCGGCGAGACGTGGCGCAGGATTTTCCGTTCCAGGTCGGCGCGGCCGCCGTAGGGGTCGACCAGCACGCCGTCCCCGTCGTCCATTTGGCGCGCCATGGCGTTGATGGTCAGGTCGCGGCGCGCCAGGTCCTCCTCCAGCGTCACGTCGGCGGCGGCATGGAAGACGAAGCCCGCATAGCCCGGCGCGGTCTTGCGCTCGGTGCGCGCCAGCGCGTATTCCTCGTGGGTCCGGGGGTGCAGGAACACCGGAAAGTCGCGGCCGACGGGGGTGTAGCCGCGCGCCAGCATGTCCTCGGGCGTGCCGCCGACGACCACCCAGTCGCGGTCCTGCACCGGCAGGCCGAGCAGCTCGTCGCGGATCGCCCCGCCGACGCAGTAGATGCGCATGCTCAACCGGCGAGATAGTCCGGCGCCACGGCTTCCAGCGGCGTCGGCTGCAGGCCGAAGGGCGGCGTGCAGCCGGCGGGGCAGACGTTGGGTACTTCCATGGACCAGACGTTGTCGCGCGTCATCGGGCCGTTGGGCAGGAACTCCATGAAAAAGGCCTGGAGGATCGAGAGGGCGAAGGGCAGGCCGACGATGGGACGCGGATGGCCGCTGACCTCGCCGGCGTAGGCGACCAGCTCGCGCAGCGTGTACTCGCGCGGGCCGCAGAGCGGGTAGGTCTGCCCCTTGCTCTCGGGGCGGTCGAGGGCGGCAACGATGGTGGACACCACGTCCTCGACCCAGACCGGCTGGAAGCGCGCGTCCGCGCAGGCGAGCGGCACGACGGGCGCGAGCCTGAGCAGGCCGGCGAACAGGGTGAGGAAGGAGTCGCCACGGCCGAAGATCACCGAGGGCCGGAAGATCGTCGCTTCGGGATAGGCGGCCTTGAGGGCGGCCTCGCCGGCGGCCTTGGAGCTCAGGTAGTCGGAGGGCGCGTCGGGGGCGGCGGCGAGCGCCGAGACATGCAGCAACCGCGGCACGCCGGCCCGGGCGGCGGCGCGGGCGATCTTGCCCGGCAACTCGGCATGGGCGCGCTGGAAGTCGCCCTTGAGGATGCCGACGAGGTTGATCACTGCATCCTGCCCCGCCATCAGCCGCGCCAGCGTCGCTTCGTCATGCACGTCGGCCTGGACGATGCGCGCCGTTGGCAGCACGGCGAGATGGCGCACGCGCTCGGGGCGGCGCGTCGGCAGGGTCAGGAAAAAGTCGGCGCTGGCGAGACGGTGTGCGAGTGCGCCGCCCAGGAAGCCCGTGCCGCCGATCAATAGGATGTTTTTCATGCTGTCTCCGCAAGACCGCTCCCGGGAGGTGCGGTCGGTACATGGAGCGGGCGGCGCCCGCAAACGAACTGCTCGTCCCTCCCCGGGAGGAGAGCGAACGATACGATTCTGTTCAAGGCAGGTCTTCCGCAGTGCCGTCGCCGAAGCCGCGCGGCCGGATCGTGCCGAGGCGGGCGGTCAGCGAGGGGGCATTGCCGTGCATCAGCGCGGCGTAGGCGATGGCATTGGCCATCACCTTCTTGACGTAGTCGCGCGTCTCGTTGAAGGGGATGGTCTCGGCATAGATCGCGCCTTCGAGCGACCGTTCCGCGCGCCACTTGCGCGCGCGGCCGGGGCCGGCGTTGTAGGCGGCGGAGGCGAGCACCGGATGGTCGTCGAGGCCGTCCATCACCATGCGCAGGTAGTTGGTGCCGAGGGTGACGTTGACGTCCATCTCGGTGACCTTGGCGGGATGGAAGTGGGTCATGCCGATCTTCTTGGCCACCCATTTCGCCGTCGCCGGCATCAGCTGCATCAGGCCCTTGGCGCCGACGTTCGACCTGGCGTCCATGATGAAGCGGCTTTCCTGGCGCATCAGGCCATACACCCAGGCCGGGTCGAGGCCGACCTGGCGCGCGCGCGGCTCGACCTGCTCGTGGAAGGGGGTCGGGTAGCGCAGCGCGTAGTCGTGCTCGGCGCGCGTGCGGTCCGCCGTGTTGATGGCGCGGTCGATCACCGCGTTGCGGCGCGCCAGTTCGGCGGCGGCGAGCAGCTGGCGGTCGCTCAGGCCGGCGATGGCCCAGTTCCACTCGCGGATGCCCTCGATGCGCAGGTCGAGGCGGATCAGGGCGAGGCCGCGCGCCAGGCCCGGCTGGGCCGCGGCCTCGGCGAGCTCCGCCGCGCTCGGCGGCAGCGCGCGCGGCGGCAGGGCGAAGGGACGGTCGAGCGCCTCGCCGGCGAGGATGCCGTAGAAACTCGGCTGGCCGGCGATGCGGTCCAGCAATGCGCGCGCCTTCTCCTGCTCGCCCGTCGCGGCATGGGCGCGGGCGCGCCAGTAGGTCCATTCCGGCGCGGTGCCGAGGCCGGCGGGCATCGCGTCGATGGCGTGGGCCACCGCGGGCCATTGGCCGGCGCGTAACGCGGCGCGCGCGCGCCAGGCGTGCTGCTCCTCGTCGAAGGCGGCGCCGAGCGCCTCGGCCTGGTCGAACCAGGCCGTCGCCTCGGACTGATGGCTCTGTGCCGCCGCCTGGGCGAGGCGGCCCCAGACGTGGCCGCGCCCGGCCTGGTCGAAGCGGCCTTCGATATCCTGCCAGCGCGCGGCGGCGACGCGCACGTCGGAACGCGCCATGCGCAGCACGGCGATGGCGGCGAGCTCGCGGCCGCGACGGCTGTCGGCGAAGCGTTCGGGCAGCTTGGCGAGATGGCGCGCGGGGTGTTCGACGACGGCCTCGATGCCGCGCCAGGGCGGTGCCTCGCGTTCCGGCAGCCAGCCGGCCACGGCGCGCGCCTCCTTGAGCTTGCCCTGGGCGAGCAGGCGGCGCAGGCGCTCCCAGAGTTGGTCGGCGTCGAGAGCATCCTGCCGCGCGAGGCGGCCGAGGGGGGTGTGGCAGGCGTCCGCCAGGGGAGCGGCGGACGCGAGCAGCGCGCGCGCGTCGGCGACGGCCTCGGGCTCGCCCAGACGCAGGCGCGCGTCCAGACCGCGACAGAGGGCCTCGCCGTCGGGCCGGCGCAGATGGGCGAACTGGATGCGCGCCTGCGCCCATTCTTCTTTCTTCGCCAGCCAGCGCAGCCAGTCGCCGCGCAGCTTCTCGGCGAGGTAGCCGCCTTCATGGGCGTCGATGAACTCGGCGACGCCGGCGTCCGAGCCGTCCTCCAGGCGCTGCACGAGCACGAAGTATTGCGCCCACGGCTGCAGCGGGTGGGTCTTGAGGGTCGCCGCCGCGCGCGTCAGCCTGGCCCGCTCGCCCTTGACGAAGGCCTCGCGCGCGGCGAGGAAGGCCGCGTCCTCGGGATGGGCGGATTGCGCCCAGGCGGGCAGGCTGAGGAAGAGGGCAAGTCCCAGGAATCTTTTCATCGCGGCCGGTTTCGCTGCATCATTGACACGATTCCAGATTAGCACAGGGACTTTCTCCGAACATGGGCGATCTGCCGCTCGATTCCGCCGCTTTTCGCGCCGCGCTGCGCCGCGAGAAAATCGCCGCGCGCCTGGCGCAGCCGGAGACGTCGCGCCTGCGCGCCGACGCGCTGATCCGCGGCCGCCTCGCCGAATTGCTGCACCCGCGTCCGCCCGGCGTGTTCGCCTTCTGCTGGCCGATCCGCGCCGAGGTGGATTGTCGGCCGTTGGCGGAGAAGCTGATCGCCGCCGGCTGGCGCGCGGCGATGCCGACGGTGGTCGAAACGGCGGCGCCGATGCGCTTTCGCGCCTGGACGCCCGGCTGCGCGATGGGCGCCGACCCCTTCGGCATTCCCGTGCCGGCGGACGATGCGCCGCTCGTCCCCGACGTGCTGCTGCTGCCGCTGGTTGCCTTCGACCGCGCGGGCTACCGGCTCGGCTATGGCGGCGGCTACTTCGACCGTACCCTGGCGGCCTGCGTGCCGCGGCCGCTGACGGTGGGCGTCGGCTACGCCCTGGCCGGCGTGTCGAGCATCCGCCCCGAGGCCCACGACGTACCGCTCGACTTCATCGTCACCGAGACGATGACCCACCGCGTCGCGCCGCCCTGATTCCGGGCGGCCCGCGCGGCCTGGCATTTTCCGCGCCGTTGCTGCCATAATCCAAAGCATGAGCGCCGCCGCCCCATTCCCTCTCATAACCCTGCAGCCGGCCTGGGATTCCAACAACAGCTGGGCCGCCCTGCTGCTGGAGTCCGACCGCCCGCTCGACGGCGCCGCGCTCGCCCATGTGCTCGTCGACCTGCGGCTCGCCGATGCGCTCGCCAGCCTCTCCTGCGTCGCCAGCGTCGATGCCGCGACGGTCGATCCGGCGCTGGGCGCGATGCTGCCGCCGGGACGCGTCGTGCTGCGCATCCCGGCCGAGCTCGCCGGCGATCCCGCGCGCTGCGAAATGCTGGCCGCGCTGCGCCGCGCCGGCTTCGGCCTGATGGCCGACGGCGTGCCCGGACCGGGTGCCGTGCTCTGCGACGGCGTCGATTCCCTCGCGGTGGCCTGCCCCGGGCATGCCGCCCCGGCCGGCTTCGGCGCCTGGCTGCAGCGCCTGCCCGGCCCCCATCTGGCGCTGGGCAGCTCCGAGTCGAGCTGTCCCGGCTTCTGCAAGTTCCACTGGCTCGCCGGCCATCTCGCCGGCCATGCCTCGCCGGCCGGCAAGGGCCAGTCCGGTAGCCGCGCGCTGCTGATCAAGCTGCTCTCCCTGGTCACCTCCGATGCCGACACCGCCGCACTGGAGGCGGTGATCAAGCGCGACCCGGGGCTTTCCTACAACCTGCTCAAGCTGGTGAATTCCGTCGCCTTCGCGCCGAACGGCAAGATCGCCAACTTCAGCCAGGCGATCGCCATCCTGGGACGCCGCCAGTTGCAGCGCTGGCTGCAACTGCTGCTCTACGCCCGGCCGCAGGGCGGCGACAAGGCCAGTCCGCTGCTGCCGCGCGCGGCATTGCGCGCCCGGCTCATGGAAGACCTGGCGCGCCACGCGCGCCTGACGGCCGAGCAGCAGGACCACGCCTTCATGATCGGCATGTTCTCCCTGCTCGACGTGCTGTTCGAGGCGCCGCTGGCGGAGATCATCGCCCCCCTCAACCTGGCCGAGCCGGTGGTGGGGGCGTTGGTGGCCGGCGCGGGTTCCCTCGGCGGCCTGCTCGCCATCGTGCGCGCCAGCGAAGGGGCGGCGCTGTCCGCGCTGGCCGACGCCCTCGCGGCCGCCGGCATCGCCGGGGACGACTGGGCCGCCCTGCTGGTGGAGGCCGCCGGCTGGGCGGCGCAGGTGAGCCGGGAAGCATGATGTCTCCCGCCGACTGCGACCGCGTCCGCGCCCTCTGCGAAGTCGCCCTCAACGCTTCCGGACCGCGCCTGCTGGCGGAGATGGGCGCGGCGGTCGGCGCGCTGATGGACGGCCAGGTCGTGCGCATCGGCCCGGACGCCGCCGCCGACAGTGCCTGCTCGGTGCCGATCCTCCACGAGGGCGCCTCCTTCGGCCATCTGTGCGTCGGCTGCCGCGCGGGGGGCTGCGACGCCGACTGCCACACGCGCCTGGTGTCGCTGGCGCGGCTGATCGGCTGGCTGCTGCACCAGCGCCATGCCCTCGACCGGCGGCTGGAGGAAAGCCGCCGCGCCGCCGAGCGCCTCGGCGAGCAGGCGCAGATCCTCGACCAGATCCACGAGTCGGTGATCACCATGGATCTCGCCGGCTACATCACCGGCTGGAACAAGGGCGCGGAGAACCTGTTCGGCTACGATGCCGGCGAGGCGATCGGCAAGCACATCCTCTTCCTCTACGCCGATCCGGACGCCGACGACGAGGGATTCCAGGATGCCTTCCTCGAACACGGCGGGCGTGAGCTTGAGGTGCGCCGCCGCCGCAAATCGGGCGAGGTGTTCTGGGCCAGCCTGCAGCTCTCGCTGATGCGCGACGAGGACGGCGAGCCGAGCGGGCTGATCGGCTATCTGTCCGACATCACCCAGCGCGTCGAGGCCGAGAAGACCATGCGCCTGCAGTCGCGCATCTTCGAGCACAGCGAGGAGAGCATCCTCATCACCGACGCCGAGAAACGCATCCTCTCGGTGAACCCCGCCTTCACCAGGATCACCGGCTACGCCCAGGCCGAGGTGCTCGGCCAGACGCCCGCCGTGCTGCGCTCGGACAAGCACCCGCCCGCCTTCTACGAGATGATCTGGACCCACGTCGAGCAGGACGGCAGCTGGCATGGCGAGGTCTGGAGCCGGCGCAGGAACGGCGAGGACTACCCGAGCTGGGCCTCGATCAGCCTGGTGCGCAACCCCGAGGGCCAGGTCAGCCACTACTTCTCGATCTTCACCGACATCACCGAGCGCAAGCACGCCGAGGAGCGCATCCACTACCTCGCCTACTACGACAGCCTGACCGACCTGCCCAACCGCTCGCTGTTCTACAAGCTCGTCGATCAGGCGCTGGTCGAGGCCAAGCGCAACCGCCTGCACGGCGCCATCCTGTTCGTCGACCTCAACCGCTTCAAGCCGATCAACGACACCCTCGGCCACGGCGTCGGCGACCGCCTGCTCAAGCAGATCGGCGAACGCCTGCGCGGCGCGGTGCGCAAGGAGGACGTGGTGGCGCGCCTCGGCGGCGACGAATTCGTGGTCGCCCTGTTCGACATCGCGCGCCGCGAGCATGCCGCCATCGTCGCGCAGAAGCTGCTCAGCGCCCTGGAGCCGCCCTGCTGGGTGGACGAGCACGAGCTGCAGGTCGGCGCCGCCATCGGCATCAGCGTCTATCCGCGCGACGGCTTCGACACCGAGTCGCTGCTGCGCATGGCCGACATCGCCATGTACCGCGCCAAGCAGAGCGGCCAGGACGGCTACGCCTTCTACAGCCACGAGATGAACCAGCGCGCCCTCGACCGCCTCAAGATCGAGACCGGCCTGCGCCACGGCATCGAGCACGACGAGCTGCTGCTGCACTTCCAGCCCAAGGTGGACATCGCCAGTGGTCGCATCGTCGGCGCCGAGGCGCTGGTGCGCTGGCGCCATCCGGAGCGCGGCATGGTGCCGCCCGGCGAGTTCATCCCGGTCGCCGAGGAATCCGGCCTGGTGGTCCGCCTCTCCGCCTGGGTGCTGGAAGCCGCGCTGCGCCAGGCGCGCGCCTGGCACGCCGGCGGCTTGCCGCCCATCAAGGTGGCGGTTAACCTCTCGGCGCGCGATTTCTCCCCCGGCCTCGCCGAGCGCGTCGAGGCGCTGCTCGCCAGCCACGGCGTGCCGCCCGACTGGCTGGAACTGGAGATCACCGAGGGCATGCTGACCCACAGCAGCGACGAGGTGATCGCCATGATGGACAAGCTCTCCGCCCTCGGCGTGACGCTGGCCCTCGACGACTTCGGCACCGGCTATTCAAGCCTGTCCTACCTCAAGCGCTTCCCGATCGACACCCTGAAGATCGACCAGTCCTTCGTGCGCGGCATCCCCGACGACGGCAACGACTGCGCCATCGCCGGCGCCATCGTCAGCATGGCCCAGCGCCTCGGCCACCGCGTCATCGCCGAGGGCGTCGAGACCGCGGATCAGCTGACCTTCCTGCGCGGCCTCGGCTGCCAGGAGATCCAGGGCTACCTGTTCTCGCCGCCGGTGCAGGCCGAGAAGCTCGAGGCGATGGTGCGCGACGGGCGCGTGCTGAAGCTCGCCTGACTTTTCACCGTCCCACCAGCGCCGACTTTTGGTTCCGGCCGCTGCGCTTGACTTCGCGCAGCGCAGTCAGCCTTCACCGAAAGCCGGTGCAACCGTTTGGCGCAGGTACCGTCCGCCGAGCGCCGACTTTTGTTTCGGCCGCTGCGCTTAACCGGCTGACGCCGGTTAGCCTCCACGAAAGTCGGGGATTGGCTGGGGGGCTCACCGTCCCGCCAGCGCCGACTTTTCCAAGCCGGCACGGGGCGGGAAATTCAGGGCCGGATATAGGCCCAGCCCTGCTTCTGGCGCAGGGTGATCTCGGCCACGCCGGCCGGAACGTAGGCGACGCCGTCGAGCATGTCGTCGCGCTGCAGCTTTTGCGCCTTCATCGTGTTCTCGCAGGCGATCAGCCTGACGCCGCCGGCGCCGGCGTCGATGACGCGGTTGCCCACCGTCGATTCCGCCTTGAGCATGCCGATGCCAGGGCCGAAGACGACGATCTCGATCTCGACGTTGTCCTTGCCGAAGGCGGCCTGCAGGTTCTTCGCGTTGTTGAGCGCGAGGTTCCACTTGGCCTCGTCGTTTTCGCTGACCTGCAGCATGACCTTGTGTTCGGCGGCCAGCGCGGCGGGAGCGGCCAGGGCGCCCAGTCCGAGGACAGCGGCGGCGAGCAGGGGGGTGAAAAGCGGCTTCATGGTGGTCTCCTCTGTTTATTGTGGTCGGGGGTGCTGCTTGAGGTAGACGCGGCGGGACGGCGTTTTATTCCCTTCCTCCCGGAGGGAAGGGGTTCAGCCGGCGGGGCGCTCGCCGCCGGCCGCTTCCGCCTCGCGCCCGAGCCGCCGCAGCAGGTACTCCTTGCAGCCGGCCGCGAGCGGGTTCAGCTTTTCGCGGCCGATGCGGCGCGCCTCCGGGGGCAGGTTCCGCAGGTAGGCCTGCATTTCCGCGTCGCTGACGCGGCCGTCGGCGGCGGCTGCCACGGCGGCTCCCGCCGTGGGCAGCAGGTTGGGGGTGACGAAGCGGGCCGGCAGCGCGTCGACGTCGATGCGCATCCAGACGCCGGAAAGATGGCGATAGACGATCCAGGGCGGGTTGGGACATTGCCAGTCGTTGTAGGCGGCCGGCGAATCCGCGGCGAGCACGAGGAAGGCGGCCGGACCGTCGAAGTCGAGCAGGTGCGGGACGGTGCCGCGCGGCAGCAGCCAGCGGACCGGCGTGGCGTTCTCGGGATGGGTGAAGGCGATCTCGCGGCCCGGATGGGCGGCGGCGCCGTCCATGAAGCCGAACGCCGCCCGTTTCGAGAGCCGCTCGACGGCGAGCGAGCGGCCGTCCTGCAGCCGCGCGTCCTGCCGCCAGCGGACGTCGCGCTCGCAGGCGCAGAGCACCGGCAGGGCCAGCAGCAACAGTGCTAGACGTCTCATGCGGCGATCCTTCCCTCGACCTTCGGTTGTTATTGTGGCGCGGTCCCGAAGCATGACATGCGGGAGCATGGTGGCGACTCTACACAAGCAACTGGCATTTGCCAACCGCATTAAATGAGGCAGGCGTGGCCGGTGTATGTCGAAAGGATGGTGGCGGCGGCGCGGGACGCAGCCCTAGCCTGGGCCCGCCGGACCGTGCGCGGCGACGTTCGCGCGCGCCCGCTGCTTGGCGGCGACGTAGTCGGCGCGCGACACGTACAGTAGATCGGCGATCTTGCGCAGCAGGTGCTGCTCGTGGGCATCGAGGTGGCCGTCGGCATGGGCGATCTGCCACATGTATTCAAGGATGCGCGCCTTTTGCGCCGCGTCGCAGCCGGCGTTGATGAGCGCAGTGAACTGGTAGTAGTCGGTGGCCTGGCGCGCTTCCTGTTCCGCCAGTTCGAGCAGTTCCGCCAGCGCCGCGGCGTCGAGGCCGAATTGCCGGCGCAGCGTGGCGGCGACCGCGGCGGTTTCCTCGGGTGCGATGCGATCGTCCATGCGCATGGTTTCGAGCAGCAACGCGGCGGTGGCGACCTGCAGGGCGCGCTCGGCCACCGGCGCCGACTGGCCGGCGTTCGTTGCGATCATCTGGTCGAAGAATCTCTTGATGCCGGTAATCATGGTCCTGTCCCGGGCACGGCGTCCTGCCGGCGCCGACTTTTCATGGGTTTGCGCAAGCGCGGCCGATGCGCGCCAGCGCCTCGTCGAGCAGGGCGCGCGTGGTGCCGAAGTTGAGCCGCACGAATTGCTCGTAGGCGCGGCCGGGGCCGAAGTCGGCGCCGGCGGAGAGGCCGACGCCGGCCTGTTCGAAGAAGGCGGCGGGGTGCTCGACGCCGAGCTCGCGGCAGTCGATCCAGGCGAGGAAGCTGGCCTCGACGCGCGTCATGCTCAGGCGGGGCTGGGCCTTGATCGCCTGTTCGACGCGCGCCGCATGGCCGCGCAGGGTGGCGAGCAGTTCGGCGCGCCAGGGGCCGCCGTGGCGATAGGCGGCCTCGCAGGCGGCCAGGCCGAGCACGTTCGGGTGCGGCACGATGCCGTGCAGCGCGGCCTGGCAGGCGCGGCGCAGGCCGGCATCGGGAATCACCGCGAAGGCGCAGCCGAGGCCGGCGATGTTGAAGGTCTTCGACGGCGCCAGCAGCGTGATGGTGCGCGCGGCGATCTCGGGCGCCAGCGTGGCGAAGGGCCGGTGCGCGCCGGTCAGCGTCAGGTCGCAGTGGATCTCGTCGGAACAGACGACGACGTCGTGCTTCTCCGCCAGCGCGGCGAGCTGCCAGAGCTCGTCCTCGCGCCAGGCGCGGCCGACGGGGTTGTGCGGGTGGCAGAGCAGGAACAGGCGCGCGGCCTTCATGAGCGCGTCGGCGGCGGCGAAGTCCCAGCCCCAGCCGGTGCCCATGTCGTCCTTGACCAGCGGCAGGGTCAGCAGGCGCCGCTGCGATTCGACCGGCGCGGAGAGGAAGGGCGGATAGACCGGCGTCGCGGTGAGCACCCCGTCCCCCGGCTGGCCGACCGCGCGGCAGGCGACGTGCAGGCCGCTCACCAGTCCCGGCAGCCAGACCAGCCAGTCCGGCTCGATGGCCCAGCGGTATTCGCGCAGGCAATGTTCCTGCACCGCCTCGATCAGCGACGGCCAGGGCTGGCCGTAGCCGAACAGGCCGAATTCGACGCGCCGGTGCAGCGCCTCGATCACCGCTGGCGGCGCGGCGTAGTCCATGTCCGCCACCCAGAGCGGAATCACGTCGCGGCCGGCGTATTTCCGCCAGCGCACGGAATCGGGATGTCGGTCGGCGATGCGCGCGACGGGCGCGGCGAAGTCGATGCTCTGGTCCATGGCGCGATGATAGCGGAGCGTGCCGTTTCCCCGGCAGAAGTCGGCGCCGGCGGGACGGTGATTACGGCGTCGGCACGGTGAAGATGTCGCGGTAGCGGCCGGCGGCGAGCATTTCGTCGGCGCTGCTGCCGTAGCCGAGGTAGACCACCGAGCCGCCGAGCCGGGACAGGTCGGCGCTCTCCAGGATATCGACCTGCAGCAGGGCGCCCTGGCTGCCGAGGGCGACGCCGCTCATGAACTCGGCCATCGGCCAGGAAAGCGCGGTCCAGGCGCGGCCGGCGTCGAGCTGGAACCAGGCGAGATTGCCGCCGCCGCCGGCGTAGGCGGCGACATAGACGTTGTAGCCGCCGGTGCGCTGGAAGCTGCGCGTGGCGCTGCCGCCCCGGATCGACGCGGAGAGGTTCGTCGCGGCGAGGCCGCCGGACTTGAGGGTGGCGAGATAGAAGGGCGGCAGCCTGCCGGCCGGGATGTCGTTGGCGGTCGCCGGGTCCAGGTCGAGCGGGCCGTCGGCATCGGTGTTGACGACCAAGGTCGGCGCCGCGCGCGGCGAGTAGGTGCCGTCGCCGAGGGCGCCGTAGCGGTTGTCGCCCCAGGCCCAGACCGTGCCGTCGCGTTTGAGGGCCAGGGCATGCTCGGTGCCGGCCGCGATGGCGATGGCGTCGGCGGGCATGTCGAGTTGGACCGGCGTGGCGCTGGGCGCGAGGTTGCCGCCCCAGGCCCAGACGCCGCCATCCTCGCGCAGCGCCACGGAACCGAGCCCGCCGGCCGCGACGGCGATTGCGCCGTTCATGCCCGCTACCTGAACGGGGATGCTGCGATCCACCGTCGTGCCGTCGCCAAGCTGGTGGTAGGCATTGCCGCCCCAGGCCCAGACGCTGCCGTCGCGCTTCGCCGCCAGGCTGTGCCAGCGGCCCGCCGCGATCGCGACCACGTCGGCCAGCCCGGCGATGCGCGCCGGCGTATTGCGGTTCGTCGCGCCGCCGTCGCCGAGCTGGCCGCTGTCGTTGCCGCCCCAGCTCCAGACCGTGCCGTCCTGTTGCAGCGCCAGGGAGTGGGAATCCCCGGCGGCGATGGCCGTGATGCCGGCGAGGCCGCTCAGCTGCGCGGGGGCGCCGCGGCTCTCCGTGCCGCCGTCGCCGACCTGCCCCGCGTCGTTGAGCCCCCAGGCCCAGACCGTGCCGTCCTGCCCCAGCACCAGCGAATGGTTGGCGCCCGCCGCGATCGCGCTCGCCCCGGCGATGCCCGCGACCCGCAGCGGCGAGGTGGTGTCGAGCGCACTGCCGCTGGCAGCGGCCAGGCGGGTCGTGCCGATCGCCCACACCGAGCCGTCCTGCCCGAGGACGAGCGCGTGGGAGTAGCCGCCCGCCGCCACCGCCGCCGCGTCGGCGATGCCGGCGATGGTCCGGGGCACGCAGTAGTCGGTGAGGATGCCGTCGCCGAGCTGGCCGTTGCCGTCGAGGCCCCAGCTCCACACCGTGCCGTCTTGCTTGAGCACGGCCGCATGGCTGCCGCCGGCCCGCAGGGACAGGACGCCGTCCAGCGTCATGATCTGCAGTGGCGTGGCGCTGTAGCCGCCGATGGCGAGGCTGTCGCCGAGCTGGCCATAGCTGTTGTCGCCCCAGCCCCAGAGCGTGCCGTCGCCGCCGAGCGCCAGCGCGAATCCCTTGCCGGCGGCGATGGCGACGATGCCGGCCAGGCCCGGCATCCGGAGCGGCGTCGCGCCGCTCAGGCCGCCCCAGTACCAGACCGTGCCGTCGTTCTTGAGCGCCAGCGACTGGTCGCCGCCCGCCGCGATCGCCGTCACGCCGGCGAGGCCGCTCACCGCAACGGGGTTCGCGCGCTGCGTCGTCGTGCCGTCGCCGAGCTGGCCGTAGCCGTTGTCGCCCCAGGCGCGCACCGTGCCGTCGGCCTGCAGGGCGAGGCTGTGGCGCCAGCCGGCGGCGATCGCGCTCGCGGCGGCGAGTCCGCCCACCTGGACGGGCGTCTTGCGGTCGGTCGTGCCGCCGTCGCCGAGCTGGCCATGGTCGTTGTGCCCGAAGGCCCAGACGCCGCCGTCCGCCTTGAGCGCCAGCGTGTGCTCGTTGCCCGCCGCGACGGCAGTGATGCCGGAGAGACCCTGCGCCTGCACCGGGGCGGTGACCATGCCGCCGGCCGCGCCCGCGTCGCCGAGCTGACCGTAGCTGTTCCAGCCCCAGCCCCATACCGTGCCGTCCCGCTTGAGGGCGACGGTATGCGCGAAACCGGCGGCGACGCTGGCGGCGCCATCGAAGCCGGGAACGCGCGCAGCCAGGCTGAAACCGACGATGCTGCCGTCGCCGAGCTGCCCCATGCCGTTCTGCCCCCAGGTCCACACCGAGCCGTCCTGTGTCACGGCGGCGCCATGGTCGCTGCCCGCCGCGAGCGCGCCGACGCCGGCGAGGCCGCCGGCCTGCACCGGCGCGCTCCGGTAGAGCGTGCGCCCGGTGCCGAGCTGGCCGCTGGCGTCGTTGCCCACGGCGACCACCGCGCCGTCGCTTTTGAGCGCCAGCGAAAACCAGCCGCCGGCGCTGATCCGCGGCTGCGCGGCCTGCGTGCCGCCGACCAGCAGCAGGCACAACATGCCCGTTGCGAAGATGTTTTTCATGGGCTTCCTCACTGAGTCGGCACCTGGTAGATGTCGCGATAGCGGCCGGCGGCGAGCATCTCGTCGGCGCTGGTGCCGTAGCCGAGATAGAAGGTGGTGCCGCCGAGGGAGACGAGGTTGGCGCTGTCGAGGATGTCGACGACGATCTGCGTGGTCTGGCTGCCGAGGTCGACGCCGGTCATGAATTCGGCCATGGGCCAGGAGAGGGCGGACCAGGAGCGGCTGGCGTCGAGCTGGAACCATCCGGCGGACTGGCCGGCGGTGAGGGCGGCGACGAAGACCTTGTAGTTGCCGGTGCTGCGAGGGAAGCTGCGGGTGGCGGTGCCGCCCCTGAGGGTGGCGGAAAGGCTGGTCGCGGCAAGGCCGCCGGATTTGGCGGCGGCGAGGTAGAAGGCAGGCAGCTTGTCGGTGGGGATGCTGTTGGCAACTTCGGGAATCAGGTCGAGCGGGCCGTTGGCGGTCTCGTTCGTCGCCAGCGTCGGCGCCGTGCGGGCGGCATAGGTGCCGTCGCCGAACTGGCCGGCGTCGTTCCAGCCCCAGGTCCAGACGGTGCCGTCGGACTTGAGCGCATGGGCGGCGACGTCGCCGGCCGCGATGGCAATCGCGCCGGTGAGCCCCAGTACCTGCACGGGCACGAAGCGCGTGGTGCTGCTCGTGCCGTCGCCGAGCTGCCCCGCGTAGTTGTTGCCCCAGGCCCAGACGGTGCCGTCTGACTTGAGGGCGAGCGAATACTGATAGGCCGCGGCGATGGCCGTGATGCCGGAGAGATTGGAAACCGGTACCGGCGTGGCAGAGGCGGAATTGCCGCCGTTGCCGAGTTGGCCGCTGTTGCCGTCGCCCCAGGCCCGGACGCTGCCGTCCGTCTTCAGCGCGAGGCTGTGGTCCCCGCCCGTGGCGAGCGCGATCGCATCGCTCAGCCCCGCGATCTGCGCGGGCCGGGTGTTGCAGGGCGGGCTGCCGCCGAGGCCGGTGCTGCATTGGGTCTGCGTCGTTGCACCGAGCTGGCCGGACTCGTTGTTGCCCCAGCCCCAGACCGTGCCATCGCTCTTGAGCGCGAGCGACTGGTACCAGCCGGCGGCGATGGCAACGACGTTGGCAAGGCCGGCAATCTGGGCTGGCGTGCCGCGATCGGTCTGGCTGCCGTCGCCGAGCTGGCCGTAGCCGTTCCAGCCCCAACTCCAGACCGTGCCGTCGCTCTTCAGGGCCAGATGGTGGCTGTCGCCGCTGGCGATGGCGGTAACGCCCGTCAGTCCGGCGATCTGGGTCGCCGTCGAAGTGCCCAAATCGCTGCCGCCGAACAAGGCGGACATGATGTTCGCGCCGCTTTGCCAGACCGTGCCGTCGTCCTTGAGGGCGAGGCCGCTGCCCCAGCCGGCGGCGACCGCGCGGACCTGGGAGAGGCCGGTCACGGCGACCGGAATCGTGCTGCCGCCGAGCCCGCCGTTGCCGACCGTGCCGTAGCCATTCCAGCCCCAGGACCAGACCGTGCCGTCGTTCCTGACGGCGCTGGTGACGAAGCCGACGCCGAGCGAGCCGATATCCGCGAGCGCCGTGAGCCGCACCGGGCTGGCGCGATGGATGGTGGAGCCGTCGCCAAGCTGGCCGACCGAGTTCGCGCCCCAGGCCCAGACGCTGCCGTCGGCGTCGATGGCGGCGGTATTGGCGAAGTTGGCGACGATGCGGGCGATCCCGGTCAGCGCGCTTACCTGAACCGGTGTCGTGGCGATCGTGGATTCTGCGCCGCCGATTCCGAGGGCGCCGAAGGCGTTGAGGCCCCAGGTCCAGACCGTGCCTTCGTTCTTCAAGGCGATGCTGTGCTCGTAGCCGGCGGCGATGGCGGTAATTCCGGTAAGCCCGGCGGCCTGCGCCGGCGTCAGCGCGTTGCCCGCGTTTCCCGTGGCCGTGCCGAGCTGTCCGGCGTCGTTCTTGCCGACGCCCCACACCGTGCCGTCGGACTTGAGCAGCAGGCTGTGGTTCATGCCCGCCGCGACGGCAACGACGCCGCCCATGCCGGGCATGCGGACCGGTACGTCGGAGGCGGTCTGGCTGCCGTCGCCGAGCTGTCCGGCGTCGTTCTTGCCCCAGGCCCAGACCGTACCGTCGGATTTCAGCGCCAGGGCATGCGTCGTGACCGAAACCGCCGTTACACCGCCAAGACCCAAGGCCTGCGCAGGTGTCGAAACCGTGACGTTGCGCCCCTGGCCGAGCTGACCGAAGGAGTCCGCCCCCATCGCGAGGACTGTGCCGTCGTTCTTCAGCACCCAGGCGTGCTCGCCGCCGCCGGCGACCATCGGCGTCGCCGCCAGGCCGGGTTGTCCGCAAGCGCCGAGCAGGCAGATCGCCAATCCGCGCCATATCCTGTTCATACCTTCCTCCCCGGCCGCCTGGGCGTCGTGACGGCCTTTATTTCATAAGTTCAACCTAGCAGAAAACTCGGCGCTGATGGGACGGTGCTCAGCGATTGGGGTCGGTGACGGTGAAGACCTCGCGGTAGCGCCCGGCGGCGAGCATGTCGTCGGCGCTGCTGCCGTAGCCGACGTAGATGCGCGCGCCGACCAGGCCGGAGACATCGACCCCGTCGAGGATCTCGACGACCACGGAATCGGTCCGGCTGGATAGGCTCACGCCGCTCATGAACGCGGCCATCGGCCAGGCGAGGCCGCCCCAGCTGCCGCCGGCGTCGAGCTGGAACCAGGCGAGGCCGCTCCCGGTGCTGGCGGCGACATAGACATTGTGGCTGCCTCCCGCCGCGCGGGTGGCGCGGGTGGCGGTGCCGCCCTTGAGGGTCACCGCCAGGCGGGTGGCGCTCGGTTCGCCCGACTTGGCGGCGGCGAGGTAGAAGACCGGCAGCTTGTCCGCCGCGATCTCGTTCGCCACCGCGGGCAGCAGGTCGAGCGGGCCGTCGATGCTGGCGTTGGCGACCAGCGTCGGCGTCGCGCGCAACGAATAGGTGCCGTCGCCGAGCTGGCCGTAATGGTTCCAGCCCCAGGCCCAGACCGCGCCGTCGCGCGTCACGGCGAAGGACTGATGGTGTCCGGCGGCGATCGCCACGACGTTCGCCAGGCCCGGCACCTGCGCCGGCGTGCCGCGATCGGCGGTGCCGCCGTCGCCGAGCTGGCCGTTCCAGTTCGCGCCCCAGCTCCACACCGTGCCGTCGCTTTTCAGCGCGAGGACATGGCCCGCGCCGGCGGCGATGTCCGTGACGCCGCTCAAGCCGGGCACCGCCTGGGGCGCGGTGGCGCAGGACTTGCCGGCGCAGGTGGCGGTCGCGGCGGCGCCGAGCTGGCCGTAGTCGTTCGCGCCCCAGGCCAGCACGCCGCCATCGGTTTTCAGCACATAGGCCGATTGCACCCCCGCGACGGCCTTGGCGGCCTGGGCGACGCCGGGCACCGCGGCCGGCGTCCAGCGGGCGGTGGTCGTGCCGTCGCCGAGCTGTCCCATCTCGTTGCTGCCCCAGGCGAGCACGGTGCCGTCGCCGCGCAGGACCAGGACGAGGAAGTGTTCCGCCGACACCGTCGTCGCGCCGGCGATGCCGGGCACCTGGCGTGGCGCGAGGACGGTGTAGTCGGAAAAGCTGCCGCCGAGGTCGCCGTTGGTATTCGCGCCCCAGGCCCAGAGGCTGCCGTCGCTCTTCACCGCGAAGGAGGAGCCGCTGCTGGCCGCGACGGAAACGACATTGCTCATGTCGGGCACCTGCACCGGCGCGGCACGGTCGGTCGTGCTGCCGTCGCCGAGCTGGCCGGAGAAGTTCATGCCCCAGGCCCAGAGCGTGCCGTCGTCCTTGAGCGCGAGGTTGTGGGCGCCGCCGGCCAGCAGGTTGTTGTAGGCCGCGGTGCTCAGCCTGGCGACGCCGGTCAGCCCGTTTACCGCGACCGGCGTGGAGCTGTAGCTGACCTGCCCGAGGCCGAGCTGGCCGTAGCGGTTGTCGCCCCAGGTCCAGACCGTGCCGTCGGCCTTCAGCGCGGCGGCGAAGTTGTAGTTGCCCTCGATGGCCAGCAGGCCGCTCAGCGCCGGCACCGTTTCGACCGCCAGGGCGGAGGTATTCATTTCCCAGCCGACGAGCGTGCCGGCCTGGTCCAGCGCCAGGCCGCCGTTGGCGTAGGCGATCTTCGCGGCGTTGCCGATGCCGCCCACTTGCTGCGGCGTCGTGCCCAGTCCGTTGCCCCAGACCCAGACCGTGCCGTCGCGCCGCAGGGCGATGTTCTTGCCCCAGTCCGCCGCGATGGCGACGATGTCCGTGAGGCCGGGAACCTGCAGCGGCAGGCGCGCGCAGGCGACCGGATCGTTGAGCCCGTCGCTGCAGGTTTCGGCGTTGTCCGGCAGGCCGAGCGAGCCATAGGTATCCCGGCCCCAGGCCCAGACCGTGCCGTCGCTCTTGAGCGCGAGGCTGTGGGGGAAGGCGCTGCTTGCGGCGATGGCGGTGACGTTGGTGAGGCCGCTGACCGGCGCGGGCGTCCAGCGGTCGGTGGTCGTGCCGTCGCCGAGCACGCCGTTGCTGTTCAGGCCCCAGGCCCAGACGCTGCCGTCCTGCTTGAGCGCGAGGCCGTAGAACTGGCCGGCGGCGACGGCGCTGACGTTTTCCAGCCCCGCGATGCGGCGCACCTGGTAGTCGGCCTGCGATTCCGCCACCCAGCCCCAGCCCCAGACGCTGCCGTCGCTCGCGACCGCCAGCGAGGTGCCGCTGCCCGCCGCGATGTGCGCGATGGCCGGCAGGCCTGCCACCTGGACCGGCGTGGCGCTGTTGGCCTTGCTGCCGTCGCCGAGCTCGCCGTAGTTGTTCGCGCCCCAGGCCCAGACCGTTCCGTCGGCACCCAGCGCCAGGCTGTAATCCATGCCGGAGGAAATGGCGGCGATGTCGCGCAGGTTGATCACCTGCACCGGCGTCGCCGAACTGAGGATGCGCTCCTGACCGAGTTCGCCGTGGTTGTCCTGGCCCCAGGCCAGAACGGTGCCGTCGGCCTGCAGGGCCAGCGTGTGCAGCGTGCTGCCCTCGATCTGGGGTTGCGCCGCCGTCGCGGCGGAAGCGGCGAGCAGGCCCGCCAGGACCAGGGGGATTTTGCGCAGGTAGTTCGACATGTCGTTATTCCAAAAAAGTCGGCGCTCGCAGGACGGTGAGCGTTCGCCAGGAAAGTCAGAAGCGCAGCTGCACGCCGACGCCGAGCGTCGATTCCGCGGCTTTCTTCAGCAGGTTCGCCGCCCAGCCTTCGAGCTGCCAGCGCTTGTCGGCGGATTCCCATTTCAGGCGCAGCGTCAGGTCCCAGGAGGCGGGCAGCGGGTTGCCGTTTTCCGCGGCGAGGCGCTCCGAGCGCCAGACCAGCCAGCCGCCGGCGGTGAGGCGCGCCTCGTTGCTCCAGTCGAGGCCGAGGCCGACGCGGTGGCGCGGCAGGTAGGGCAGGGGCATGCCGTCGAACCAGTCGCTGGTATTGCGGCTGACCGTATGCACATAGCTCGCGCTGCCGGCGAAGCCGCCGCCGAGGATGGCATTGCCGACGAGGCCGGCCTGGCGCGCGCGGCCTTCCGCGAAGGCCGGCTGGGCTTCGAGCCGCTCGGGATCGCCCCAGTTCTGGAACAGGCCGCGCTCGCGCATGCGGTTCGGGTCGGAGACTTCCTCGGCGGTGTTGAGCACGAAGCCCGCCTCGCCGAGGTTGCGCACCTTCTTTTCATCGACGAAGGCGGAGGCGAACAGCGCGGGCGAGGCTTCCCAGTCGGCCTGCAGGCGCAGCCGCTGCTGGCGGCCGCCGGGCAGGGTCAGCTGGTCGTCGATGGCGATGCCGGCGATGGCCGGCGGGCGCAGGCTGTGGGGCGCGGCGGAGCGCACCCAGTCCTGCCAGGCGGCGCGCAGCACGAGGCCGTCGCCCGGCCGCCAGGCCGCGCCGAGGGCCGGCAGGGCGCGCTCGCGCTGGTAGCGCGTCGTGCCCGTCGTTTCCACCACGGTCTTGCGGTAATCGACCTGCGCCAGGCCGCCCTCGATGTCCCAGTTCGGCGCGATGGCGTAGCGTCCCTGCAGGTAGGCGAGGCGGAAACTGTCGTCCTCGTGGCGCGGGATGGCGAGCACGCGGCCGCGCGTCAGCGTGTCGGCGTCGGCGTCGGCGACCTCGATGCCGGCGTGCAGCGCATGGCGGTCGAGGCGGCGCGTGAAGCGCAACTGCACGTCGCGCGCGTCCTTGTCCTGGTCCTGGCGCGTCGCGCTGCCGAGGCTGCGCGTATGGGCCGCGTAGCTGCCGGAGCCGGCCTTGAGCCAGATCTCCGTGTCGGCGTCGGGCCGCAGGCTGCCGCCGAGATCGACGCGCTGCGTTTCGCCCGCGATGCGCTCGCGGTAGCGCGCGCCCATGCGCTCGATCTCCGGCGTGTAGCGGTTGGCGAAGGCGAACAGCGCGATGTCGTGGCGCGGCTTCATGCCCAGCGCGAGGGTCCAGGCGTCGCCCGTCGCGTCGATATCCAGCTCGCGCGGCCGCACGTCGTTGCGCAGGCCCTCGACGAACCAGGCAACGGGAACCTCGCCGGGATGGGCGCGGCCGTTGGCGACGAAGGAGGGCTCCAGGTAGCGGTAGTCGTCGCTCTTCGTCGCGCGCGCGCCGAGGGTCAAGTAGGCGCCCGGTTGCGGCAGCAGGCTCTGGAAGCGGTTGCCGGCGCCGAAGGCGAGCGGATCGGCGAGGAAACCCTGCATGAGCTCGGAGCTCTTGTTGAAGCCGCCGGCGTACTGGTCGGCGAGGAAGAAGTGGCTGCCGGCCCAGAGCGGATCGTAGGACTCCTGCGCGTAATGGCGCGCCCAGTCGGTGAGGCCGAGCTTGGCGAGCGCGCCGCCGACATTGGCGCTGCCCTTCTGGTCCATCGCCAGCGGGTCGAGGGACTTGAGGAAGGGCAGCTTCTCCTTGGCCAACCGCGCTTCCGTAGCGGCGGCGAAGAGCTCGCCGCGGTCCTGATGCACCAGGCTGGCGATGAAGTGCGGCAGCGGATCGCGCGGATCGCGCTCGCTCGCCTGGCGCAGGAATTCGAGGGCCGTCGCCGTCTCGCCGCGCCGGTGATGGGCGACGGCGCGGTCGAGGTAGGCGCGCGCGTAGCGTGGTTCGAGCAGGCTGGCGCGCAATAGTGCGTCGAGGGCCGCCTCATCCTCCCCCCGGTGCAGCCGCAACTGGGCGAGGCCGGCGAGGGCGACGTAGTCCTGCGGGTCGGCGGCGAGGGCGGCGTCGAACTGCGCCTGGGCGGCGGTCCAGCGGCCGGCGGCGGTTTCGAGCAGGCCGAGTTCGCCCGCCAGCTCGGGCTGTCCCTGCGCGGCGGCGAAATGGCCGCGCGCCTGGTCGATGTCGGTGCGCGCGGCGGCGATGCGGCCGAGGCCGAGGCCGGCGCGGCCTGGGGCGCCCAGCGCGGCGGCGCGGGCGAAGGCCTGGCGCGCCTCGCGGGCCAGGCCTTCGAAGCGCGCGGCTTCGCCGAGGGCGAGCCAGGCTTCGGCCGCCTGCGGGAAGCGCGCCGTGGCGGCGAGGGCGCTCTGCAGCGCGAGCGCGCCATTGCCCTGCAGCAGGGCGAGGCGTGCCTGGGCCACGGGGATGCGCGCGTCCCGCGGATCGGCGCGTTCCCCCGCCGCCAATGCCTGCGCGGCGGCGGCGAAGTCGCCGGCCTGGATGGCCAGGTCGGCGCGCAGCAGGTGGTCGGCGGCCTGCGGGTCGGGCAGCGCGGCGAGCTTTTCCGCCGCCGCCTGCCATTCGTTCCCGACGACGAGCGCGGCGATCGCGCGCCGCGCGCCGCTGCGGTATTCGGGATATTGCGCGGCATCGACGCGGAAGGCGCCGACCCACTGCACGCGCTCGGCGGGATTGACGATGACGCGCTTGACCGGCGCCTTGCCGGGCTCGGCCAGCGCCTGCTCGCCGTCGCCGACCATGACCGAGCCGTGCGCGTTGCCGAAGCTCACCGCGCCGTGCAGCACGGTGAGCGTGGCCTTGCCGTCGGCATCGACCGCCATCTCCCAGTCGGTGCCGTGGATCGCGGCGATGGCGGAGGGCGTCTCCATCTTGAGCGTGGCCTGCTTGGACTGCGACCAGGCGCGGCCCTGGCGCAGGTTGAGCGTGGCGCCGACGGCCTTGTCTTCCTTCTTGAGCTGGAAGATGCTGTTGGCGGCGAGGCGCACCTGGGTCTGCGGATCGACGAGCAGGGCCATGGTGCTGTCCGCGCCGGTGCGCACCCACCAGGCGGGTTCGAGGGCGGTCTTGAGCTTCGCCTCGCGCCATTTGCTCTCGCCGTCCGGCCGGTATTCGCCCTTGCCCGTCAGGCCGACGATTTCGGCGACGCCGGCCTGGGCCGCCGGGACGGACAGCATGCCGACGGCGAGCGCCAGCGCTCGCCAACTGGTTTTCCTTGGCCTCATGGACCGATCCTCCCCGCGTGTTACCCTTGCCGCATGCTCTTGCGTCATGCCAAGCCCGTATCTTCCTCCCTGTGGCTGCCCGCGGCAATATGTCTGTTGTGCGGCGCCCTTGCCTGGCTGCCGGCCTGGCAGACGCTGGAGAAGCGCGGCTTCGACCTGCTGACCGTGCTGACCGCGCCCGGCACGACGCCGCTGCCCATCATACTGATCGCCATCGACGACGCCGCGCTGGCCGAGGTGCCCCATCCCTGGCCCTGGCCGCGCTCGCTGCATGCCACCCTGATCGACAAGCTCGCGAACGCCGGCGCGGCGGTGATCGCCTTCGACATCCTGTTTTCCACGCCCGCGCCGCCGGCCGAGGAAAAGGCGCTCGCCGAGGCGATCGCGCGCGCCGGCAACGTCGTGCTGGCGACGGGCATGGTGCGCCAGGAGACGCCGGCCGGCACGCTCTGGGCGCGCCAGGAGCCGCGCCCCGACCTGCTCGCGGCCGGCGCCCAGCCGGGGGTCGTCAATCTCGCCTTCGACACCGACCTGGTGATGCGCCAGCTGCCCACCGACCCGGAGGCCTTCTGGCGCCGCATCCTCGTGCGCCTGCGCCAGGCCATGCCCGAACAGGAGCTGCCGGGCGTCGTGCCGGCGGACGGCATGATCCGCTACGTCGGCGCACCGGGCGCCTTCCCGACCCTGCCCTACCACCTGGCGCTGGAACTGGAAAAGCACGTCGACCCGCAGGAGTTCGCTGGCGCGGTGGTGATCGTCGGTCGCGCCACGCGCTCGGCCACCGAGATCGGCATGGCGCAGGCCGACCTGTTCTCCACGCCCTACACCTTCCTCTCCGGCGAGCTGACGCCGGGGGCCGAGATCCACGCCAACGTGCTCGACAGCGTGGTGCGCCAGCAGTCGCTGCGCCCCGTGCCGCCGGCGGCACAGGCGGCGCTGCTGGCGCTGCTCGCGGTTAGCGGCGGCTTCGTCCTTGCCCGGCCAAGGCGCTGGCTTGCCCTCGGCGGCGTCGCGCTGCTGCTGCTCGCCTTGCCCCTCGCGGCCTGGGCGCTGTTCGTCCATGCGGCGCTCTGGCTGCCGGTCGGCGCGCCCATGCTCATGCTGCTGCTGCTCGCCGCCGGCCGCTTCGTCCGGTCGGCGCTGGCGGCGCGGCGCGAGCGCGACCGCGTGCAGAAGATGTTCGCGCTCTACGTGCCGCCCGACCTGGTCAAGACCCTGATGGCCCATCCCGAGCAGGCCGGCCTCGGCGGCGACACGCGCCGCCTGACGGTGCTGTTCTGCGACCTGCGCGGTTTCACGACGCTCTCGGCGGGACTTTCGCCGGCGGAGATCACCGCCGTGCTCAACCGCTATTTCACCCGCATGACCCAGGCCATCTTCGCCCACGGCGGCACGGTGGACAAGTTCATCGGCGACGCGGTGATGGCCTTCTGGGGCGCGCCGCTGCCCGACGCCGAGCAGGAACGCCATGCCGTGCTCGCGGCACAGGCGATGAAGGCCGCGCTCGCCGAACTCAACGCCGAGCTCGCGGAGCAGGGCAAGCCGCCGCTCAGGCTCGGCATCGGCATCCACAGCGGCGAGGCGCTGGTGGGCAACATGGGCGCGGAAAGCCGGTTGTCCTACACGGCGATCGGCGACACGGTGAATGTCGCCTCGCGCCTCGAAGGCGCGAACAAGACCCTCGGCAGCGAGATCCTGCTGTCGGCCGAGACCGCTAGCGGTGCGACCGGACTGGCGCTGCGCCCCCTCGGCGCGATCCGCGTCAAGGGCCGGCCCGAGCCGCTCGACGTGCTCACGCCCTGCGACGAACCGCAGCTGGTCGAGGCCAGCGGCGCCGCGCTCGCCGCCCTGCGCCTCGGCGAACGCGAAACCGCCGCCGCGTTGTGGCGCAAGGTATTGGCGCTCGCCCCCGGCGACGTGCCGGCGACGCTCGCCCTGGAACGCCTCGAAGCGGGCGGCTGGGACGGGGTGCTCGACACCGACAAATAGATCACCGTCCCGCCAGAGCCGAGTTTGTATGATGCGCACTGCCGCCAGATCATGAAAGGGGAGATCATGAAACGCC
>JANJVS010000017.1 GCA_024709955.1 Rhodocyclaceae bacterium
CGGTGATTTGGGTGCGTCGGCGCAGACGAGCGGCAGCGACGCGGCGGGCGCCGTGGCCTGCTCGCGCCACCAGTCGCGCTGGGCGTCGAAGCGCTCGCTGGCGGCGAGGCCGCGCGTCCAGGCGCCACAGCTTGCGCCGGCAGGCGGCAGCGGCTTGCCGGCGAGGGCGTATTGCAGGTCGGCGAGCAGCGTGCGCCAGGAGACGCCATCCACGACCCAGTGGTGGGCGCAGAGGAACAGGCGGTCGCCGCCGGGCAATGTGTAGCGGACGATTTTCAGCAGCGGGCCGGCGGCGGTGTGGAATCCGGCTTGTTGTTTCTGCGCGTCGGCGCGCAGGGCGGCGGCGTCGGCACAATTCACGTGCTCGACGCGCGGCGCGTTGTCGACCGGCAAATAACGCTGCCAGGGCTGGCCGTTCTCCGTGCCGAAGATGAGGCGCAGGCCGCGATGCTGGCGCCAGAGCGCATCGACGGCGGCCTGCAGCTTGGCGGTATCGGTGTCGCGCGGCAGTTCGAGCAGGATCGACTGGTTGAAGTGGGCCGGGTTGGCGAAGTCCTGGGCGAGGAACCAATGCTGGATCGGCGAGAGGGGCGGAGCCTCGTCGTCGTCCGCGACGACGGCCGCGGCCTGCGCCTCGGCGCGCGCGAGCCGGGGCGCGAGGGTCTCGATGGTCGGGTAGCGCAAGAGGTCGGTGACCTTGAGCGTCCAGCCGGCCTCGCGCAGCAGGCCGACGATGCGCAGGGCCTGGATCGAGTCGCCGCCGAGGGCGAAGTAGTTGTCGCGGATGCCCAGGTCGTCGAGACCCCCGCGTCCAAGTACATCGCGCCAGGCGGCGTGCAGGGCGGTCTCGGCCGCGTCGCGCGGGGCGTCGTGGCTGGCGCTCTCGCGCAGCAGGCCCGGCGTGCCGGGATCGGGCGCGGGCAGCGCGGCGCGGTCCACCTTGCCGTTGGCATTGACGGGCAGCTGATCCAGCAGCACGAAGTGCGCGGGGATCATGTAGGGCGGCAGCCAGGCGGACAGGTGGGCGTGCAGGGCGGCGAGCGTGGGCGGCTGCTCGCCGGCGGCGGCCGTGAGATAGGCGACGAGTTCGAGGTTGCCGCCGGCGGCGGGCCGCGCCAGCACATGCACCTTGCCGACGCCGGGCGCGCCGGCGAGGCGGCCTTCGATCTCGCCGATCTCGACGCGATAGCCGCGGATCTTCACCTGGCCGTCGAGGCGGCCGAGGAATTCGATCACGCCGTCGCGCCGCATGACGCAGAGGTCGCCGCTGCGGTAGAGGCGGTCGCCCTCCACGTAGGGCGAGGCGGCAAAGCGCTCGGCGCTGAGTTCGGGCTGGCCCAGATAACCGTGAGTCACGCCGGGGCCGCCGAGCCAGAGTTCGCCGGGGATGCCGGCGGGCAGCAGATTACCGAGCGGATCGCGCAGGTAGGCGCGCGTGTGGGCGATGGGGCGGCCGATGGGCAGGCGGCGCGTGTCCGGGCCGAAGTCGGCGGCCGTCACCGTGTGCCAGGTGGAGAAGGTGGTGACCTCGGTGGGGCCGTAGACGTGGTTCAGCGCGCCGGGCGCCATCGCATCGAGCGCGCGGCGCGCGTGGGGCAGCGAGGCTTCCTGGCCGCCGAAGTAGAGGCGGCGGAACTGGCCGAGCACGGCCGCATCGGTATCGACGAGGCGGTTGAACAGGGCCGTGGTGACGAAGCTCACGTTGGCGCCGTGGCGGCGCACGAAGGCGGCGAGCGCCTGCGTGTCGAGCACGGTCTCGCGGTCCGGCAGGCACAGCGGCAGGCCGTTGAGCCAGGCGGCGTAGAAGTCGAAGGTGGCGCCGTCGAAGGCGTAGTTGGAGAGCTGCAGCAGCCGGTCCGCCGGCGCCGGCCGGTAGTAGTCGGTGCCCACGACGAGGCGCACCACGGCGCGGTGCGGCACGACCACGCCCTTGGGCTTGCCCGTGGAGCCGGAGGTGTACATGACGTAGATCGGGTCGGCGGCCGTGGTCTTGCGCGGCGGGGCGCCCGGGTTGTCGCCGGGTCGCGGCGTTTCGAGTTCGATGCTCGGCAGATGCGCGGGCGCTGTGATGCCGGGGGAGACGAGCACGAGCGCCGCGCCGGAGTCGGCGAGCAGCGCCTGCACGCGCTCGGCTGGGCTGTCGGGCTCGATGGGCAGGTAGGCCGCGCCGGCCTTGAGCACGGCGAGCTGCGCGACGGCCAGCGCCATGCCGCGCTCGGCGAGGAGGGCGACGAAGGGAGTGGATGTGGCGATCGGCAGCTGCGCGACGATGCGCCGGGCGAGGCGATTGGCGGCGGCGTCGAGGGCGCCGTAGCTCAGCGTGCCGCCGTCGTCGATCAGCGCGCTGCGTTCGGGATGGGCGGCGGCGGCGGCTTCGAACAGGTCGACGACCGTGCCGGCCGGCAGCGCGGGCTCGGGGCCGTCCGCCAGGGAGAGAATCTGCCGTTCTTCGCCGGGGGCGAGCCAGGACAATTCACCGACTGAAAAACTCGGTGCTGGCAGGACGGCGGCAGCGATGAGATTCAACAGCCGTCCGCTCCAGTCCGCGACGGTCGCCGCATCGAAGAGATCGCTGTCGTATTCGACGCGCAGCGCGGGCGTGTCGCCGGTGAGGTCGATCATCCACCAGAGGTCGCAGCGCGAGCCGCTGCGGGCCAGCGGCAGCGGCGCGGCCGTCAGACCGGTGAGCGCCGGGGCGGCGCCCTGGCCTTCGTCGAGGGAGACGAGCACGTCGAAGACCGGCGAGCGCGCCGGGTCGCGGGGAATGTCGAGGTCCTCGACGAGGCGGTCGAAGGGGTAGGCCTGGTGCTGCTGGGCGGCGACGAGGCGCACGGCGGTATTGGCGAGGTGCGTGGCGAAGGCGGCCTTGAGGTCGACCCGCGCGCGCAGCGGCAGGGTGTTCACGAAGAAGCCGACCATGCCTTCGCTGGCCGGATGGCTGCGGCCGGCGACGGGCACGCCGACGATGACGTCGTCCTGGCGGGCGAGGCGCGCGAGCAGCAGCTGCACGAGGGCGAGGAAGACCGTGAAGGGCGTCGTGCCGTGGCGGGCGGCGATCTCGTTCAGCGCGGCGAGGCTGGCGGCCGGCAGCGGCTGTTCGCAGGTGGCGCCCTGGAAGCGGCGCACGGCGGGGCGCGGCCGGTCGGTGGGCAGGTCGAGCAGCGGCAATTCGCCTGTGAGTTCGTTGCGCCAGTAGGCGGCGTCCTCCGCCTGGGCGCCGGCGGCGAGGCGCTCGGCCTGCCAGGCGGCGAGGTCGCGGTATTGCAGCGGCAGCGGCGTCCACGCGGGCGCGTGGCCGGCGTGGCGCGCGTTGTAGGCCGCGCCGAGCTCGCGGGCGAGGATGGGCATGGACCAGCCGTCGGCGGCGATGTGGTGCAGCACGAGCAGCAGGTCCCAGGTCTTTTCGTCGCGTTGCCAGAGATGCACGCGCAGCGGCCATTCGCGGGCGAGGTCGAAGGGCTGCGACGCCAATACATTCGGGTCGGCATCGGTCTCGACCAATACCGGAGGCATATGTGGTGTAGCGGGCGGATCGAGGGCGAGGCGCGGCTCGCCGTCCGCGGCGACGACGACGCGGCTGCGCAGCAGCGACTGGCGCGTGCAGAGGTCTTCGAGGGCGGCCTTGAGGGCGGCGAGGTCGAGCGCGCCGCCGAGGCGCGTCAGGCCGGCGATGTGATAGACCGCGCCGCTGTCGCCGAGGCGGCCGACCACCCAGATGCGGCGCTGCATGGGCGAGAGCGGGGTGAGGGCGTCTTCCGGCTGCTGGGGCACGACGGCACCCGCGCCGGCGGCGAGGCGCGCGAGCAGGCCGGCGGGCGTGGGCGCGGCGTAGATGTCGCGCAGGCTGACGGGCTTGCCGAACGCGCGGGCGACGCGCAGCGCGAGGCGGTTGGCGACCAGGCTGCGGCCGCCGAGGGCGAAGAAGTCGCTGTCGCGGCCGACGGGAACGTCGGCGGGGAGGTCGAGCACCTCGCGCCACAGGGCGACGAGGCGGGCCTCGTCCTCGTTGCGCGGCGGCTCGACGGCGAGATTGAGCTGGCTGCGTGGATCGGGCAGGCGCGCGAGGTCGAGCTTGCCGTTGCCGGTGAGCGGGAAGCGATCGAGCCGCACGAAATAGCTCGGCACCGCGTAGGCGGGCAGGTGGGCGGCGAGCGCGCGCTGGAGCGTTGCGTCGTCCACCGTCGCGCCGTTCGCGGCGATCCAGTAGGCGGCCAGCTCGTGGTCGGCGCCGCTTTCCCGGGCGACGACGCGCACCGCGCCGACGCCGGGCAGGGCCTTGATGGCGGCCTCGACTTCGCCGGGCTCGATGCGGTGGCCGCGCACCTTGACCTGCTTGTCCTTGCGGCCGAGGAAGTGGAGCGCACCGTCGGCGTCGCGGCGCACGCGGTCTCCCGTGCGGTAGCTGCGCGTGCCGTCGGCGTCGCGGCCGAAGACGCGCTCGGTGAGCGCCTGGCGGTGGGCGTAGCCGAGGGCGACGCCGGCGCCGGCGACCAGCAGCTCGCCGGGCACGCCGGCGGGCAGCGGCGTGAGGTCGGGGGCGACGACGCGCAGTTCGCAGTTGGCGGTGGGGCGGCCGAGGGGGATAGGTTCGGCAATCTCAATGGTGCCGGTGCGCTCCCCTCGCGCGTCGTCCCGCGCGAGCACTTCATAAATCGCGGCATTGACCGCCGTCTCGGTCGGGCCGTAGGCATTCACGTAGCGCTTGCCGGCGGCGAGGCAGCGGCGCACGTCGCCGGGGATCGGCGGCTCGCCGCCGGTGACGACGAGGCGCACGCCCGGCAGCGGCGTCTCGCCGAGGGAATGCAGGAAGCCCGGCGTGAAGTCGGCCACCGTGGCGCCGAGCAGCGCGGCCCAGCGCGCGTAGCCCTGCGGGTCCTCGGCCTCGTCGCGGTCGGGGATCGCCAGCGCGGCGCCGGCGAGCAGCGGCAGGAACAGCTCGAACATCGCCACGTCGAAGGCCGGCGCGACGAACTGCAGCAGCCGGTCGCCGGGACCGACGCCGAGGGCGGCGATCTGGTCGAGGATCATGTTGGCGAAGGCGCGGTGCGGCACCAGCACGCCCTTGGGGGTGCCCGTCGAGCCGGAAGTGTAGATCTGGTAGGCGGGGGAATCGGGGTCGATGACCGGGCCTGTAAAACTCGGTGATGGTGGGACGGTGGCGGGATCGAGCCTGGCGGTCTCGCGCCACTCGGGCAGCAGGTCCGGGGTGGCGATCAGGGCGCGGGCCTCGGCGTCGCGCAGCAGCTCGACGAGGCGCTGGGACGGGTGGCGCGGGTCGAGGGGCAGGGCGACGGCGCCGGCCTTGAGAATGCCGAGCAGGGCGGCGGGCCAGGCGGGGGTGCGCGGCAGCAGCAGGCCGACCACGTCGCCGGCGGCGATGCCGAGGCCTTGCAGCGCGGCTGCGCAGGCGTCGGCGCGGCGGTCGAGCTCGGCGTAGGCGAGGGTGGCGGCGCGGCCGTTCTCGGCATAGACCAGCGCCGGCGCCGTGGGCGTGCGCGCGGCCTGGCGCGCGAACAGCGTGCCGAGGTCGTCCTGCGGCAGCGGGCGGAGCGGGCCGCGCGACCAGGCGGCGAGCTGGGCCAGCTCGGCGGCGTCGAGCATTTGCAGCTCGGCGATGGGCCGGTCGGGCGCGGCGACGGCGGCGGCGAGGAAGTTGCCGAGGTGGCGCGCGAAGCGGGCCATGGTCTCCGGCCGCCACAGGCTGGCGCGGTATTCGAGGATCAGGCGCCACTCTTTGTCGTCCTCGGCGAAGCGCAGCGTGAGGTCGTAGCGCGCGGGCGGCGCGGGCGGCTCGTGCTCGACGACGGCGATGCCCGGCAGGCCGAGGTCGCGCGGGGCTGGCTCGGCGGCGAGGAAGACCTCGAAGAGCGGATTGCGCAGCGGGTCGCGGGCGCTGCCGTAGTCGGCGATCAGGCGGTCGAAGGGCAGGTCCTGGTGGGCCAGCATGCCGGACACCGCGCGGCCGGCCTGGGCGAGCAGCGCGGCGAAGGACAGCTCGGGCGCGAGGCGCAGCACCAGCGGCAGGGTGTTCACGAAGAAGCCGACCACGGATTCCATGCCCGGCCGGCCGCGGCCCGCCACCGGCGTGCCGATGACCACCTGCTCGCTGCCGCCGTAGCGCTGCAGCAGCACCGCGAGGGCGGCGGCGACGGCGGCGAAGGGCGTGGCCTGGCGTTCCTTGAGCAGGGCCTGGAGTCGGTCGGTGAGTGCGCTGGGCAGTTCGATCGGCACCTGCCCGGCCAGCTGCGGGTCGCCGCCGGTTGCCGCGTCGTGGGGCAGCAGGGCGCGCTCGTCGGCGTCGGCGAGCTGGGTGCGCCAGTAGTCGCGGCAGCGCGCCATGAGCGGCGCCTCGCCGAGGTTGGCGAGCCAGACGGCGACGTCCTTGGGCTGGAACGGCGTTTCGGAAAAAGTCGGCGCTGGCGAGACGGTAAGTGCGCTTTGCTGATCCCGACTTTCGGTAGAGGCTGACCGGCTTTGCCGGTCAAGCGCGCTTTGCGCGCGGCCGGAGCCAAAAGTCGGCGCTGGCGGGACGGTGGTTTGTCCCCCGACAGCCGCGCGATAGGCGGCCGCGAGTTCCTCCACCAGCAGGCCCATGGACCAGCCGTCGCAGACGATGTGGTGCAGGTTGACGATCAGGTGGTGATGCTCGGGCCCCTCGCGCAGCAGTCGCAAACGCATCAAGGGCGCGGCGCCGAGGTCGAAGGCATGGACGCGTTCGGCCCGCAGGGCGGCCTGCAGCGCGGGCGCGGCGTCGGCGGGCAGGTCGACGACCGGCAGTTCGATCTCGACATGATCGACGATGCGCTGGCGCGGCTCGCCGTCGGCGCCGACGACGAAGACGCTGCGCAGCGCCTCGTGGCGGTCGGCGAGGGACTGGAAGGCGCGGCGCAGCGCATCCGCATCGAGGGGACCGCGCAGCTCCAGCCATTCGCAGTTGTTGTAGAGCGCCTGGCCGTCTTCGAGGCGCGAGAGGATCCAGAGGCGGCGCTGGGCGTCGGTGACCGGATAGTCGGCGGCCGCGGGCGCTTGCGTCAGCGGCGGCAGGCCGTCGGCGCGGCTCGCGGCGATGAGCCTGGCCTGGGCGCGGATCGTGCCCTGTTCGAGGAATTCGCGGATGGTCAGGCTCACGCCGAATTCGCGGTTGATGCGGCCGATCAGGCCGATGGCGCGCAGCGAGTTGCCGCCGGCCGTCACCCAGGGGCTTTCGACGCCGATGCGGTCGAGGCCGAGGGCGTCGGCCCAGAGGGCGGCAAGGCTCGTCTCGACGGGGCCGCTGGGCGCGCTGTAGGCCTGGTCGGCGGCGATCAGCGCCTCGGGGCGCGGCAGGGCCTTGCGGTCGATCTTGCCGTTGAGGTTCTTCGGCAGCGCCGGCAGCTGCATCAGATAGCCGGGGATCATCGCGCCGGGCAGCAGGCCTTCGAGGTGGGCGCGCATCGTGCCCGCGTCGATGGGTGCGCCGGCCGTGTAGTAGCCGACCAGGCGCAGGCCGCCGTCGGCGAGGCGGAAGGTGTGGGCGGCGACTTCCTCGACGCCGGGATGGGCGCGCAGCGCGCCCTCGATCTCGGGCAGCTCGATGCGCACGCCGTCGATCTTCACCTGGCGGTCGGCGCGGCCGACGAACTCGACGCTGCGGTCGGCGCGGTAGCGGCCGAGGTCGCCGGTTTTGTAGATGCGGTCCCGGGCGTCGTCGGCGAGCGGGTTCGGCACGAAGGCTTCGGCGCTGCGCGCCGGGTCCTGCCAGTAGCCGTTGCTGGCGAAGGGCGTGCGGATGTGGATCTCGCCGATCTCGCCGATCTCGGCGAGGCGGCCGTCGCGCAGCAGCAGCAGCGCGGTGTTGGCGATCGGCTGGCCGATGGGCACGATGGCGCCGGGCGCGTAGGTCTCGCCGTCCACGCGGTGGAAGGCCTTGGCCAGCGAGGTCTCGCTCGGGCCGTAGAGGTTGATGAGCGCGGTGTTGCCGCCGGCGACCGCGCGCCAGGCGGCGACGTCGGCGCCGAACAGCGGTTCGCCGGCGAGGCAGGCGTGGCGCAGCGTCGCGATGCCACCGTGGCCGCCGTCGCGCAGCGCGCGCGTCAGCAGGCGGAACAGCGAGGGCACGGCGTGCATCAGCGTGATGCCCCGGTCGCGCAGCCAGGCGGCGAGGCGCGTGGCGTCGGCGCGCGTGTCGGCATCGGGGATCACCAGCGTGCCGCCGGCCAGCAGCGGCACGAAGATTTCGCGCAGGCTGACGTCGAAGGTGGGCGGCGAGAAGATGCTGGCGCGCACGGCGGCATCGACGCCGAGTTCGCCGACTTCCCAGTGCACGAAGTGGCTGATGCCCTTGTTGCGGCCGGCGATGAGCTTGGGCGTGCCGGTGGAGCCGGAGGTGTGGATCAGGTAGCCGGTGTCGTCGTCGCCGGCGACCACGGGAAGGGGGGGCAGCGCGGGTAGGCTGGCGGCGCCGGCATGCGCGCCGTCGATGCACAGCGTGTCCACGGCCGCCTCGGCGCAGGCGGCGAGGCGCGCGCCGAGCGCCTCCTCGCCGGCGCGCAGCACCAGCAGGCGCGGTTTGGCGAGCTGGAAGATCTGCTTGATCCGCGTCTCCGGATAGGCCGGGTCGAGGGGCATGAAGATGCCGCCGGCGCGCACGGTGGCCAGCAGCGCGACGACGTAGTCGATCGAGGCCGGCATGGGCAGCGCGACGATCTCGCCCGGCCCGACGCCGCGCGCCTTGAGCGCATGGCCGAGGGCGCGGCTGCGCGCGTCGAGTTCCGCGTAGTCGATGCCGCCGGCGCCGTCCTCGATGGCGATGCGCTGCCCCCCTTGCGTCAGCAGATGGTCGATGACGGCATGGAGCGATTTCTTGTTGAGGGGGGCGTACACGAGATGGTTCTCCGGCGGCTCGGGTGAATCAGAAAGCCAGGTTGAGCGTTATGCGCTTGGTGCGGTCGCGGCGGATCACGTCGGGCCACGGGTTGCTGTCGTAGCGCGTCTCGACGCCGAAGGAGACGACGCTGCGCGGGCTCAGGCGGTAGTCGATGTCGATGGCGCTGACGGTGCGGTAGCGCTCGACCCACTTGTCGGCCATGTAGCGCTCGAAGCCGCGCGGGTTGGCGGCGCTCGGCGGGATCGAGTTCACCGGGTCGAAGACGTAGTGGCCGGACTTGTCGAGGTCCTGCATCAGGCGGTAGCCCTGGCGCAGGCCCCAGTTCTCGGTGAACTGCCACGAGAAGGTCTCGTAGAAGTAGAGCAGGCCGGAGTCGCGCTTGTCGATGCCGACGTGGTCGCGCACGTAGGCCATGTATTTCTCGTCCACGCGGCCGTAGCCGAGGAAGGTGTTGAGGCGGAATTGCGGGCTGTCGAGCCAGTAGTAGCCGGGGCCGAGCAGCCAGGTGGTGCGCTTGTCGATCAGCGACATGTCGTCGCGTTCGAGCATGAAGCCGCCGGAGACGTACCAGCGGTCGGTGAGGTCGTAGCGCAGCGATTCCTGCAGCAGGCGGTAGTCGCGCTTGTTGACGGCGCCGCCGACGGAATTGATCTCGCGCTTGTCGATGGTGGCCGAGAGTTCGTTGGTGAAGCGGCCGCTGCGGCTGAAGAACTTGCCGCCGCCGCGCCAGGCGTCGCCTTCCTCGTTGCCGGACAGGCTGACGCCGGAGAGCTGGACCTGCAGGCTGTGGCGCCATTCGTCGCTCGGCTTGAGGCCGAAGGCGAGGCTCGAATGGTTCCACCAGTCGGGCGGCTCGTTGCCCTTGGCCGCGCCGCCGGCGGGCGGCGCGACGGCGACCGGGCCGACGCCGGTGGCGGACGAAGGGGCCATGCCGGCGCCGTCGGCCGCCGCCGCCGCCGGCGCGAGTTCGTCGAGCTTGCGGCCTTCGGCGAGGGCCTTCTTCGCGGCTTCGAGGGCGGCGCGGTAGCCGGCCTGGTAGGCGGCGTCGTAGCCCGCCGGCGCGGCGTCCGCCGCCAGGGCGGCGGCGGAGCAGGAGAACAGCGCAGCGAGCAGCGGCATGCGCAGGCGGAAGGTGGTTTTGTTGTTGTTGGTCATGGCGCGGGCTCCTTCATTGACGCGATGGCATTTGGAATTCTTCGAGGAAGATCTGGAAGGTCAGCACGATCATCAGCAGGTCCACGTCGAAGGTCTGGTTGATGGCGAATCCCGGTTGCAAGTATGCATCTCGCAGTGCAGCAACGGTAGCCGGATTGAAGTAGCCCTCGCGGCGGATGCGGCCCGGATCCAACAGTGCGGCGACCCAGTCGGCCTGGCCGTCCCGCGCGCGGGCGAGCAGCTTGGGGCTGCCGGGGGCGACGAAGGCGAACTTCTCGCGGTCCACGATGGCCGGCGGCACGTGGCGGCGCGCCACCTGGCGCAGCGGGTATTTCTCGCGGCCGTCCTGCATCAGGAAGCCCGGCGGCAATTGCGTGGCGAAGGCGATCACGTCGGCGTCGAGGAAGGGATAGCGGCCCTCGACGCTATGGGCGAAAGTCATGCGGTCGCCGTGGTCGGCCAGCAGGTGGTCGGCGATGCGCAGCTTGAAGTCGATGTAGCCGCGCTTGTGCACCGGGTGGCGGCCGCGCAGGCGCGCGACGTCCACGGCGGCGCGGCGCGAGCAGTCGATGCCGGCCAGCCGCGGCGCGAGTTCGGGAGCGTAGAGGGCGGCCTTGGTGTCGCGGAAGGCGGCGTAGTCGCGTTCGTAGAAGAAGTCGCCGTCGCCCCACAGGGTCTCGCGGGCGCGCGTCTCCTCCCAGGCGTCGCCGTCGAGCAGGTTGTCGAAATCTTCCGGGTCGTCGGCGCCGCGCAGCATGTCGAAGCGGTAGCCGACGTAGCCGGCGAACAGCTCGTCGGCGCCCTCGCCGGAGAGCACCACCTTGCAGCCCGCGTCGCGCACCGCCTGGGAAAGCGCGTGGGAGCAGGTGTCGTAGGTCTCGCGCAGCGGCGTCTCGGACGCGCGCACCACGGCGCGCAGGCGGCGATCCACCTCGTCGAGCTTGAAGTCCACCTCGTGCAGGCGCACGCCGATGCGGTCGGCCATCAGGCGCTGGTAGCGGCGCTCGTCGAGGGCGGGGTCGTCGAAGCCGATGGAGAAGGCGTGCCAATCGTCGTTGGGGCGCAGGCGGCGGATCAGGCCGGCGACCAGCGAGGAGTCGAGGCCACCGGAGAGATAGAAGCCCACCGGCACGTCGGCCTGCAGGCGGCCACCGACGGCCTGCAGCAGCAGGTGTTCGAGCTGCTCCTCCCAGTCGGCGGGCGGCGGCGGGGCCTCGCCGATCGGATAGTCGAGGTCCCAGTAGCGCATCGGGCGCATTGAGTGTGCTGGGCCGCCCTCGACGATCAGCGCATGGCCGGCGGGCAGCGAGTGGATGCCGGCGAACATCGACTGCGGGCTGACGATGCTCGGGAAAGTGAGCATCTGGTCGAGGCCGGCGAGATCCACGCGGCGCGGCACGGCCGGGTGCGCGAGCAGCGCCTTGACCTCGGAGGCGAACAGCAGCTGGCCGTCCACCTCGCACCAGTAGAGCGGGCAGATGCCGACCGGGTCGCGCGCCAGCAGCAGGCGGCGCTTGTTGGCGTCATAGACGGCGAGCGCGAACTGGCCGTTGAGGCGGTCTAGCAGGCCGTCGCCGTATTCCTCGCAGAGGTGGGGCAGCACCTCGACGTCGCAGCGCGAGACGAGGCGGTGGCCGCGCGCTTCGAGGTCCTGGCGCAGGTCGTGATAGTTGTAGATCTCGCCGTTGCAGACCGAGATCACGTCGCGGGCTTCGTTGTAGTGCGGCTGGTTGCCGGCCGGGCGCGGGTCCACGATGGCGAGGCGGCGGAAGCCCAGGCCCACCGGGCCGGCGACGTGGAAGCCCTCGTCGTCCGGGCCGCGATGCACGAGGGCGCGCGTCATGGCCTCCAGCAGGGCCCGGTCCACCGGCCGTTGGCCGTCGAGGGAGTAGATGCCCGCGATGCCGCACACTTTAGAACTCCTCGTCCAGGGCCAGGCTGTCGGCGAGGAAGCGATCGGCCTCGTCCTTGGCCGAGACGCCGGTCAGCGCGGCGCGCAGCGTTTCCGGCGTCTGTTCCGGCGCTTCGGCGAGCGCCGCGAGGATCTGCTCCAGATGCGCGGCGAAACCGGCGGCGCGCGCGGCGGAGAACAGACCGGCGTCGTATTCGATGAAGCCCTCCAGGCCGTCGGTTCCGTTGGCTGCGGCCCAGACTTCCACGTCGAGGTCGAAGCGCGCGCAGGCGGGCAGGACCGGCTCGGGCGCGGCATCCACGCCGGGCAGGTCGATGACCGGCACGGCGTGCTGGTGGAAGATCAGCATCGTGTCGAAGACCGGATGACGGCCGGCGGGCGCGGCGAGGCCGAGGTCGGCGACGAGGCGCGCGAACGGGTAGTCGGCGCGCGCCAGCGCGTCGGCGAGCACGTTGGCGTCCTGGGCGGCGAGGGCGGATAGCGGCTGGGCCGGGTCGAGGCGATGGCGCAGCGGCAGCATGTTGAGATGCAGGCCGACCTGCTCCTGCAGCTCGGGCCGCTCGCGGCCGGCGACGGGCAGGCCGACGACGAGGTCGCCCTGGCCGCTCGCCACGTAGAGCAGGGTCTGCACGGCGGCGAGCAGCGCGGCGCCGCGCCGCTCGGGGCCGATGGCGGCGAGCCAGCGCTTGCCCGCTTCGCCGGCGAGGGCGAAGGGCACGCGGCCGCAGGGGCGGTCGAGACCGCTGCTGCGCGGGCCGTCGGCGGGCAGCTGCAGCGGCGGCGCCGGCTCGGGGCGCAGCAGGCGCTGGCGCCAGGCCTCGGCCTGCGT
>JANJVS010000202.1 GCA_024709955.1 Rhodocyclaceae bacterium
CGGCTGCAAGCGCGTGCTGGCGCTGATCAACCGCCGCGCCTACGCCGACATGGTGCAGGGCGGGCCGATCGACATCGGCCTGTCGCCGGCGCAGGTGTCGATCGGCACGCTGCTCACCCACGTGCGGCGCGGCGACGTCGCGCGCGTGCATAGCCTGCGGCGCGGCGCCGCCGAGGCGCTCGAACTGGTCGCCCACGGCGACGCCAAGAGCTCGCGCGTGGTCGGTCGCCGCATCGAGGAGCTGCCGCGCATCAAGGGCGTGCATATCGGCGCCATCGTGCGCAAGACCGAGAAGTTCGACATCATCGGCGGCGACGGCATGCCCAGGGGCAAGACCGACCAGCGCGTGATCATCCCCCACCACGACACGGTCATCGAGTCCGGCGACCACGTGATCGTCTTCTGCACGCGCAAGCCGCAGGTGAAGGAAGTGGAAAGGCTGTTCCAGGTCGGCCTGATGTTCTTCTAGGCGCACCCCGGCCATGCGCTTCCTCCCCGTCTTCCGCGCCCTCGGCGTCATCATCTCGATCTTCGGCATCGCCATGCTGGCGCCGCTCGGGGTCTCCTGGCACTTCGCCGACGGCGCCCTCGCCGCCTACGACGAGGCGATCGCCATCACGCTGTTTTGCGGTGTGCTGCTGTGGGTCGGCGCCAGCCGCGGCGGCGCGGCCGAACTGCGGGTGCGCGACGGCTTCCTGCTGGTGACGCTGACCTGGGCCGTGCTGCCCCTCTTCGGCGCCCTGCCGCTGCTGTTCCAGCTTCCCGGCCTGAGCTTCACCGACGCCTATTTCGAGGCGGTCTCCGGGCTCACCGCCACCGGCTCGACCCTGCTGTCCGGTCTCGACCGCCTGCCGATCTCGATCAACTTCTGGCGCACCTTCATGCACTGGCTCGGCGGCATGGGCGTGATCGTGCTGGCGGTGGCGATCCTGCCGCTGCTGGGCATCGGCGGCCGCCAGCTGTTCAAGGCCGAGGTGCCGGGGCCGATGAAGGAATCCAGCCTGACGCCGCGCATCGCCGAGACCGCCAAGGGACTCTGGGTCGTCTACCTCATCCTCACCGTCGCCTGCACGCTTTCCTTCATCATCGCCGGCATGGAAAATTGGGACGCGCTGATGCACGCCTTCAGCGTCATGGGCCTGGGCGGCTTCTCGACCAAGGACGCCAGCCTCGGCCACTTCAACAGCGTGCAGATCGAGCTGGTGGCGATGAGCTTCGCCCTGCTCTCGGGCATCAACTACGCGACCCACTTCCTCGCCTTCCGCGCCCGCAGCGCCGCGCCCTACCGCGCCGACCCGGAGATCCCCTTCTATTTCGGCGTGATGGCCGTCAGCGTCCTCGGCCTGAGCGTCTACCTGATGAGCTTCGACGTCTACGCCAGCTTCTGGACGGCGCTGCGCTACGTCGCCTTCCACTGCATCTCGCTGGCCACCTCGCTGGGCTTCGCCACCACCGACTACGCGCTCTGGCCGATGTTCGGCCAGCTCTGGATCCTTTTCCTCGGCAGCTTCTTCGCCTGCTCCGGCTCCACCGGCGGCGGCATCAAGATGATGCGCGCGATCATCCTCTACAAGCAGGTCTATCGCGAGATCCTGCGCGCCATGCACCCGCGCGCGATCCACTCCGTGCGCCTCGGCCGCCAGGTGGTGTCGGATTCGGTGCTGCACGCGGTGCTGGCCTTCAGCTTCGTCTACATGGTGATCATCGTCAGCCTCACCCTGGTCATGTCGGCCAGCGGGCTGGATCTGATCACCGCCTTCTCGGCGATCGTCGCCACCCTCAACAACACCGGCCCCGGCCTCGGCGCCGTCGGCCCCGCCAGCAACTTCTCGGTGCTCACCGACTTCCAGACCTGGGTCTGTTCCTTCGCGATGATCCTCGGCCGCCTGGAGCTCTTCACCCTGCTGGTGGTGCTGACGCCGGCATTCTGGCGCAAGTAGCCCGTCCGCCACCCGCTCCGCCCACCGTTCCGCCGGCGCCGAGTTTTTACCGCTCAGTCGCCGAAGTTCGTGCCCACCCGGCGCGCCGACAGGATCCACGGATGGTCGGGCGGCACGGTCTTGACCTTGCCGGCGGCGTCTTCGAGCTTGACCGGCCGCGTGCCTTCGCCCCTGGCCGCGACCATCACGCCGTAGCGCTTCTTCGCGATCAGGTCGGCGGCGGCGGTGCCCAGGCGCGTGGCGAGGATGCGGTCCGCCGCCGAGGGCGTGCCGCCGCGCTGCAGGTGGCCGAGGATGGTGACGCGCGCCTCCAGGCCGGTGAGCTTTTCGAGCTGCTGGGCGAGGCGCAGGGTGCGGCCGGCGTAGATCAGCTCGGCGGCGTCGGCGGCGGTGTCGTCCTCCTTCTTGCGGCGCTTGGCTGCGTCGAGGGCGGCGAGGTCCTGCGCCGAGATCGCGCCCTCGGCGACGGCGACGATGGAGAAGGGCTTGCCGCCGCGCGCGCGTTCGCGGATCGCCTCGGCCACGCTGGTCGCGTCGTAGGGAAGTTCGGGGATCAGGATCACGTCGGCGCCGCCGGCGATGCCGGCGCCGAGCGCCAGCCAGCCGGCGCGGTGGCCCATGATCTCGACGACGATGATGCGGTGGTGGCTGTGGGCGGTGCTGTGCAGGCGGTCGATCGCCTCGGTGGCGATGCCCAGCGCGGTGTCGAAGCCGAAGGTGATGTCGGTGCCCCAGACGTCGTTGTCGATGGTCTTCGGCAGGGTGACAACGTTGAGGCCCTTCTGCTTGAGGCGCAGCGCGTTCTTCAGCGTGCCGCCGCCGCCCAGGCAGACCAGGCAGTCGAGGTGGTTGTCGTGGTAGTTGCCGACGATGGCGTCGGTCATGTCGAGGATCTTGCCGCCCACCGGCATCTTGTGCGGTTTGTCGCGGCTGGTGCCGAGGATGGTGCCGCCGGTCGTCAGGATGCCCGAGAGCTGGCCGCCGTCGAGCGCCATGGTGCGGTTTTCCATCAGGCCGCGGAAGCCGTCGCGGAAGCCGATCACGTGCATCATGTAATGGCCCATGGCGGCCTTGCCGACGCCGCGGATCGCCGCGTTGAGGCCGGGGCTGTCGCCGCCGGCGGTGAGGATGCCGATCTGCCGGGTCATCTCTTCCTCCTGGTTTTTGACGGCATTGTGCGCCAAATCGCCTGGGTGGGCATGCGATAATCGGCCAAACAACCGGAATCCGACCATGGCCCGTCCCAAGAACGACAATTTCCTGCGCGCCCTGCTGCGCGAACCGACCGACTACACCCCTCTCTGGCTGATGCGCCAGGCGGGCCGCTACCTGCCGGAGTACTGCGAAACGCGCAAGCGCGCCGGCAGCTTCCTCAACCTCTGCAAGTCGCCGAGCCTCGCCTGCGAGGTCACCCTGCAGCCGCTGGCGCGCTACGACCTCGACGCCGCGATCCTGTTCTCCGACATCCTCACCGTGCCCGACGCGATGGGCCTGGGCCTGTATTTCGCCGACGGCGAAGGGCCGAAGTTCGAGCGCCCGCTGCGCGAGGAATGGGCGATCAACGACCTGAGCGCGCCCGATCCCTACGACCACCTGCGCTACGTGATGGACGCCGTCGCCGAGATCCGCCGCGCCCTCGACAACTCGGTGCCGCTGATCGGCTTCACCGGCTCCCCCTTCACCCTCGCCTGCTACATGGTCGAGGGCGGCGGCTCGGACGACTTCCGCACCGTCAAGACCATGCTCTACAGCCGGCCCGACCTGCTGCACCGCATCCTCGCCGTCACCGCCGACGCCGTCACCGCCTACCTCAACGCCCAGATCGAGTCGGGCGCCCAGGCCGTGCAGATCTTCGACACCTGGGGCGGGGCGCTGTCCCATGCCGCCTACGAGGAGTTCTCGCTGGCCTACATGAAGCGCGTCATCGACGGACTCAAGAAGACCCACGACGGCGAGCGCATTCCCTGCATCGTGTTCACCAAGGGCGGCGGCCAGTGGATCGAGAAGATCGCCACCACCGGCTGCGACGCGATCGGCCTCGACTGGACCACCGACCTCGGCGAGGCGCGCCGCCGTACCGCCGGCAAGGTGGCGCTGCAGGGCAACTTCGACCCGATCGCGCTGTTCGCCTCGCCCGAGGCCGTGGCCCGGGAAGCCACCCGCGTCCTCGACTGCTTCGGGCCGGGGAATACCGGCCACGTCTTCAACCTCGGCCACGGCATCAACCAGCACACCCCGCCGGACAACGTCGCCGTGCTCGTGGACACCGTCCATAACTACAAAAGAAAATAGGACAGCCCGGGAACCCGCAGCCCGCTTCGCTGTCCACCGCCACCCTCCGCCAAGCCGCTCCCCGAGAGGGTTTCGGCGGGGCGGCAAAAACCGACTTATGCACAGAACGCGTATCCCTGCGCTTTGTCAAGGGTTTCTGTCGCGGCGTCGCCAAGTCGCTTCCAATTCATTGAAAATTAAAGGTTTAATCTGATTGTAGCCTTGGTCTAGCATGACTTTGGCGGTAATGGCAAGAAACTTTTCAAATGCCCGTGGAGATTACTCACAAAGTTATCCACACCCTGCGTGAATAAGTAAAAAGGCTTTGGCAGCAATCAATTAAGCGCATTTACGAAGATTTACTTGAACGAACCCGGCTAACTGGTTTCCGTGACCGTCCTGCAGATCGCCCTCGATGTCCCGCTGCCGCGCCTCTTCGACTATCTGCCGGAGGGGGAGGGCGAGAATTTCACTCCCGGCCGCCTGGTCCGGGTGCCCTTCGGCCAGGGCGGCAAGGTCGGCGTGGTGGTCGCCGTGGCCGCCGACAGCGAGCATCCGGCCGGCAAGCTGAAAACCGCCGCCGCCATTCCCGAACTGCCCGCCCTGCCGGCCGACTGGCTGGAACTCTGCGGCTTCTGCGCCCGCTACTACCACTATCCGATCGGCCAAGTGATGGCCTTCGCCCTGCCGCCGCTGCTGCGCAAGGGCAAGGCGCCGCGCGCGCTCAAGGAAAAAGTCGGTTCCGGCGACACGGTGCCGACCGCCAACGCGGCGACGCCCGATCAGCGGGCCGCCATCGACGCCATCGTCGGCGCAACGGGTGGCGGGGGCTTCCGGACCTTCCTGCTGCACGGCGTCACCGGCAGCGGCAAGACCGAGGTTTACCTGCAGGCCATCGAGCGCGTGCTCGCCGCCGGCGGCCAGGCGCTCATGCTGGTGCCCGAGATCGCCCTGACGCCGCAGCTCGAATCCAGGGTGAGCGCACGCTTTCCGGGCGCCCGCGTGGTTTCGGCACACAGCGGCGTCGCCGACGCGGCGCGCGCGCGCGGCTTCCTCGCCGCGCTGGAGGGCCGCGCCGACATCGTGCTCGGCACGCGCCTGTCGGTCTTCATGCCCATGCCGCGCCTCGGGCTCATCGTCGTGGACGAGGAGCACGACGCCTCCTTCAAGCAGCAGGAGGGGCTGCGCTACTCGGCGCGCGACATCGCCATCTTCCGCGCCCGGCAGCGCGACATCCCCATCGTGCTCGGCTCGGCCACGCCCTCGCTGGAAAGCTTCCACCACGGCACGAGCGGGCGCTACGCCAAGCTCGACCTGCCGCTGCGCGCCGTCGCGGCCGCCATGCCGACGGTGGCCACCGTCGATACGCGCAAGGAAAAACTGCAGGACGGCCTCAGCGCCCGCATGATTGCCGCCGTGAGCGAGCGCTTACAGAGGGGCGAGCAGAGCCTGCTGTTCCTCAACCGGCGCGGCTACGCCCCGGTGCTCGCCTGCCCGGCCTGCGGCTGGATCTCCCATTGCCGGCGCTGCGCCGCCAACCTCGTGCTGCACCTCGCCGACCGGCGCCTGCGCTGCCACCATTGCGGGCTGGAGGCGGGGATTCCCCATGCCTGCCCCGGCTGCGGCAACCTCGACCTGCAGCCCTTCGGGCGTGGCACCCAGCGGCTCGAAGCCAAGCTCGGCGAGCTGTTCCCGGAAGCGCGCATCCTGCGCATCGACCGCGACTCGGCCGATTCGCCGAAGAAATGGCACGCGCTGCTGGCAGCCATCCATGCCGGCGCGGCCGACATCCTGATCGGCACCCAGATGCTCGCCAAGGGCCACGACTTCCCGAACCTCACCCTGGTCGGGGTGGTCGGCGCCGACGCGGCCCTGTTCGCCGCCGACTTCCGCGCGCCCGAGCGGCTGTTCGCCCAGCTCATGCAAGTGGGCGGTCGCTCCGGCCGCGCCCAGCTGCCCGGCGCGGTGCTGATCCAGACCGAGTACCCGGACCACCCGCTCTACCGCGCGCTGATCGACCACGACTACGCCGCCTTTGCCCGCGAGCAGCTCGCCGAGCGCGAGGCCGCCGGCTTCCCGCCCTTCGCCTTCCAGGCGCTGCTGCGCGCCGAGGCGCCGGCGCTGGAGGACGCCATCGCCTTCCTGACCCAGGCCGTCGCGGCGGCCGAGGCGCTCGCCGCGCCCGAGGTGCTGCTCTACGACCCGGTGCCGATGCGCATGGCGCGCCTCAAGAACCGCGAGCGCGCCCAGCTGCTGGTCGAATCGCGCAGCCGCCCGGCGCTGCACGCCTTCCTCGACGCCTGGATGGGGGCGCTCCATGCCCTCAAGACTCCGCGCGAGCTGCGCTGGCATCTCGACGTCGATCCGCAGGAACTCTGAAACCCGGCGCCCCAAGGGTACTTCCCGCGGAGCGTGGTCGCGGGAGGGTGGTTCAGTGCGTGGCCAGGTATTCCCGCAGGGCCTGGTTCGTGGCCGCCAGCTCCGCGCGCAGCGGCGGTTCCGCCGCCGCGACGGCGGCGGGGTCGGCGGCCTTGCAGGCCTGTTCCAATACGAAGGCGCGCAGCCGCAGGCGTTCGGCGCCGACGGCGGCGGCCATGCCCTTGATGGTATGGGCATGGCGGCGCGCGATCCCATGGTCGCGGGCGGCGAGGGCGGCGTCGAGACCGGAGAGCTGGGCGTCCGCGTCCTCCAGATAGACCTCGATCATCTGCCGGTACAGGTCGCGGTCGCCGGCGATGTTGGCGAGGGCGGCGGCGCTGTCGAGGCGCGGCCGGGTGTCCGCGTCATCCGGCGTCCGGGCGGCTGATGCGTCGGAGCTCATGGTTGGGGAGGGGCGGCGGCATGGCCCCGGCCCCTCCGACTGGCGCGGCGGCCTTCCAGCACGTACCAGCCCCAGCCGGCCGCCTGCAGGGCGAGCAGCCCGGCCATGCTGGCGCGGTAGGCGTCGGGGGCGGCAAGCCCGGCGGACTGGCCCGCATCCACCGCCACGCCGAACAGCCACTGGATGCCGAAGGCGCCGACGAAGGCGCCGAGGTTGAGGGCGGTGTTGGCGCGGCCGGCGAGGGCGACGGGGAATTCCGCCGTGAGCAGGGCGTAGGCCAGGTTGCCGACCGAGAACACCAGGCCGAGGGCCGGCCAGAGCAGCCAGCTCGGCGCCGCGTCGAGGACGATGCCGAAGAGCGCCAGTAGCCCGCCGCCCATGCCGAGCGCCAGCAGGCGCGCCGGCGGCAGGCCGGCCTTGGCGAGGCGCTGGACGAAGAAGGCGATGGCGAGGAAGCCGGTCAGCTGCGCGCCGGCCATCAGCAGCAGATGGAAGGCCGCCGCCTCGCGCGTCGCGCCGTTCACCGTCATCAGCCAGGGCACCGCCCAGAGGCCCTGGAGGGCCATGAAGCCGCCGACGATGAAGGTGGTCTGCGGCGCGAAGCGCCAGAAGGCGCGGCTGGCGAAAATGGTCGCCATGCCCGCCAGCTGCTGGCGCAGGCTTTCGCGCGCGGCGGCGGCCGGCTTGTCGGGCGTGGTGAAGATCAGTCCGGCGACCAGCAGGGCGATCGCCGCGAGGGCGAGGAAGATGCCGCGCCAGCCGAGCACCGGCAGCAGGGCGCCGAGGGGCGAGCTGGCGGCCAGCGCGCCGAGGCCGCCGGCGGCCATGATCGCGGCGTTGAGCGAGGCCTGGCGTTCGATCGGGAACCACAGCGAGAAGGCCTTGAAGCTCGCCATCAGACAGGCGGAGACGCCGAGGCCGATCAGCGCGCGGCCGACCGCGAGCTGGGGCAGGGCGTGGCCGGTGGCGAACAGCGCGCAGCCGGCGGCGCAGATCAAGAGCAGCGCGGCCTCGACGCGGCGCGGGCCGTAGCGGTCGAGCAGGATGCCGAGGGGCAGCTGGAAGGCGCCGAAGGCCAGCAGGTAGGCCGAGGTCAGCAGGCCGAGGTCGGCCGCGTGGAGGCCGAGGTCGCCGGTGAGCTCGGGGGAGATGACCGCGTTGGCGTTCCGCAGCAGGTAGGAAAGGAAGTAGCCGACCGCGAAGGGCGCGAAGACGCGCCGCCAGGGGTTAATTTCGCCTGACATGATTTCGAGCGTGGCGAGCACAAAGTCTCCCTCTTCCCGAGAAGGGGGCTGGGGGGATGGGAGTTTTCAATTGGCGCCGTGCTCCGCGAGGAAGTCCCGGACCCAGTGCTCGGCGCGCGCGCCCGAGAAGCGGCCCTTGATGTCGCCGCCGACGAACAGCAGCACGGTGGGGAAGCCCTTGAGGCCGTAGCGGCCGGCGAGCTTCATGTTCGCGCCCTCGTCCACTTCGACCTTGGCGAGCCGGAGCTTGCCGTTCATGGCGGTGGCGACGCGGTCGAGCACGGGGGTCAGCGCGCGGCAGGGCGGGCACCAGTCGGCCCAGAAGTCCACGAGCACCGGCGCGCTGTGGGAGGCCTCGATCACGCGCGCGTCGAAGCCGTCCAGGTCGACGTCGAAGATGTAGTCGGGTTGCGGGTGGGGATGGGGAAAATGGGACAACGTTTGCTCCTCTTGTTCAGCATTTCGGCCACAGCCAGGCGGCGCCGCGCACGCCCGACGAGTCGCCGTGTTCGTTCCTGACGAGCCGCGTGGCGACATGGTCGGAAAACACCCACTCGCCCCACAGCCGGGGCACGCGATCATACAGCCGCTCGAGGTTCGACAGGCCGCCGCCGAGCACGATCGCGTCCGGGTCAAGGATATTGATCACCTGGGCCAGCGCCCGCGCCAGCCGCGCCTCGTGGCGCCGCAGCGTCGCTTCGCAGGCCGCGTCGCCGGCAGCGGCGCGGGCGGCGATCTGCTCGGCCGCAATCTCGGTGCCGGTGGCACGGTGGTGGTCGGCGGCGAGGCCGGGGCCGGAGAGGAAGGTTTCGACGCAGCCCGCGCGGCCGCAGTAGCAGGGCGGCAGGAAGGGCTCGGCGCCGGGCAGGGGATTGTGCCCCCACTCGCCGGCGATGGCGTTGGCACCGGTCAGCACCTCGCCGCGCACGACGATGCCGCCGCCGACCCCCGTGCCGAGGATCACGCCGAACACCACCTCCGCGCCCACCGCCGCGCCGTCGGTGGCCTCGGAGAGCGCGAAGCAGTTGGCGTCGTTGGCGATGCGCACCGGCCGGCCGAGGGCGGCTGCCAGGTCGGCGCGCAGCGGCCGGCCGATCAGCCAGGTGGAGTTGGCGTTCTTGATGAGTCCTGTCACACGCGATTCGGCGCCGGGGATGCCCACGCCCACCGTCCCGTCAGCGCCGAGTTTTCGCTCGGCCGCGAACACCAGCTCGCGGATCGCCACGACGGTCGCCCCGTAGTCGCCGCGCGGCGTCGCCACGCGCGCGCGCAGCAATTCCGCGCCGTCGTCGCCGAGGGCGACGATCTCGGTCTTGGTGCCGCCGAGGTCGATGCCGAATCTCATGAATCTTCTCCCTTTGCCTGGGCATCCAGCGCGATCACGGGCAGGTCCGGTGCCCAGGCGGCGCGCCAGGCGCGCAGCTTCCTGCCCGCGCCCGCCGTGCGTTCGAGGCCGATGGCCGGCACGCGGAAGGCGCGCGCGACGATGCAGCCGTGCAGGCTGGTGCCGACATAGATGCCGGCGCCGCCGATCAATGCGCAAATCTCCCGGATGTCGAGGTCGGTGAATATATGGCAATGCGCGCCGATCCGCGCCGCGAGCCGCCCGTAAGGTTCGAGCGCGTCGTGCCAGGGCGCCGCGCCGGCGCGGAACAGCACGACGGTCTTGCCGTCCGCCCGTTGCTCCAGCTCAGCCGCGAGCGCCGCGAGGCTCGCGTCGTCGCCGCAGTCGGCGGAGAACTGCGCGGCGAGATAGTCGCCGTAGCCGGCGCGCAGCGCGGCGCCGCGTTCCCGCGCGGCGGCGCCCATGGGGTGGGCGGCCAGCGCGGAGACGGGGTCGGGCGCGAGATCCGCCGCGATGCCGGCTGCCGCCAGCGTGGCCCGCGTCGTCGCGTCGCGCACCGTCACTTCATCGGCGCGGGCGAGGGCGGCGAGCACCGCGCGGCGCAAGGCCTCCGGTCGCACGGCCAGATCGACGCCGCCGACGGCGTTGAAGGCGAGGCGGACGCAGCCGGGCAGCGTGGCCTTGTCGAGCACGTAGGGGGCGGGGCGGCCGGTGCCGAGCCGTCCTGCGGCCCAGCGCGCGGCGGCCGCCGGGTCGTTGTCGTAGCGCGCGATCGCGGCCTGGGCACCCGCGGGCGTTTCGAGCATCACGGCGGCGGTATAGGCGTCGCAGTCGAGCAGTTCGCCGCCGACGTGGATCAGCTCGTAGGGCCGGCCGGCCAGCGCCGCGAGCGCCTCCGGCAGGGCATGTACCAGATGGCCGCCGAAGGGTCGCAGATCGCGCACCGCCAGGCCGCAATAGCGAATCTCGCGACCCGGATGCGCCGCCGCGACGAGATGGGGGAACAGCAGGTCGCCGAGGTTGTGGCGGTCGCAGGCGCCGAAGAGGACGAGCGGCGGGGCGGCGGAGGCGCTCACTTGCCGAGCAATCCCCTGAGCCTGTCCTTGAGCTTGTCCTCGGCCTTCTGCTTGAGCTCTTCCTTCCTTGCCTCGACCTTGGCCTTCACCGCCTCGCCCGCGAGGCCGGCGAGCTCGATCTTCCAGTCCGGTCGCGCGAAGGGGCCGGTCAGGCGCACGGGCACGGTGAGGCCCTTGAGGCTGTCGAGCTCGCCGCCGCCCTGCCCCTTGCTGGTGGCGACCACGCTGGCCTTGAGCAGGTAGTCGAGGCGCTCGTTGCCGATGTCGATGTCGCCCGCGCCGGCGAGGCGCAGCAGCGGCGACTTGGCCGTCAGGTCGTCGTTCCGCGCCACGCCGTTCGCGATGCGGAAGCTCGCCGCGAGTTCGCTGAAGTCGGTCTTCTGCGTCGCGTCGCTCGCCACGCCGACATCCTGGCCGCCCTTGAGCATGCCGCGCAGCTCGCGCAGTTTCTGGCCGATGTTGATGCCCTTCACGGCACCGTCGGCGAGCGCCACGCGCGCCGTGCCGGCCAGCGATTTCCTCAGCGCCGCCGCCGTGTCGCCGCGCGCCGCCACGTCGAGGGCGACGTCGCCGCGCCCTTCGAGCATGTCCTTGTCGGCGAGATCCTTCAGCAGCGGGCCGATGCGCACGCCGGCGAGAGTCTGCTTCGCCGCGAAGCGGTTGCCGTCGGCGTCGACCGCGAGCGCGCCGTCGAGCCGGCCGTCGTAGAGCTTGGCCGAAAGCGGCGCGACGTTCAGGCGGCCGTCCCGCGCGTCGATCCGCGCCCGGATGTCGCTCGCCTTGAGCTTCGCGGCGGCGAGCCGGCCGATGCTCACCGTGCCCTTGAGGTCCAGGCCCTTCAATGCGGACAGGTCGATTTTCGCCTGCGGCGCCTGGCCCGCCGCGCCGCCGCCGTCTTGCGTCCCCTTCCGCTCCGGCGGCAGGTATTTGTCGAGGTCGAGCGCGTCGATGTCGAGATCGAAGCCGAGGGCGAGCGGCGCGAAGCGGCCGATGTCGAGCTTCGCCTTGATCGCGCCGTCGTCCAGTTTGGTATCGATCCGCAGGCTGGCGGACTGTCGCGCCAGGTCGGCGCTCGCCGCGCCGGCGAGCGGCAGCGCGAGGGTCTTCATCGGCAGCTTCGGGTGCGTCAGGTCGAGCCGGCCGGCCAGCTGCGTCAGCGCCACGGTCCGCTTGCCGAGGTCGAGCGCCACGGGCGAGGCGAGTTTCGCGACGGCGCGCGCGTCGTTCATCTTCGCGTCGGCGTCGAGCGCGAACCTGCCGATCTTGAGCGTCCTGGCGTCGCCCGCGACATCGGCGAGGGTCAGCGTGGCGGCGAGCTTGCGTTCCTTGCCGGCCAGCGTCGCCGCGAGCTTCAGCGTCTCGCCGCGCGCGCCCGCAGGCGCGATGTCGAGGCGCGGCGCCTCGATCCTGAGCGTGAAGGCGTCGGCGTCGCGCTGGCCGCGCGCGGCCAGCGTGAGGGCCTCGATGCCGCCGCGCCCGGCGGCGAAACGGACGGGGCCGCTCGACAGGTCAAGGTCGGCGAGCGAAAACGTGCTGCCCGTTTGCTCGTCGCGCCAGTCGAAGCGCGCGTTGGCGACGCGGATCGCGGCGATATCAATAGGCGACGCCGGCGGCACGGCGGCATCCCGCGGCTTCTCCTCCTTTTTTCCCGCTGCGAGGTCGGCGACGTTCAGCGTGCCGTCCCGCTTCTTCACCACGGTGGCGGCGAGCCTGTCGATGGCCACTTCGCGCACCACCACCTGTTTCGACAGCAGCGGCAGGACGGCGACGGCGACGCGCGCGGCTTCGATCCGCGCGAACTCCGCCGCGCCGCCCGGCTCGGAGAGCGTGGCGCGGCCGATATTCACGGCCAGGTCGGGCCACAGGCTGAGCGCCAGCTCGCCCTCGATCTTCAGCACCCGGCCGGTCTGCCGCTCGACGACGGCGGCGATTTCCTGCTTGAGGCGCGCGGCGTCGAAGGTGGCATGGAGCCAGGCGGCCGCACCGGCCAGCGCCAGCAAGACGGCGGCAAAAACTATGGCGACGATTTTCAAGATTTTCATGGATGGCCCCTCTCAGTCGGCGCTGACGCGACGGTGGCTATCGGAAAATCGCACCGGACAGCTTGATGTAATCGATGAACTTGAGCCAGCGAACCGCGACAGCCTGCATGTCGCACACCGCCGGAATCTTGCATTTCTCCAGCTTTTTGGGCAGCGCCGCTTGCCACTTCTCTTCCGTGACCAACTCGGCCCCATGTGCGCGTGCCGTGGCGATGATGAACAGGTCGTTTTCGCCGACGCCTCCACCGTACTTGTCCCCCACGATCCCCAGCAGGCCTTTGATGCGCATCGCGTCCTGAAGGATGGCGTTGCTAATGTCGAGGACTTTGATATCGTTGGCTTTCAGCCACTCCGCGCACTCGGGCGCCTTGTGCGCCACC
>JANJVS010000001.1 GCA_024709955.1 Rhodocyclaceae bacterium
CCGTGCAAGAGCTGGCCCGTACCGGTCGCCTGCCAGCACTGAAGTTCGGCGTTTCGTGGCGGTATCCACGTGAAGCCCTACTTGAGGCCCTGAACGAAATAGCAAGAGAGAACCGATCCAAGCCCAAGCCTCGGCCGATCGCCGTTGCATTGCCACCAGGACAAAACAAAGGGCGAAGGAGAAGACCGTTGCCCACATTGATCGACGTTCGTGCCGTCTACGATCCCCCAACGTGACCATGGAGGCGCGGCTACCGGGTTGGGTTGGTGCGGCAGCACCTTGCCGACCCGTTCATTGCCTTGCGGCGAGATCATTTCACGCCTTCGCATCCTCTCCCGCTAGGGCTGCGATTCGATCCGACAGATCGGCCGGCGCGGTGAACACGAATGCTTTGCCGACCTTCTCCCATATCAACAAGCCCAGTTCGCCCAGTGTCAGCAGATCGGTGCGAGCCGTTTGGTAGGCAACATTGTGTGTTCGTTGATGCCCCTCGACGCGATACTGTTCGCCCGGATGCTTTAGTGCCCCGGTCAGCAGCGCGAGCTGGCGATGGTTGAGGCGATTCCTCAGACGTGGCGAGGCAGACAGCAGGCGTTCTGTGCTGCGCTGTTCCGCCGCCGTGCGCTTCAGATAGGCGTGCAATTCTTGGATCGCACGGCGGATAACGTCGAGCTGATGCAGCAGAAAATAGGTAGTGTCGCCGCTGTCTGTTTCGGTATGCAGATAGGCCCGCACGTACTGGGCCGGGGCCTTGCGCAGAAAGTGCGAAATGGAAAGGAACTCCATCAGCCAGTAGCCGCTGCGCGCCATGGCCCAGTAGAACAGGGCACGGGCCGTGCGACCGTTGCCGTCGACGAAGGGATGGTCGTAACCGATCATGAAGTGCAGCAGGATCGCCCGCAGCACGGGATGCACGAAGGGCAGCGCATCCTCGGCGGCGTTGGCGAAGGCGCACAGCCGTTCCAGTCGGGCCGGCAATTCGTTGAAGTCGGGCGGTCGGTGCAGCAGAGTATGGTCACGGTTGTCGCGGATTTCGATGTCGTTCGCCTGGCGCAGCCGGCCGGCATCCTCGGGGTTGTCCAGGGTGCCATCGGTCACGAGGGCATGCAGGGTCAGGATGCCGTCTGGCGTGATCGGTTCGTCCCGCTTGGCGCGGATATGCTCCATCGCTTGGTAGTTGTTGAAGATCATCCGTTCGCTGCGGTCACGCGGCGCGCGCCCCTCGCGCAACATAGCCTTGGCGACTTGGCGCGTCGTGGCTGCGCCTTCCAACTGGCTGGAAGTAATGGCCTCCTCGATCAGCGAGTGCATCAGGTAGCGGTCGCGCTGCTCGGGCGTGTTGATATCGGCCGGCGCATTGATCGATCCCGCCGCCGTGCGGTCGATATGGTGGAGGGCGATTAGGACGGGTTCCGGCAGGGCGAATTGAAACGGGCTGCCCTTCTTGTCGAGTAGCGGCAATGGCTGCAGCATGCCGCTACGGGCGAAGCTCACACTGAGCCACCATTGTTCGCTCGTCAGCCCTGGGGGCGGCGGACGGTGGCGTAGTTGATCCCAATGCATGTATTCGCCATCGATCAGCGGCGACTTCTGGGCCACGATCTGCGGAAAGGCTGCTGGGACACCGCCGGCAAATACCGTATTCCAATCAGGTGGGGTAAGGGGTATGTGCATTTCTACTAATCCTGGGCGATATTAGTAATTGCTTAGTAGTGTAGTCCGTGAATTAGCAATTTGCTACTAATTTAATTGCAAATTAGTAATTGCCTAGTAATTCGGCGGTGCGGGCCGGGCGGCATGCAGCCCTTTGCGCGGCCATGTCCTAGCGTCCGAAAAGTCGGTGCTGGCGGGACGGTGCGACCCGCTTCGGTGCGCCGTCCCGATACGTCCGGCGAATGAGTGTCCCAGTGTGTCCCAGCCCCGTCCCAGTGCAAACGGCATAAACGGGACAGCACATTCCGCTTAACCATGAGGGTTTGCGGCGAGTGTCCCAGTTGTCCCACTTGTCCCAGCAAAAAAACAGGGGGAGGAAAGGAAAACAGGAGTTGCGCAGATCGTTCAGGCACGTTTGAGGGCGACCACATTGAAGCCCTCGCCCTTCTCCAGGCTCGCCAGCTTGGCGGCCCACAGGTCGAGGGCGCGGCGGCGCTCGGTCAGATAGTCGTGCTTGTCGTAGACGGCGACCAAGCCGCCGAGGGAGTGATTCAGGCAGCGTTCGGCGATCAGCACGTCCACGCCGAGGGCGCCCAAGTGGCTGCGACAGGTGGAGCGCAGATCGTGGGGCGTGAAGCGGCGGCACTTGTCGCCAAGGGTTTTCGCCAGGGTGTTGAGGGCGGCATTCAGGGTCACGGGCTCCATGTGGGCGTCGGCTTCGTTGCCGTGGTTCCTGGTGCGGATGGGCAGGACGTAGCGGGAGCCGAAGGCCATCGCCTGCAGCTCGGCGAACCAGCCGGCGACCATGGGCGGCAGGGGAATGACGAACTGCTTGCCGTTCTTGGCGTGCTCCGGGGGGATCGTCCATTCGGCCCGCTCGAAATCGACGTGGGACCATTCCGCCCCGACCAGCTCGCCGATTCGGGCGCCGGTCGCCAGCAGGATGCGGACCATCAGGGCATTGGGACGGGACAGGCCGGGCAGGGCCTTGAACAGTTCGACCAGCTCGGCATCGGCCAGCATCACCCGCTCCCGCTGCTGCTTGGTGCCGCCGATGATGGCTTTCGCCTTGATGTGGGCGCAGGGGTCTTCCGTGACCACATGGCGGGCGATGCCATGGGAGAACACTTCGCGGATGGCGATCAGCACCAGCCGGGCCACATGCAGGGACTTGACGCTGGCGGCCTCGACGATGGCGACGATCTCGGCGGCCGATACGTCCGCCGCCGCGGTGCCGCCGATCTTCGGATAGACGTAATCGCGGAGCTGCTGCCGGCGCCCCTTCAGGGTGTTGTCGGCCAGGCGGTCGGCGACCTTCTCGAAGTAGTCGTCGGCAAGGCGGCGGAATGTCCAGGCGCTCGCCGCCTCCTGGCCGGCCCGGCGCTTCTCGGCGGCGACATCGATGCCCTGCTGTACCTCGGCACGTTTGGCCGTGGCGATCTCCCGCGCCTTGGTCAAGGGAATGTCGGGGTAGCGGCCCAGGGTCAGTTCCTTGCGCTTGCCGCCGATGCGATACCGCAGCGTCCATGCCGCAGTTCCCTTCGCCGACAGGGTGAAGGTCAGCCCCTCCCCGTCCGCAACGGCGACCGGCGCGCCGGCCTTGATCCAGTTCCGAATCTGAACATCCGTCAGCTTGCCCATGCTCGCCACCTTTCCGGCTACCCAGCCATCCAGCTACCCGGGCGGGTAGAAGCTACCCACCTGGCTACCCGGAAAGTATGCGCTGTCCTGATTCGATACGCAACGTCCAGAAACTAAAAACCCCGCAACTGCGGGGCTTTCGGCGGGTAGCTGCAACGTCCTGCGACGTGCTGAAACGTAGCTACAGGTTACAGTAGGTCAGCTCGAACTCGACGTCGGCCTCGGACTGCTTCGGGCGCATGTCGGTCTCGGGGACGGTGAAGCGGATATTGAGGGCGTACTTGTTGGCGCTGATCTCGGGAATCGCCGCGTGGTCGCGCGAGAGCCGCAGGCGGATCAATTGGGCGGTGCGGCCGGAAAGCATCTGCTGGAACGCGCCGTGCTGGGCGACCACGCGCTCGGGGCGCCCGGAGGAGCGCAGCAGGCGCAGCACGATGGCGAGGCCGGCGCGGATCGGCAGCAAGGGCGAGATCCAGCCCAGGAGGTCATCGCGGCGCCGGGCGGCTTCGCGGTTGAGCCAGAAATGGTAGGACGGCAGGTCGAACTCGCAGACGCCGCCGGGGATGCCGGCGCGGTTCTTGATGCCCATCAGCCACTCGTTCTCGCGCAGGTATTGGCCGGTCTTGCCCTGCATGGCGAGCAGCGCGGCCGAGGACTGCTCGATCTCGTAGAGCGCGCCGGAAAGCGCCTCCTCGGAGATGTCCGGGTTGTTGCGGAAGGACAGCAGGATCTGGCGCTGGCGTTCGAGCTCCTGCACCAGATCGAACTTGAGGTCCGCCCGGCTGGCCACTTCGAGAATCTCGAACAGGGTCACCAGGGAGACGTGGTGCTCCGCCGGACCGTCGGCATCGGCGAAGTAGAGCGTCTTCTCGAACAGGTCTTCGAGCCGCAGCAAGGTGCGGATGCGCTCGTTCAGCGGATATTCGTAGGTGATCACTCGCCGGCCCGGATGAAAATTCCACGAATTCTGACTGAATTACCGGCAAATCTCAACTTGGGCTTGAGCGAAATCATCGATTTCTCGCGGTTTCCCGGCCTGCGCCGCGCGCGCGCGCCATGTCCAGATAGCGCCCGTGCAGTTCCGTCACGCGCGCGCGCAGCTCGGCCAGGCCGGCGTCGTTGGCGATCACGTCGTCGGCGATCGCCAGGCGCGCCGCCCGGCTGGCCTGGGCGGCCATGATCGCCGCCACCTCGGCCCGGGACAGGCCGCTCCTGCCCATGACGCGGGCAAGCTGGACTTCCTCGGGGCAATCGACGACCGCGACCCGGTCCACCCGCTCCCGATAACTCTTCGATTCGGCGAGCAGGGGCACCACCAGAACCGCGTAGTCGGCGGCGCTGCGCCGCAGCCGCGCCTCGCTTTCGGCGCGGATCATGGGATGGAGAATCGCCTCCAGCCGGGTCCGCTCGGCGGGGTCGGCGAACACGCGGCGGCGCATGGCAGCCCGGTCCAGCGCGCCCGCGGCCGTCAGCGCCCCGTCGCCGAAGGCCTGGCGGATCGGCTCGATGGCCGCGCCTCCCGGCGCGGTAAGCTCATGGGCGATGGCATCGGTGTCCACCACCGGCACGCCGAGGGTGACGAAGCAATCCGCCGCCGCGCTCTTGCCGCTGCCGATGCCGCCGGTCAGCCCGACGACGAAGATCATGGAACGGGACAGTCCGTCACTCCCGCCTGGGCCAGCGGCGCGAGCAGGTCGGGCAGGCGGCGCGCCAGATCGGCGGCGGGGGCGCGCAGCTCGATCGCATGCCTGTCGGCGGGCAGCTCGTGCTTGGCGAGCCGCGCCGAGCGCACCCCCTTGCGGCCGACCGATTGCAGGAACTCGGCGGCCAGTTCCTCGCTGCGGAAAATGCCCAGCGATACCGCGAAGGGACCGAGCGTCGCGCTCTCGACGACCTGCCCCTCGTTGACGCCGAGCTGGCGCAATTCCGTCCGTTTCTTTTCCGCCAACGCCCGGCTCGCCAGTTCGGGGATCACCACCCAGTGAGCAAGCGCCCCCTTCTGCGGCTGCACCAGCACCTCCCATCCCGGCTCCGCCGCCAGCGCGGCCCGCAGGGTCTCGGCCTCGGCGGCGCCCAGCCCCTCGATGCGCTTGCAGGCGGGCATGGCGACAACCGCCGGAACCGCCTGCGTCGGCTGCTCCTGCTCGCGCAGGATGCGCAGCCTGTCCGGTTCCAGCTGCTGGCCCAGACGCTCCGGCTCGCGCCCGCTTTCCCGGGTTCCCAGATAGCCCTGGCCCCAGGCCAGCAGCACGAGATTGACCAGCAGGAGGACCAGGAACAGGGCGCGCATGCCGGCGGATCAGCCCACCTTCGGCAGATGCTCCAGCGAAGCCTGGATCGCCTCGGCCGGATAGTCGAAGTCGGTCAGCTTGCCGCCCAGGTAGCTCTCGAAGGCCGTCATGTCGAAATGGCCATGGCCGGAAAGGTTGAAGAACAGGGTTTTCGGCTCGCCGGTCTGCTTGCAGCGCAGCGCCTCGTCGATGCAGGCGCGGATGCCGTGGCAGGACTCGGGCGCCGGGATGATGCCCTCGGCGCGCGCGAACATCACGCCGGCCTCGAAGGTCGCCACCTGCGGCACCGCCACCGCCTCGATGAGCTTCTCGTTGAACAATTGCGAGACCAGCGGCGAATCGCCGTGGTAGCGCAGGCCGCCGGCGTGGATGCCCGGCGGCATGAAGTCGTGGCCGAGGGTGTACATCTTCATCAGCGGCGTGTAGCCGGTGGCGTCGCCGAAGTCGTAGGCATACACGCCCTTGGTCAGCGTCGGGCAGGAGGTCGGCTCGACGGCGACGCAGCGCAGGTTGTTGGCGCGCTTGTCGCCGGCCGCCTTGTCGGCGAGGAAGGGAAAGGCCGCGCCGCCGAAGTTGGAGCCGCCGCCGCAGGGAGCGAAGATCATGTCCGGATAGAGGCCGATCTTCTCGAACTGCTTCTTGGCTTCGAGGCCGATGATGGTCTGGTGCAGGATCACGTGGTTGAGCACGGAACCGAGGGCGTACTTGCTGCCCGGCGTGTTGACCACTTCCTCGACCGCCTCGGAAATCGCCAGTCCCAGGCTGCCCGGATTGTTCGGATCCTGCGCCAAGGCGTCGCGCCCCGACTTGGTCAGGTTGGTCGGGCTGGCCAGCACCTCGCCGCCCCAGGTCTGCATCATCAGGCGACGGTAGGGCTTCTGCTCGTAGCTGACCTTGACCATGTAGACGCGCACCGGCAGGCCGAACATCTGGCCGGCGAAGGACAGCGACGAGCCCCACTGGCCGGCGCCGGTCTCGGTGACGAGGCGCTTGGTGCCCGCGATCTTGTTCAGCCAGGCCTGCGGCACGGCGGAGTTGGGCTTGTGGGAGCCGGCGGGGGAGACGCCCTCGTACTTGTAGAAGATCTTGGCCGGCGTGCCGAGCACCTGTTCGAGACGGGTGGCGCGGCACAGCGGGCTCGGCCGCCACAGCGCATAGACCTGGCGCACTTCCTCGGGAATCGGAATCCAGCGCTCGGCGGACATTTCCTGTTCCAGCACCGGGCCGGGGAAGATGGCGAGCATCTTGTCCGGCGTCACCGGCTGGCCGTCCGGCCCGAGCGGCGGTGCCGGCGGGTTCTTGAGGTCGGCGGCGACGTTGTACCAGTGGGTCGGGATTTCGGTCTCGTCGAGAAGCACGCGGGTCTGGCTCATGGTTTTCTTTCCTCCCTGGATATCGATGTTGTCGGACAACGCGCAACCATACTGGAACGGCGCTGGCAATCAAGCCTGGCGGATCAAGCGCTGGGCAAGATCCGCCAGGGAAAATATGCGGAAATTCTACTTCAGCCCTTCCCGGGTCTCGCCATCCCCGCTCAGCCGCCGGCGCTTTCGAGCGCGAACTCAAGAACCTCCGCGCTGTCCGGCGCGCGGGCCGCGCCGAAGACGATATGGCCGCGCCCGCGCAGGATCATCTCCTCGCGTCGCAGGACCAGCTCGGGCTCGCCTTCGATGCCGACGAAGCTGCCGTTGCTGCTGAGGTCCACCAGCACGTACTTGTCGCGCCGGCGCTCGATGCGGGCATGCAGGCGCGAGGCGCGCGGGTTCTGCACGACGATGTCGCAGCCCGGGTCGCGGCCGAGGGTGACCGCCGGCAGCGCCGGCCCGAGCACCCATTCCGCGGCGCCCAGGCGCAGCGCCAGCCTGGCCTCGGGCGGCGGCGGCGCGGCCAGGCTGCCGACCATGGTCAGATCGGCGCCCTCCTGCCAGAGCACCTCGCAGACATTCACCGCGTCGGCCTTGCCGCGCACCGCGAGGGCGTCGATCGCGCGGCAGGAACCGCGCAGATAGACCGGCAGGGCGGCCACCGTCTCGGCGGTGGTGACGATCTGGCCGGCCTTCGCCAGCCCCGTCATGCGCGCGGCGACGTTCACCGTGTCGCCGAAGACATCGTCGTTCTCCACCAGCGCCGGACCGCAATGGAAGCCGGCGCGCAGCGCCAGGCGCACGCCCGGCGCCGGCGGCGGCAGGGCATCGACGGCGCGCAGCATCTCGCTCGCCGCCTGCATGCCCCGGGCGGCGTCGGCGAACACCGCCATCACCTCGTCGCCGATGGTCTTGACCACGCGGCCGCCGTTGGCGCGGGTGACATGCTGCATGCCGGCGATGCAGCGTTCGATGGCGCGCAGCGCGGCGGAATCGCCGAGCGTCTCGTAGAGACGCGTACTGCCGGCGATGTCGGCGAACAGCACGCAGAGTTCTTGCTGCCGGCTCATGATGGCCTTGGAGAGGTGGAAGACATGGCCGGGATCATAACAACTGGAACGCCTCGCCGTGGCGCGCCAGACCTTCGAGGACGAGGTTGTCCACGCGCCGCGGCGGCGGCGTCAGGCGCGGCGCCAAGGCGTCGGCCGCGCCGCCGGAAAGCAGGACACAAAACTCGGCGCCGGCAAGACGGTGCGCCATGCGCTCGATGGCGCCGAGGGTCGCCTCCAGCGCGCCGGAGACGATGGCATCGTCGGTATTGGTCGGGAAATCGCGCCAGACGCCGCGCGCCTCGGGCAGACCGGCGGTGTTGCGGGCCAGCGCCCGGCGCATGAGATCCAGGCCGGGCAGGATCAGGCCGCCGCGGAAGCGGCCGTCCGCCTCCAGCGCGTCGACGGTGGTCGCCGTGCCGGCCATCACCACCACGGCCGCGCCCGCGTGCAGCGCCCGCGCGCCGAGCAGCGCCGCCCAGCGGTCGGCGCCGAGCCGGGCGGGATCGTCGTAGCCATTGCTCACGCCGCCGGCGCGCGCCGTGCTGCGGAACCAGGCGAGCGGCGCGGCGAGTCGGGCGGCCAGCGCCTCGATCGCCGACTCCACCGCCGGGCCGGCGACGTTGCAGGCGACGATGCGCGCCGGTCGTTCCGGCAGCATGGCGACGAGATCGGCGATGGCGTCATGGCCGACGGCGCCGCGCGCGCGCCAGCCGTCCGCGTCGCGCAGCCCCCACTTGAGGCGCGTGTTGCCGGCGTCGAGGCAGAGCATCATGGCGCCCCCCGTGGGGGCAGCGAGCGAAGCGCGCGCGGGGGCCATCATGTTGCCCTCAAGGAGACCTCGCCCGACAGCACGCGCTCGACGCGGCCGCCACTCTCGAACAGCAGGGCGCCGTCGGCATCGACGCCGCGGCAGACGCCGTCGCGCGGCGGCGCGAAATCGGAAAGCAGCCGCACCGGCGCATCCTCGTAGGCATGGCGCGCGCGCCAGTCGGCGCGCAGCGGCGCGAAGCCGGCGGCGGCGAAGATTTCCAGCACCGCCAGCAACTCGCCGAGGATCGCGGCGAGCAGGAGGTTCGGATCGCAAGGGCCGAGGGCCGCGCAGCTTCCCCGCAACTCGGCGGGCAGCGCCGCCGGCAGGCGCAGGTTGAGGCCGACGCCGATCACCGCCGCATGGGGCGCGCCGGGCACCAGCTCGACCAGGATGCCGCCTAGCTTGCGGCCGTCCCGCAGCAGGTCGTTCGGCCACTTCAGCACCGTGTCGCCGGCGCCGACCAGCCCACCGGGCGCAGGACGCCACGCAGTGGCGGTCCCGAGCGGAGCGAGGGATTCGGCACAGCCGAACACTTTTGCGATGCCGCGCGCCACGGCCAGGCCGGCGGCCAGCGACAGACCGGCGGGCGCGGTGCCGGGCGCGAAGCGCCAGAGCAGCGAGAAGGTGAGGCTGTCGCCGGGTGCCGAGATCCAGGCGCGACCGCGCCGGCCGCGGCCCGCCGTCTGCCGTTCGGCGGCGACCACCGCGCCGCCGGGCGCGCCCGCCTCGGCGCGGGCGAGCAGCACGGCGTTGGTCGAATCGCACTCGACCAGCAGGTCGACGTCGAAGCGGCGCGCATGGGCACCGAGGGCCCGGGCAAGCGCGGCGAGATTCAGGGATGGGACGGCGGACATGGCGGGACTATACTTCAGCCTTTCGTCATTCACCGGGCCCCTGAACATCATGCTGACCGGATTCGCCGATCTCTCCGTCTACCTCGTCGAGCCCTCCGCCGTGCAGGGCCGCATCATCGCCAACCGGCTCGGCCAGCATGGCGTGCGCAGCATCGAACAGTTCGACAGCGCGGGCGCGATGTTCGACAAGCTGCGCGAGCGGCCGCCGTCGCTGGTCATCAGCGCCCTCTACCTGCCCGACATGCCGGGCACGGAACTGGTGCGGCGCCTGCGCGCCGACCCGGCGACCGAGCACACGCCCTTCATCCTGGTCTCCAGCGAGACGCGCCCCCAGGTGCTCGACCCGGTGCGCCAGTCCGGCGTCTGCGGCATCCTGCCCAAGCCCTTCACCGAGGCGCAGCTCGACACCGCGCTGCGCACGACGCTGGACTATCTCGACACCGACGCCACCATCGACGTGGACGTCGCCGACCTGGAGGCGCTCACCGTGCTGGTGGTGGACGACAGCGCCAGCGCGCGCCGCTTCATCCGCCGCGTCTTCGAGAACCTCGGCGTGCGCAACTTCCACGAGGCGGAGAACGGCGTGCAGGCGGTGACGGTCCTCGCCGACACCATGGTCGACCTGGTCGTCACCGACTACAACATGCCCGAGATGGACGGCAGGGGCCTGGTGGACTACATCCGCACCAAGAGCTGGCAGAACTCGGTGCCCATCCTCATGGTGACGAGCGAATCCGACGAAGGCCGGCTCGCCGCCATCGAGGAGGCCGGCGTCTCCGGCATCTGCGACAAGCCCTTCAACCCGGACACCGTCAAGACCCTGCTGACCAAGATCCTGCGCAACGACTGATAAAAGTCGGCGCTGGCGAGACGGTGAAACAGAGCACAGCCCACGCGGTTTCGCCGCCGGGCCGCCCGACCGTAGGAAATCCCCGTGGGACAAGGCGAAGCCGCAACCCGCGCCACCGCCGAATCACCCCTCCCCGTAACAAACGCGCGCAGCACGCACTAAGTTTCCCCTTCCGGGAGGGCGTAGGCGGGGTTTCGCGGGACACCGCGCCGCCCCGCCGCAGCCGGCCGGCGGTGCAAAGCCGGCCGTGGGCGGGGCTGGGGGATGGCGGGTTTACTCGTGCTTTTGATCGTCGAGCCCGAGTTCCTGGATCTTGCGCGTGATGGTGTTGCGGCCGATGCCGAGCAGCAGGGCGGCCTCGATGCGCCGACCGCCGGTGGCGGCCAGGGCGCGACGGATCAGGGTCGCCTCGAAATCCCGCGTCAACGCCTCCCAGACCTGGCCCGGTTGCGCCGCCAATAGCCCGTCGGCGGTCGCCGCCAGCTGATCGCGCCAGCCGCTGGCGCTTACGCCCGCAGCCTCGCCGCCGGATTCGCGCAGTTCGGCGGGCAGGTCGTCGATCTCGATCTGCTGGCCCGGCGCCATGACCGTGAGCCAATGGCAGATGTTCTCCAGTTGGCGCACGTTGCCCGGCCAGGGGGCGGCCTGCAGGAACTTGAGCGCCGCGTCCGCCAGGCGCTTGGGCTCGACGCCGAGCTGCTGCGCGCTGTTGGCGAGGAAGTGGCGCGTCAGCGCCGGGATGTCCTCGCGCCGCTCGCGCAGCGGCGGCAGGCGCAGGCGGATGACGTTGAGGCGGTGGAACAGGTCCTCGCGGAACAGGCCTTCCTTGACGCGCTGTTCGAGATTCTGGTGGGTCGCGGTGATGACGCGCACGTTGGCGCGGATCGGCTGGTGGCCGCCGACGCGGTAGAACTGGCCGTCGGACAGCACGCGCAAGAGGCGCGTCTGCAGCTCGGCGGGCATGTCGCCGATCTCGTCGAGGAACAGCGTGCCGCCGGCGGCCTCCTCGAAGCGGCCGCGCCGCTGGGCGTTGGCGCCGGTGAAGGCGCCCTTCTCGTGGCCGAACAGCTCGGATTCGAGCAGGTCGCGCGGGATCGCCGCCGTGTTGAGGGCGACGAAGGTGGCGTCGCGGCGCGGACTGTGGCGATGCAGGGCGCGGGCGACCAGCTCCTTGCCGGTACCCGACTCGCCGTTGATGAGCACCGTGGCGTGGGATTGGGACAGGCGGCCGATGGCGCGGAACACCTCCTGCATCGCCGGCGCCTGGCCGAGAATCTCGGGAGCAAGCGGCTCGGCGGGTGACGCACCAGAATGGGGCGCAACCTGTTCCAGCGCCCGGCGCACCAGGGCGACGGCCTGATCCACGTCGAAGGGCTTGGGCAGGTACTCGAAGGCGCCGCCCTGGAAGGCCGAAACGGCGGAATCGAGGTCCGAATAGGCGGTCATGATGATGACCGGCAGGTCCGGGTGCGCCTGCTTGACCTGGCGCAGCAGGTCGAGGCCGCTTGCCCCCGGCATGCGGATGTCGGACACCAGCACGCGCGGCGCGGCGCCGGACGCCAGCTTGGCGAGCGCTTCGTCGGCCGAGCCGAAACTCAGGGAATCGATGTTCTCGCGCCCGAGCGCCTTTTCGAGCACCCAGCGGATCGAGCGGTCGTCGTCGATGATCCAGACGGTCGCGTCATTCATTTTTCGTCTCCATTTGCAGGGGCAGCCGCAGGGTGAAGCAGGTCCGGCCGGGCACCGAGCTGGCCTCGATGCTGCCATGGTGCTGCTGGACAAAACTCTGCGCCAGCGCGAGTCCCAGCCCGGTGCCGCCCTCGCGGCCGGACACCAGGGGGTAGAAGATGCGGTCGCGGATTTCCTCGGGTATGCCCGGACCGTTGTCGATCACCTGCAATTCGAGTGCCAGGCGATAGCGCTTCTTGGCCAGCGTCACCTGGCGCACCGCGCGGGTGCGCAAGACGATCTCGCCTTCGCCCTTCATCGCCTGGGCGGCGTTGCGCACGATGTTGAGGATGGCCTGGATCAGCTGCTCGCGGTCGCCGGTGATGTCCGGCAGCGAGGTGTCGTAGTCGCGGCGCACGCGCACGCCGGGGAATTCGGCGAGGATCAGGCGCCGCACGCGTTCGAGGATTTCATGGACGCTGATCTGCGCCGGCTGCATGGCGCGGTGCGAGGACAGCAGGCGGTGCATCAGGTCCTGCAGCCGGTCGGCCTCGTGGATGATGACCTGGGTGTACTCCTTGAGCACCGCCGCGTTCTCGACGCCGGCGAGTTCGCGGTCGAGCAGCTGGGCCGAGCCGCGGATGCCGCCGAGGGGGTTCTTGATCTCGTGGGCGAGGTTGCGGATCAGCTCGCGGTTGGCGCGCTGCTGCACCGCCTCGCGCTCCTCGCGCGCCGCCTTGAGCTGCTGGTCGATGGGGCGGAACTCCAGCAACAGCCGGGCGTGGGGCGTGTCGATCGGGCTCACGGTGCAGTCGAGGTGGATCGGCTCCGCCCCCTCGCGCGCGACGACGATGTCGTGGCCGGTGTAGCTCCACTTGTTGGCGAGGGCGTTCTCCAGCGCGGCGGTGAGGGCCGCCGGCGTGCCGAGCAGTTGGGCGAGCGGCTTGCCGAGGCAGACGCGCTGGCTGACGGCGAACAAATTCTCCGCCGCCGGATTGCAATGGCGGATGCGCAGTTCGTCGTCGAGCAGGATGACGGCGGAGGACAGCAGGTCGAGGCCGGCGAAGGCGGGGATGTCGCTGTCGACAGGAGGCCGGGTAGTCATGGCGGAATCAGTCGCAAGAACCGCGCCAGGCCGCCCCGGTTATTTCAGATTCGCGATTTCCCGGCGAATCGATTCGAGGTTGCGTTCGTGCAGCCTGACCTTGTCGCGGTAGCCCTGGATGCGCTCCTCGCGCTGGCCGCCCTTGATGCCGCCGCCCTGGATGCGCTCCTCGGGCAGCACGGTGTTCTCCTGCTCGGCGAGCTCCTTCTTCGCCTGGTCGAGATTCTTCAGCTCGTTGGCGAGCTCCTGTTCGAGGATGGCGCGGCGGTCGTTGTCGCGCGCCTTCTGCTGGTCGCCATTGACGCGCGGGAAATCGCCGGGGGTCGCCTGGCGCGGCTTCGGCGGCGGCGCGTTGAAGGTCGAGATCGGCTTGTCCTGCGAGATGATCTCGCAATTCTTCGCGTTGCCCTTCTGGTTGGTGTAGATCGTGCGGCCGTCGGCGCCCTGGCACTTGTAGAGCGTGTCGGCTTGCGCGGCGAGCGACAGCGTGAGCAAGGTCGGCAGCAGGAAGCGTTTCATGGTCGGGACGGGGAAAGCCGGACGGGCTTGCAGTGTATGCGAAACGAAGGTCGATGGGAAACGCGGCGCGGGCGAAAAAAAAGACGGGCAAGCCCGTCTTTTTCCGTCGCGGCGGGACGGCGCACCGTCCCGCCGGCGCCGAGTTTTTAAAGCGAGAAGTACAAGTCGTACTCGACCGGATGCGTGGTCATGCGGAACTTCTGCACCTCTTCCATCTTGAGCTCGATGAAGGCGTCGATGAACTCGTTGGAGAACACGCCGCCGCGGGTCAGGAACTCGCGATCCTTGTCCAGATACTCCAGCGCCTGATCCAGCGACGAGCAGACGGTCGGGATCTTGGCATCCTCTTCCGGCGGCAGGTCGTAGAGGTTCTTGTCGGCGGCTTCGCCCGGGTGAATCTTGTTCTGCACGCCGTCCAGACCGGCCATCATCAGGGCGGCGAAGCAGAGGTAGGGGTTGGCGGAAGGATCGGGGAAGCGGGTCTCGATGCGGCGGGCCTTGTCCGAATGCACGAACGGGATGCGGATCGAGGCGGAACGGTTGCGGGCCGAGTAGGCCAGCTTGACCGGGGCTTCGAAGCCGGGCACCAGGCGCTTGTAGCTGTTGGTGCCGGGGTTGGTGATGGCGTTGAGCGCGCGGGCGTGCTTGATGATGCCGCCGATGTAGTAGAGCGCGAACTCGCTCAAACCCGCGTAGCCGTTGCCGGCGAACAGGTTCTTGCCGTCCTTCCAGATCGACTGGTGCACGTGCATGCCGGAGCCGTTGTCGCCGACGATGGGCTTGGGCATGAAGGTCGCGGTCTTGCCGTAGCTGTGGGCGACGTTATGCACGATGTACCTGTACTGCAGGGTTGCGCGGTGCGCGACCCGATGCCCGCGGATCAGAAGGCGCCGACCCTGACCCCGCGCACCTCGACCTATCAGGATTTGCTGGCGCTGCCGCGTCCCAAGGGCCAGCTGGTCGCCGCGGTATACGGT
>JANJVS010000010.1 GCA_024709955.1 Rhodocyclaceae bacterium
CGCAGCGAGTTTAGCGGCCGGCCGGCACGATAGTCCGGAGCGAGGGGAGCCCGCAGGGCCGGGGCGGCGGGGCGTGTTTCTTTGGGTACTTTCTTGTCACGCGACAAGAAAGTACCTCGCCCGCCGGGGCGAGTCCCGGCAGGCTTGAATCCGCGATAACGGTTCAGCAACGCGCACCGCAAAAACTCGGCGCTGGCGACACGGTGAAACCCTACTTCTTCCTCGCCCGCGGATGCGCCGCGTCATACACCTTCGCCAAATGCTGGAAATCCAGATGCGTATAAATCTGCGTCGTCGCGATGCTCGCGTGCCCGAGCATCTCCTGCACCGCCCGCAGGTCGCCGGAGGACTGCAGCACATGGCTCGCGAAGGAATGCCGCAGCATGTGCGGATGGACGTGCAAACCCAGCCCGCTCTTCCGCGCCCAATGCGCCAGGCGCTGCTCGATGCCGCGCGGCCCGAGGCGCGTGCCGCGGCGGCCGACGAAGAGGGCCGGCTCGCCGGGGGCGGCGAGGGCGACGCGCTGCGCGATCCAGTCGGCCAGCGCCGCGCCAGCCTTGGCGCCGACGGGCACGGTGCGCGTCTTGCCGCGCTTGCCGGTGACGGTGACCTCGCCGGCGGCGAGGTCGAGGCCGCCGATCAGGTTCAGCGAGGCGAGCTCCGAGAGGCGCAGGCCCGAGGAGTAGAACAGCTCGAACATGGCGCGGTCGCGCACGGCGAGCAGATCGTCGCCGGGCACGTCGAGCAGCGCGGTGGCCTGCTCGACGCCGAGGGCCTTGGGCAGCACGCGCGGGCGCTTGGGGGCGCGCAGGCCGGCGCAGGGGTCGGCGGCGAGCTGGCCGTGGCGCGCCAGCCAGCGGTAGTAGGCGCGCCAGGCCGAGAGGGTGCGCGCGACGGAGCGCGGCGCGAGGCCCTGGCCGTGCAGGCGCATCGCGGTGCGGCGCAGTTCGTGGGCTTGCAGTTCGGCGAGCGGCTTGTCGCCGGCGCCGGCCTGCAGCAGGGCGAGGTCGTGGCGGTAGGCGGCCAGCGTGTGCGCGCTCGCGCGCCGCTGGTGCGCGAGTTCGGCGAGGAACTGCTCTACGGAGGGATCGGCGGCGGCCGCTTTTTCGGCCACGGCGCGATTCAGCCGAGAGTGCGCATCAAGGCCGCCGAAGCGACCTCGCCGATGCGTTCGAGATAGAGCGTGCCCATCTCGGGGTAGAAACGCTGCGGGTCCTCGCTGCCTAGGGCGAGCAGGCCGAAGGTATCGGGGCCGCGCCGCAGGGCGACGAGGGCGAGCGAGCGCACGTGGGCGCCGCGCTCGCCGAACCAGCTGAGCACGTCGGGGCCGCTGCCGGCGCCGCAGTAGGGGCGCTGCAGGCTGGCGGCGAATTCGTGGGCGGCGACGCTCATGGGCGTGAATTCGGGCGCGTCGGGATCGCCGATCACGTCCCAGAGGCGCACGGCGACGTGGGGCACGGCGAAGTCGCCACCGAGGTGGGCATAGAGCACGCGCAGCACGGCGGAAGCGTCGGGCGCGCCGGCGAGGGCGGCGTCAAGGCGGTGCGCCTTGCCGGAGAGCACGTCGTTTTCCTCGCCGAAGCGGATCAGCTCGGCGAGCTTGTTTTCGAGACGCTTGACCTGGTCGCGCAGGCCGCCCATCTGCCGCTCGGTGATCGAGACGGCGCGCCCGCCGTGGGGGTCGGGAATGGTGATCTGCGCCAGCAGGTCGGCGTACTGGTTGAAGAAGTCCGGGTGGTCCTTCAGGTATTGGGCGACGTCCTTGGCTGCGGTCATGGTTGGAGTTCCTCTGGAATTTCGATTGCGCCGTCGAAGACGCTGACGGCGGGTCCGGTCATCAGCACCGGCTGGCCGGGGCCGCCCCAGGCGACCCGCAGGTCGCCGCCGCGCGTGGTCACGCGTACGGGCGAATCGAGCAGGCCGCGCAGCATGCCGGCGACGACGGCGGCGCAGGCGCCGGTGCCGCAGGCGAGGGTTTCGCCGGCGCCGCGCTCATAGACGCGCAGGCGGATGGCGTGGCGGTCGACGACCTCCATGAAGCCGGCGTTGACGCGCTTCGGGAAGCGCGGGTGCGCCTCGATCAGCGGGCCGTCGCGCGCGCCGGGGGCGGTGGCGACATGGTCGACGACCTGCACGGCGTGCGGGTTGCCCATCGAGACGGCGGTGATGGCGGCGCCGCGGCCGTCGAATTCGAGGGTCTGCACGAGTTCGTCGCTGTCGGCGATGAAGGGGATGTCGGCGGGCAGCAGGCGCGGCACGCCCATGTCCACGGTGACCTGGCCGTCGGCTTCGAGGCGCGGCGCGATGAGGCCGGACTGGGTCTCGACGAGGATTTCGCGCTTCTCCGTCAGGCCCTGTTCATGGACGAAGCGCACGAAGCAGCGCGCGCCGTTGCCGCACTGCTCGACCTCGCCGCCGTCGGCGTTGAAGATGCGGTAGCGGAAGTCGGCGTTGCCGCCGCCGACGCCCTGGGGCGGCTCGACGACGAGCAGCTGGTCGCAGCCGACGCCGAAGTGGCGGTCGGCCAGCCAGCGGACCTGGGCGGCATTCGGGACGAAATCCTGGCGGACGGCGTCGAGCACGACGAAGTCGTTGCCGAGGCCGT
>JANJVS010000015.1 GCA_024709955.1 Rhodocyclaceae bacterium
GACCCTCCACGCGGCGCTGCGCGGCGGCATCGAGCTCGGCGTCGAGATGGGCGGACAGATCGTTGTCCGTGATGTGGGCTTCATGCGCGGCGTTCATCTGGACTCTCCCCGGCGTGGTGGCGGTAGTGGGCGAGGGCGGCGGCGCGCGCGCGGGCCAGGCGTGACTTGACGGTGCCCTCGTGGATGCCGAGCGTCGCGGCGATCTCGGCGTAACTCATGTCCTCCAGCTCGCGCAGCAGCAGGATCTCGCGCTGCTCGGCCGGCAGCGCGGCGAGGGCGCGCTCCAGCAGACCGATGCGCTGCCGGTCGGCGAGCCGTTCCTCCGGCAGCGGCGCGCCGTCGCGCGGCTCGCAGGCCGCCTCCCCGGGTGTGTCGGCGTCGAGGGGAACGAATTCGACCAGCTGGCGGCGGCGCAGCAGGTCGAGCGTCGCGTTGCGCGCGATCTGGAACAGCCAGGTGGCGAAGCGCGCCTCGGGCCGCCAGCCGGGCAGGGCGTTCCAGGCCTTGAGGAAGGCGTCCTGGGTCAGGTCCATGGCTTCGTCGCGGCTGCCGAGCATGCGCAGGACGAAGCGGAACACGCGCTCCTGGTGGCGCCGCACCAGCAGCGCGAAGGCCTGCCGGTCGCCGGCCTGGGCGCGGGCAGCCAGTTCCTCGTCGGCATCGTCCATCCTCGCTTCGTTTCCTCGTCGTCAGCTGCGCCGGCCATTCCGGTCCGGCATTGTGCTGCTTTTCTGTAACGAAGCGCGGCGGCAAAAGTTCCCATAAGCCATCCTTAAGCTTCGTCAGGCAGAGTGTGCGCATGACATCGCTCTCGCTGCTCCTCTGGATTGCTCTCGGCATCGCGCTGCAAGTGGCCCTGTGGCTGGGCATCGGCTTCTGGCGCCACTGGCTTGAATATCAGGCCCTGCGCGGCGGCATGGCGGCGCCGGTCCCCGCGCCGGCGGAGGCCGCGCCCGCCGAGGCGCGCGAGCCGGCCAATGTCGCGGCCTGGCCGGGCTTCCGGCCTTTCCGCGTCGAGCGCAGGCAGATCGAGGATGCCGCGCGCTCGATCTGCTCCTTCTATCTCGTGCCCACCGACGGCCAGCCGCTGCCGGCCTTCCTGCCCGGCCAGTTCCTCACTTTCAGGCTCGATCTGCCGACGGAACAGATCGTGCGCTGCTATTCCCTGTCGGATGCGCCGCGTCCCGACCATTACCGCGTCTCCATCAAGCGCGTGCCCGCGCCGGCCGGCAGCGACCTGCCGCCGGGGCGTTCGTCGAACCATTTCCACGACCACGTCGCCGTCGGCGACATCCTGCAGGTGCGCGCGCCGGGCGGGCATTTCCATATCGACCGCGGCGACGCGCCGGTGGTGCTGATCGGCGGCGGCATCGGCATCACGCCGATGCTCTCGATGCTGCACTGGCGCCTCGCCGCGCAGCCGGGACGCGAGGTGTGGCTGTTCTACGGCGTGCGCAACGGCCGCGAGCCGGTCATGAAGGCGGAGCTGGAGGCGCTGGCAGCCGCGCATCCGAATTTCCGGCTGCGCTTTTGCTTCAGCGATCCGCTGCCGGAGGATCGTCCCGGCCAGGACTACCAGCACCACGGCCGCGTCGATGTGAGCCTGCTGCGCATGAGCCTGCCGCTCAAGCCCTATCACTTCTACATCTGCGGCCCGACGCCGATGATGGAAAGCCTGGTGACCGGTCTGGAAGACTGGGGCGTGCCCGAGGCGCGCATCCACTTCGAGGCCTTCGGCCCGGCCTCGATCAAGCGCCAGCCGGCGAGCGCGCCGCTCGAAGCCATGGCTCCGGCAAGCGACATCGTGGTCACCTTCGCCAAATCGGGCAAGCAACTGCCCTGGCAGCCCGCGTCCGGCAGCCTGCTCGAATTCGCCGAGGCCAACGGCATCCAGGTCGATTCCGGTTGCCGCGCCGGCGGCTGCGGCAGTTGCCAGACGACGATCCAGTCCGGCGAGGTGAGCTATCGCCAGGCGCCGGACTACGATCCCGAACCGGGCAGCTGCCTGCTCTGCTGTTGCGCGCCCAAGACCAGCGTCACCCTGGAGGCCTAGATGACCCGCTCCCTCTGGACCAAGCACATCCTGCCCTTCACGCTGCTGCTCGGCCTGCTGGCCGCGGCCACCCTCGTCGGCGACTGGCTGCTGCACCGCCTGAACCTGGTGTGGGTGGGGCGCTACCTGGGCATTCCCGGCACGCTGCTGATCATCGGCTCGCTGTTCTATTCGCTGCGCAAGCGCAAGATGATCACGACGGGCAACGTCAAGTCCTGGCTGAACATGCACGAGGTCGGCACCTGGCTCGGCTCCCTGATGGTGCTGATCCATGCCGGCATCCACTTCAATGCCATCCTCCCCTGGCTGGCGACGGTGGCGATGGGCGTGAATGTGATCAGCGGCATGGTCGGCAAGCTGCTGCTCGGCCGTTCGCGTGAGCATGTACTGGGGCAGCGCGACCATTACCAGCTGCGCGGCCTGTCGAAGGCGGAGGTCGAGCGCACGGTGTTCTGGGACGCGGTAACCCTCGATGCCATGACACGCTGGCGCAAGGTCCATATCCCGATCTTCGTCGTCTTTGCCGTGCTGGCGCTGGGCCACATCGTCAGCATCTTCCTGTTCTGGGGCTGGGCATGAACCGCACCGTCAAGTTCGTCCTCGCCGCCAACCTGATCGTTTTCGCGATCCTGGCCTTCGTCTACCCACACCTGATGGTCGGGCCGGGCAAGCTGATTCCCG
>JANJVS010000092.1 GCA_024709955.1 Rhodocyclaceae bacterium
CTACCCGCGCGGCCATCGCGGCCGCGATCCGCGACGGGACTGATTTCCCGCGCGACTAGGGCCTGTTATAATTAAATAGGCGAAATAGGTTTGGTACAAAAAAGGATTGAAGCACGAAACGAGGGGAAAGGAAAATCCCCACACCAAAACCCCCTCCCCCTATTTGGGCCCCAACCCGGAGGGACGGGGCGCTTTTGGCCGCATGGCGGTGTTGCTCCCTCCTCATGTGGAGTCACCACATCGCGTCGGTCGCGCCTTGCCCTGCGGCCAAAAGCGCCCCGTCGCACTCGTCGCCTGAATGAGAACAGGCCCTAGGGTCTGCTGACAATCAAGCCCGCCAGCCCCGGAAACTCGGCGCTGGCGGGACGGTGAATCGAAGTACAGTCCATGTGGCCTTGCCGAAGGGCAGCCCCAAGGCAAGGCGGCACGCGCCGTAGGCGCAATCCGCTCATCTGTTGAATCGACCCTCCCCGTAACAATCGCGCGTAGCGCGCACAAAGTTTCCCCTCCAGAGAAGGAGGGGCCGGGGGAGGTCGGGCGATTGTGCGCCGCAGCTTTGCGCGCCGGCGCGAATGCCGCAGAATGCGCTGCATTCCAGGGGAGTGCATCATGGCTGAAACCAGCAGCGCTAAAAGGAAGTCGGGCAGCAACGGCGAGAGCACCCGCACCGGCCTGTCCGAGGATTCGATCCGCCGCGCCTTTCTCGACAACCTGTTCTACGTGCAGGGACGCTTCCTCGAAGTGGCTTCCCTCAACGACAAGTACAAGGCGCTCGCCTACACGGTACGCGACCGCCTGCTGCACCGCTGGGTCGGCACCGTGCGCGCCTACCAGGAGAAGAACCCGCGCACCGTCTGCTACCTGTCGGCCGAATACCTGCCCGGCCCCTATCTGGGCAACAACCTGCTCAACCTCGGCATCGAGGCGCCCACGCGCCGCGCCCTGGCCGGCCTCGGCATCGACCTCGACGAACTGCTGGCCCACGAGGAGGAACCCGGCCTCGGCAACGGCGGCCTCGGCCGGCTCGCCGCCTGCTTCATGGATTCCCTCGCCACGCTGCAGATTCCGGCGGTCAGCTACGGCATCCGCTACGAGTTCGGCATCTTCAACCAGACCATCGTCGACGGCGGCCAGGTCGAGGTCACCGACAACTGGCTGCGCTACGGCAATCCCTGGGAGGTGCGCCGCCCCAACATCGCCTACGATGTGCATCTCGGCGGCCACACCGAGCAGTACCACGACGCCGACGGCCGCTTCCGCGTGCGCTGGGTGCCGGGCGAGACCTTCCACGGCGTGGCCATCGACACGCCGATCCTCGGCCATGGCGTGAACACGGTGAACCTGCTGCGCCTGTGGACCGCCGAGGCCGCCGAGGGCTTCGACTTCCATGCCTTCAACCGCGGCGACTACTACGGCGCCGTGGTGCGCGAGGTGCGCTCCGAGACCATCAGCAAGGTGCTCTACCCGAACGACGAGCCCGAGATCGGCAAGCGCCTGCGCCTGCTGCAGCAGCACTTCTTCGTCACCTGCTCGCTGCAGGACATGATCCGCATCCACCAGACCACCGGCCAGCCACTGGAGCGCTTTCACGAGAAGTTCAGCATCCAGCTCAACGATACCCACCCGGCCATCGCCGTCGCCGAGCTGATGCGCCTGCTGGTGGACAAGCACCAGATGGAATGGGATGCGGCCTGGCAGGTCACGCGCAACAGCTTCGCCTACACCAACCACACGCTGCTGCCCGAGGCGCTGGAAAAGTGGCCGATCCCGCTGTTCCAGAACGTGCTGCCGCGCCATCTCGAAATCATCTACGAGATCAACGCGCGCTTTCTCGACGAGGTACGGCTGCGCTACCCCTTCGACGGCGCCCGCGTCGAGCGCCTGTCGATCATCGACGAGAACGGCCCGCGCCATGTGCGCATGGCGCACCTGGCCTGCGTCGGCAGTTTTGCCATCAACGGCGTGGCGGAACTGCACAGCCGGCTGCTGCGCGAGACCGTGCTGCGCGACTTTTACGAACTCTGGCCGCACAAGTTCCAGAACAAGACCAACGGCGTGACGCCGCGCCGCTTCGTCATGCTGAGCAATCCGGGTCTGTCGCGCCTGCTGACCGACACCCTCGGTCCGTCCTGGGAAAACGATCTCGCGCGCCTGCGCTCCCTGGAACGGCACGCCGACGATCCGGCCTTCCAGGAACGCTGGCGGCGCATCAAGCGCGAGCGCAAGGAGGCGCTCGCCGCGACCATCGCCGCGCGCTGCGGTGTGACGGTCGATCCGGCCAGCCTGTTCGACGTCCAGGCCAAGCGCATCCACGAATACAAGCGCCAGCACCTCAACGTGCTGCACATCGTCACGCTCTACAACCGCATCAAGTGCGATCCGTCCATCGACATCGTGCCGCGCACCTTCATCTTCGGCGGCAAGGCCGCGCCCGGCTACGCGATGGCCAAGCTGATGATCCGGCTCATCAACGCGGTCGGCGAGGTGGTGAATCGCGATCCCGACGTCGCCGGCCGGCTACGGGTGGCCTTCCTGCCGAACTTCAGCGTCAAGACCGGCCACGTCCTCTATCCGGCCGCCGACCTCTCGCAGCAGATCTCCACCGCCGGCAAGGAAGCCTCGGGCACCGGCAACATGAAGTTTTCGATGAACGGCGCGCTGACCATCGGCACACTCGACGGCGCCAACGTCGAGATCCGCGAGGAGGTCGGCGCGGAGAACTTCTTCCTGTTCGGTCTGAACGCCGAGGAGGCGGCGCGCACCCTCGCCGGCGGCTACCGGCCCTGGGACATCTACAACGGCAACCTGGAACTCAAGAGCGTCATCGACCTGATCGGCAGCGGCCTGTTCGCCCACGGCGACCGCAACCTGTTCCGGCCCCTGGTCGACAGCCTGCTGCAGTACGATCCCTACCTGCTGCTGGCCGACTACGCCGCCTACATCGAGTGCCAGGACCGGGTCGGCGCGGCCTTCCGCGATCCGGCGCGCTGGACGCGCATGTCCATCCTCAACGTCGCGCGCATGGGCAAGTTCTCGTCGGACCGCACCATCGGCGAGTACTGCCGCGATATCTGGCGCGCGCAACCGGTGCCGGTGGAAGCCGGCTAGGAATCTCGGCGCCGGCGGGACGGTGATTGGAGGTAAAACCGCTTCAGTGCCGCGCGTCCTCCAGCTGGCTGACGGCGTCGTGCTCGCGCTGGTTGGCCTCGTGGCGGCGCTTGACCAGCCACATGGTGCCGGCGACGAACAGGCCGAACAGCACGATCACCCAGTAGATGTGCAGGCCGGCCTTGATCAGCAGCGAGTAGATGCCGGTCATGATCAGGATCGACAGGTTCTCGTTGAAGTTCTGCACCGCGATCGAGTGGCCGGCGCCCATCAGGATGTGGCCGCGGTGCTGGAGCAGGGCGTTCATCGGCACGACGAAGAAGCCGGAGAGGATGCCGATCACCACGAGCAGCGGCATCGCCGCCCAGGTGTCGCGCACCGCGACCATCACCATGACGCCGATGCCCATGGCGATGCCGAGCGGGATGACGCGCACCGACTTGCGCAGCGTGATCATCTTCGCCGCCAGCACCGCGCCGACGGCGACGCCGATGGCGACGACGCCCTGCAGCATGCTGGCCTTGGAGAGGTCGAGGTTGAGCGCCGCCTTCGCCCATTCGATGACGATGAACTGCAGGGTGGCGCCGGCGCCCCAGAACAGCGTGGTCACCGCCAGGGAGACCTGGCCGAGCTTGTCGCGCCAGAGCAGCTTGAGGCAGTGGTTGAACTCGTGGAACAGGTAGAGCGGGTTCTTCTTCAGCGGCTTGTGGTCCACGCCGGTGTCGGGAATGTAGAGGTTGAACACCGCCGCGAGCAGGTAGAGCGCGCCGATGATCAGCAGGTTGATCTCGACGCCGCTGTCGATGCCGGTATCGATCAGCGGCAGGTCGAAGGCCAGCATGGCCTGGGTGAATTCGGGACGGATCATGGCGCCGCCGAGCACCACGCCGAGGATGATCGCCGTCACCGTCAGACCCTCGATCCAGCCGTTGGCAACGACCAGCAGCCGGTGGGGCAGGTATTCGGTGAGGATGCCGTACTTGGCGGGCGAGTAGGCGGCGGCGCCGAGGCCGACCACCGCATAGGCGAACAGCGGATGCACGTCGAAGAACATCAGCGAGCAGCCGAAGATCTTGATGCCGTTGCTGATGAACATCACGCGCCACTTCGGCATCGAGTCGGCGAAGGCGCCGACGAAGGCCGCCAGCACGACGTAGGACAGGGTGAAGAAGGTCTTCAGCAGCGGCTCGTATTCCGCCGGCGCCTGCATGTCGCGCAGGATGGCGATCGCGGCGATCAGCAGGGCGTTGTCGGCGAGCGCGGAGAAGAACTGCGCCGCCATGATGATGTAGAACCCGAGATTCATGGCCGGCGGTTTATATCACGAAAGTGTTTGCGGAAAGGTTTTGCCTCGCCGATTGCTTCTTCTCGCGAGAAATCGATGCGAAAACCCTGGCATCAGGCTTTCTTATACCTTGAAATTGTGCTTGAATAGAGGGCGTTTAGCCAAACATAACCGGAAAGAGGAGCGTTAATTCATGGCGGATCGCAGGCTTCAGGTATTCCACGCCGTCGCCAAGCAGCTGTCCTTCACGAAAGCCGCCGAAGTGCTGTTCATGACCCAGCCGGCGGTGACTTTCCAGATCAAGCAGCTCGAAGAGCACTTCAATACCCGCCTGTTCGATCGCGGTCATGGTCGCATCTCCCTGACGCCGGCCGGCGAACTGGTGTTGACCTACGCCGAGAAGATCCTCGGCCTCTCCGGCGAAATGGACGTGCGGCTCGCCGAGATGACCGGCGAGGTCGGCGGTTCGCTGCTGGTCGGCGCCAGCACCACCATCGCCGAGTTCCTGCTGCCGCGCATTCTCGGCGAATTCAAGTCGAAGTACCCGAACGTGCGGCCGCGCCTGATCGTCGCCAACTCCGAGACCATCGAGACGCGCGTCGCCGAGCACACCATCGACATCGGCTTCATCGAGTCGCCCTCGCACCAGCCCAACCTGCAGACCGAAATCTGCTGCGAGGACGAGCTACAGGTGATCTGCAACCCGAAGTTCCCGCTGGCGCGCATGAAGGAGGTGACGCCCCAGCAGCTCGCCGAGCATGCCTTCGTCTCCCGCGAGCCCGGCTCGGGCACGCGCGAATTCACCGAGGTTTACCTGCGCAAGCACGGCGTGGACATCGACCACATGATGCCGGTGATGGAACTCGGCAGCCCGGTGGCCCTGCTCGAAGTCGTCGAGACCGGCCTCGGCTACGCGATCGCCTCGCGCACCTCGGTGACCAAGTCGCTGCGCCTCGGCGACCTCGTGTCGATCCCGCTCAAGCCGCGCCTGACGCGCAAGCTGTCGATGGTCTACCCGAAGGAAAAATTCCGTTCCCGGCTGGTCACGACCTTCGTCGATTTCTCCACCGAGAAGCTCAAGGAACTCAAGGGCAGGTAATTGCCCCCGGGCCATGTCCCGACCGATCCGCGCCACCATCGACCTGGCCGCGCTGCGCCATAACTTCGGCGTCGCGCGCCGTCGCGTCGGCGCCGGCCGGCTCTGGGCCGTGGTCAAGGCCAACGCCTACGGCCACGGCCTGGAGCGTGCCGTCGCCGCCCTCGCCGACCTGGCCGACGGCTTCGCCCTGATCGAGACCGAGCGCGCCATCGCCCTGCGCCAGGCCGGCCTCGACGCTCCCATCCTCATGCTCGAAGGCTTCTACGCCGCCGCCGAGCTGCCCGAATTCATCCGCCACCGTCTGATCCCGGTGCTGCACCGGCCCGACCAGGTGCGCGACCTGCTCGCCGCCGGCTGGCCCGCCGACCTGCCCGTCTATCTCAAGATCGACAGCGGCATGCATCGCCTCGGCTTCGACGCGGCAGGCTTGCGGCAGGCGTTCCACGCCCTGGCCGGCAGGGCGCCGGCGGTGCTGATGACCCATTTCGCCGACGCCGATGGCCCGCGCGGGGTCGACTGGCAGCTGGAACGGTTCGCTTCCATGACCGCCGGCATGGAAGCGCCGCGCTCTCTCGCCAATTCCGCCGCGCTGCTGCGCTATTCCAACGTCGCCGACCGGATCGGCGACTGGGCGCGCCCCGGCATCATGCTCTACGGCGGTTCGCCCTATCCCGACCAGACCGGCGCCGCCGCCCTCGACCTGCGGCCGGTGATGACCCTGGAGAGCGAGATCCTCGCCGTGCAGGAGATCGCCGCCGGCGAGAGTGTCGGCTACGGCTGCAGCTTTACCGCCGAGCGGCCGCTGCGCATCGGCGTCGTCGCCTGCGGCTACGCCGACGGCTACCCGCGCCACGCACCAACGGGCACGCCGGCGCTGGTGGCGGGGCTGCGCACGCGCACCCTCGGCCGCGTCTCCATGGACAAGCTCTGCGTGGACCTGAGCGGCCTGCCCGCAAAAGTCGGCGCCGGCGGCACGGTGACCCTGTGGGGCAGGGCGGGCGACGCCGTGCTGGCGGCCGACGAGGTGGCCACGGCCGCCGGCACCATCAGCTACGAGCTGTTCTGTGCGCTCGCCCCGCGCGTGCCGGTCCAGGAAATCCGCTGAGATGGCCAAGGCCAAGTCCATCTACAGTTGCACCGAATGCGGCGCGACGGCGCCGAAGTGGCAGGGACAGTGTCCCGGCTGCGGCCAGTGGAACACCCTGGTCGAGACCGTCGCGGAAAACGCCGCGCCCGGCGCCAAGCGCTTCGGGGCGAACTTCGCGCCCCTGGCGGCGAGCGGCAAGCCCCAGGACCTGGCGGCGATCCGCCCGCGCGAGGAGCCGCGCCAACCGACCGGTATCGAGGAATTCGACCGCGTGCTTGGCGGCGGCCTGGTGCCCGGCGGCGTGGTGCTGATCGGCGGCGACCCGGGCATCGGCAAGTCGACCCTGCTGCTGCAGGCCCTGGCGCGCTTGGCCGAATCCGGCCAGCCGGTGCTCTACGTCTCGGGCGAGGAATCGGGCGAGCAGGTGGCCCTGCGCGCCCACCGCCTGCAGCTGCCGGTGACCGGCCTGCGCCTGCTGCCGGAGATCAATCTCGAAAAGATCCTCGCCGCCCTGCAGGACGAAAAACCCTTGGTGGCGGTGATCGACTCGATCCAGACCCTCTGGTCGGACGCGCTGCAGTCGGCGCCCGGCTCGGTGGCCCAGGTACGCGAATGCGCGGCCCAGCTGACGCGCTTCGCCAAGCAGACCGGCACCTGCGTGATCCTCGTCGGCCACGTGACGAAGGAGGGCGCCCTGGCCGGCCCGCGCGTGCTGGAACACATCGTGGACACCGTGCTCTATTTCGAGGGCGACACCCATTCGAGTTTCCGCCTGGTGCGCGCCTTCAAGAACCGCTTCGGGGCCGTCAACGAGCTGGGCGTGTTCGCCATGACCGACAAGGGCTTGCGCGGCGTCTCGAATCCCTCGGCGCTGTTCCTCTCCCAGCATGCCCAGGACGTGGCCGGCTCCTGCGTGCTGGTCACCCAGGAAGGCACGCGGCCGCTGCTGGTGGAGATCCAGGCGCTGGTCGATTCCGCCATGGGCGGCAACCCGCGCCGGCTCACCGTCGGCCTCGATCCGCAGCGCCTGGCGATGCTGCTGGCGGTGATGCACCGCCACGCCGGCGTGATGTGCGGCGACCAGGACGTCTTCGTCAATGCGGTCGGCGGCGTGCGCATCCAGGAACCGGCGGCCGACCTCGCCGTGCTGCTCGCCATCGTGTCGAGCCTGCGCAACAAGCCCCTGCCCGGCAAGTGGGTGGCCTTCGGCGAGATCGGCCTGGCCGGCGAGATCCGCCCGGCGGCGCGCGGCCAGGAACGGCTCAAGGAGGCCGCCAAGCTGGGCTTCACCCATGCGCTGATCCCCGCCGCCAACGCGCCGCGCCAGCAGATCAAGGGCATCGAGGCCATCGCCCTGGAGCGCGTCGAGCAGGCCATCGAGCGCATGCGCGGTTTCTAGCCCGCAAAGCCCCTTACGGCACAATGACTTTGCCTCCGCCGGGGGTATGATGCGTTGCCATGCGAATTAGCGACGCCCTCATCTTCCTCCCCGCGCCGCCGGAATCGAGCTTCCTTTACACCGGCATCTACGATCCGAAGCTGGTGATCCTCTCGATCTTCATCGCCGTCTTCGCCTCGCTCGCGGCGCTCGACGTGGCCGACCGCATCCGTCTCGCCGATTCCCCGCGCACCCACCTGGCCTGGCTCGCCCTCGGCGCCCTGGCCATGGGCGGCGGCATCTGGGCCATGCATTTCATCGGCATGCTGGCGCTGCAGCTGCCCTGCGGCGTCGGCTACGACGCGCCGCTTACCCTCTGGTCCATCGTCCCCGGCATCCTCGCCTGCGGCGTGGCGATCGAGGTGCTGCGTCACGCCAATCCTGGCCAGGGGCGGCTGCTGGCCGGCGGCGTGCTGTTCGGCGCCGGCATCGGCGCCATGCACTACACCGGCATGGCCGCCATGCGCATCGACGGCCTGGTGCGCTACGATCCCCGCCTGTTCGCCCTGTCCATCGCCGTCGCCGTCGTGCTCGCCTACGCCGCGCTGCTGATCCGCTACCGCATCGGCCACCGGCACTGGCGCGCCGCCATCGCCGCCACCGTCATGGGCTGCGCGATTTCCGGCATGCATTACACGGCCATGGCCGCCACCTATTTCCTGCGCGCGGGCGATGCGAGCATCGCTCACAGCGAGCTCGAACCGACCCTGCTGGCGGGCATCGTCAGCGTCGTCACCGGCCTGCTGATCGCCCTGGCGATCGCCGCGACGATCGCCGCCCGCTACCAGGAGACCGCGCGCCGCCTGCGCGAAAGCGAGCACCGCATCCGCAGCATCCTCGAAACCACCCAGGAGGGCTTCGTCCAGGTCGGCATCGACATGCGCATCGAAGAGGCCAATCCCGCCTATTGCGCCATGCTCGGCCGCGGCCGGCTGGAGATACTCGGCAGGCCGATCGTCGAGTTCTTCACCCCGGAGAGCGTCGTCACCTACGAAGCCGAGATGCGCAAGCGCGCCGCCGGCATGAGCACCAGCTACCGCGTGGCCCTGCTGCGGCCGGACGGCAGCGTCAAGCATTGCGAGTTCCATGGCACGCCGATCTACGACCGCGAGGGGCAGCGCACCGGCGCCTTCGGACTGGTCACCGACATCACCGACCGCATCGCCCACGAGGCCTACGTGCGCCAGGCGGTCGCGGTGTTCGAGAACACCGCCGAGGGCGTCACGCTCACAGACCCGCGCGGCCGCATCCTGTCGATCAATCCCGCCTTCACGCGCATCACCGGCTACGCCGAGGACGAGGTCGTCGGCAGGAGTCCCGCGCTGCTCCGCAGCGGCCGCCACGACGAGAGCTTCTACCACGCGATGTGGGCCGAACTGGCCGCCACCGGCCACTGGCAGGGGGAAATCTGGAACCGGCGCAAGAACGGCGAGATCTATCCCGAATGGCTCACCATCAGCGCGGTGCATGGCCGCGACGGCCAGGTCGAGAGCTACATCGGCGTGTTTTCCGACATCACCCACATCAAGCGCTCCGAGGAGGAGCTGCAGCGCCTCGCGAACTACGATCCGCTCACCGACCTGGCCAACCGCCTGCTGCTCGGCGCCCAGCTGCAGCACGCCCTGGAACGCGCCGGCCGCCACGGCGAGCAGCTGGCGGTGATGGAGCTGGATCTCGATGGCTTCAAGAACGTCAACGACACCCTCGGCCATCCGGCGGGGGACAAGCTGCTGCAGATCATCGCGCGCCGCCTCAAGGAGGCGCTGCGCGGCGAGGACATCATCGCCCGCCTCGGCGGCGACGAATTCGCCATCGTGCTGGAGTCGATCGGCGGCGCCCGCGACATGGAACTGGTGGCCCAGAAGATCATCGCCGCCATCGCCCAGCCGCTCGAACTCGAGGGCCAGCTGGCGCGCGTCACCGTCAGCATCGGCATCGCCCTGTTCCCCGGCGACGGACGCGACGCCACCACCCTGCTCAAATCCGCCGACACCGCCCTCTACGTCGCCAAGCGCGAGGGGCGCAACACCTTCCGCTACTACTCCAGGGCCATGGCCGAGTCGGTACGCCGCCGCCACGAGGTGGAGCAGGGCCTGCGGCTGGCGATCGAGAACGACCAGCTGGAGCTTTGGTACCAACCCCAGGTTTCCGCCGCCAGCGGCCGGGTGGTCGGCGTCGAGGCGCTGGTGCGCTGGCGCCATCCGGAGCGGGGCATCGTGCCGCCCGCCGAATTCCTGCCGGTCGCCGCCGAAACCGGCCTGATCCTGCCGCTCGGCGAGTGGGTGCTGCGTCATGCCTGCCGCCAGATGCGGGCCTGGGGCGATGCCGGCCTCGGCATCGACCATGTGGCGGTCAACGTGGATGGCCAGCAGATCGTGCGCAGCGATTTTGTCGCCACCGTCGCCGCCATCCTCAAGGAAACCGGCCTGCCGCCGCGCATGCTCGAACTGGAAATCACCGAGGGCTTCCTGCTGGAAAACGCGGAAAACGGCATGGGTACCGTGATGCGCTTCGCCGAGATGGGCGTCGATGTCGCCATCGACGACGTCGGCACCGGCTATTCCTCGCTGGCCTATCTCAAATACCTGCGCGCCGACTGCCTCAAGATCGACAAGAGCTTCGTCGACGACCTGCCCGCCGACGCCACCAGCGCCGCCATCATCCGCGCCATCATCAGCCTGGGGCGCGGCCTGGGCTTCACCCTGGTCGCGGAGGGCGTCGAGACCCAGGCGCAGCTCAATTACCTGCGCAGCGTCGGCTGCGACCTGGTGCAGGGCTATCTGCTCGCCCGTCCCATGCCGGCCGACGCGGTGGCGGCCTGGGTCGCGGCCGGCAATGCCGCGCAGGCGCAGCGCGCCCGGCTGGCGTCGTGAGGCCGGCCGCCATGCCCGCCGGCCCCCGCGCCGAGGCCAGCCGGCGCCGGCGCGCGACCTTCTTCGGCGTGGTCGCCGTGGTGATCTCCGGAACCATCGCCGCCACCGCCTATACCCAGTGGCGGCTCAGGGCCGAGGCGATCAGCCGCCAGCTCGACGCCGCCATGATGTACGCGCGCAATTTCGAGGACCACCTGACCCTGAGCCTCGACGTGCTCGACATCACGGTGCGCCACGTGGGCGCCGAGGGCGGCGAATTCGAGCATTATGCCGACGCGCTGCGTTCGGCCCCCTACCTGCGCTCCCTCTCCCTGCTGGGCGCCGACGGCAAGACCATCGTCGCCAGTTCGAATCCGCGCAATGTCGGCGTCCGCGTCGAGCCGCGCTCCTTCCAGCCCGCCACGTCCGGTCCGCTGGAAATCCTGCGCGTCGGCCCGCCCTGGATCGGCCGCGATTTCCACGAGGGCCGCCCGGTCAGCACGGCGCGGCCGGAACCGGCCGAAACGACCGGTTTCATCGCCATCCTGCGCCAGGTGCATCACGACGAACAGCGCTGGGCCGCCCTCGTCGCCGCTGTGAATCCCGGCTATTTCATCAACCACTACAGCCGTGGCGTCATGCCCGAGGCGGGCATGGTCGATCTGCTGCGCTACGACGGCATGTTGCTGCTGTCCACCGACGAAGGCCGCCATCCCGGCAGCCAGGCCGGCAACGAGCGCATCGTCGGCCAGATCGACCGCCAGGAGTCGGGCCAGTACGTGGAGGAGGGGGACGAGGGGCGCGCCGTCCTGGTCGCCTACCGCGCCTCCCGCTACTACCCCTTCATCGTCGTGGTGCGGCTCGACAAGGCAAGGGCCCTCGCCGCCTGGCGCGAGGAGGCGAAGCGCACCGCCGCGATCGTTTCCCTGGCGCTGCTCGCCGCCCTGAGCCTGGCCGGTTTGTACTACCGCCGCCTGGAGCGCACCGCGCGCGAACACGAGGCGGTCGAGGCGGAACTCAAGCTGCGCGGCACGGCGCTCGGCGTGGCGGCCAATGCCATCGTGATCACGGATCGCGACGGCAGCGTCAAATGGGCCAATCCCGCGTTCTGCGACCTCAGCGGCTACGCCCTCGACGAGACGCTGGGGCGCAATCTGCGCGAGCTGCTCAAGTCCGGCCGCCATGCGGCGGAGTTCTACGCGGATATGTGGGACACCATCCTCGCCGGCAAGGTCTGGCAGGGAGAGATCATCAACCGCCGCAAGGACGGCAGCCTGTTCCACGAGGACCAGACCATCACCCCGGTGCGCGACGCGAGCGGCGCGATTCGCGAGTTCATCGCCGTCAAGCAGGACATCACCCAGCGCAAGGCCAGCGAGGCGCGCATGGAGGAGCTGTCGCGCCATCTGGTGACGCTGCAGGAAGGCTCGCGGCGGCGCCTGTCGGGCGAGCTCCACGACCGCACCAGCCCGAACCTCGCGGCGATCCGCATCAATCTCGACATCCTCGCCGCAGCGCTGCCGGCCCACCAGGCCTCCGACCTGCATGCGCGCCTTGAGGACACGCGGGCGCTGATCGAGGACACCGCCGCCAGCATCCGCGAGATCTGCAGCGACCTGCGGCCGGCGGTGCTCGACTACGCCGGCCTGCCCGCCGCCCTCGACAGCTACGCCCACCAGTTCTCGCGGCGCACCGGCATCGTCGTCCGGGTCGATTGCCACGGCTGCGCCGCGCGCCTGCCGCCGGACCTGGAAACGGTATTCTTCCGCGTCGCCCAGGAGGGCCTGACGAACTGCGCCAAGCATGCGCGCGCCGAGCGGGTGAACCTGAGCCTGCGCCAGTCCGGCGGCAAGGTCGTGCTCAACGTCACCGACGACGGCGTCGGCTTCGCCTCGGCGCGACCGGGAACCTCCGCGCAGGGAAGCGGTCTGGGTATTGTTATCATGCGTGAATTGGTCGAGTTCTCCGGCGGCCGCTTCGCCCTAGAATCGCGTCCGGGGAACGGAACCCATATCCACGTGGAAATCGAAATCGGGAAAGTGCAGAAATGAAGCAGCGCGTATTGCTTGCCGACGACCATCAGCTCTTCCGCGAGGCCTTGCGCTCGCTGCTGGAGAAGGACCCGGAACTCGAAGTCGTCGCCGAGACCGGCGACGGCATCGACGTGATCCGCCTGACCCGGGAGACCAGCCCCGACATCGTCTGCATGGACGTGAACATGCCCGGCCTCAACGGCATCGAGACCACGCGCCAGGTCAAGGCCACCTGGCCCGGCGTCAAGGTCATTGCGCTGTCGGCCTACTGCGACCAGCGCTACGTGCTCGACATGATCAACGCCGGCGCGCTGGCCTATGTCACCAAGGCGGCGGCCGGCGTCGAGCTGCTGCGCGCCATCGAATCGGTGAGCGGCAACCGCAGCTACCTGTGCCCGGATGCCCTCGACTCGGTGCGCGGCGTGCTCTCCGGCCAGGGCGAGGCCGAGAAGCAGTCGCCCCAGCTGAGCGCGCGCGAGCGCGAGGTGCTGCGACACGTCGCCACCGGACTGACCTCGGCGCAGATCGCCGAGCAGCTCCACATCGCCGCCTCCACCGTCGAGGTGCACCGCCGCAACATCATGCGCAAGCTCGACCTGCACAACGTCGCCGAGCTGACGCGCTACGCGATCCGCTGCGGCATCGTCGCCAATCCGTAGCCGCGGGCGACCGGGACAGGTCGCGCCAGCCATGAAACGCTTCGCCACCCTCCGCTTCACGCTGCGCATGCTGGCGCGCGACCTGCACGCGGGTGAGCTCACGGTGCTGGCGCTGGCCCTGGTGCTGGCCGTGGCGGCGCTGACCAGCGTCGGCTTCCTCGCCGACCGGGTCGAGCGCGCCGTGGCGCGCCAGGCGCACCAGCTGCTCGGCGGCGACCTGTTGCTTTCCGCCGACCATCCCTGGCCGGACGACTATCGCGCCGCCGCCCGGGAGCGGGGCCTGCGCCTGGCCGAGAGCGCGAGCTTTCCGAGCATGGTGACGGGCGGGCAGGGGGTGCAGCTCGCCGAGATCAAGGCGGTGTCGGCGGACTATCCGCTGCGCGGCGCCCTGCGCATCGCCCCCGGCCTGAATCTCGGCGATGGCGAGACGGTGACGGTGCCCGCGCCGGGCAGCGCCTGGCCCGACGAGCGGCTGGCGACGGTGCTCGGCGCCGACACGGGCGCCGCGCTGCGCGTCGGGCGGATCGAGCCGGTCGTGGCGGCCATCGTCACCCTGGAGCCCGACCGCGGCATCAATCCCTTCGCCATCGCGCCGCGCCTGCTCATCAATCTCGCCGACCTGCCGGCCAGCGGCCTGATCCAGCCCGGCAGCCGCGTCACCTGGCGCCTGCATGTGGCCGGTGAGCCGGCGGCGGTGGTGGCCTTCCGCGACTGGGCCAAGGCGCGCCTAGGACGCGGCGAAAAGCTTGAGGATCTGGAGAACGCCCGGCCCGAGGTCCGCAACATCATCGAGCGCGCCCAGCGCTTCCTGCGCCTGGCGGCGCTGCTGACCGTGGTGCTCGCCGCCGTCGCCGTCGGCCTCGCGGCGCGGCGCTACATGCAGCGCCACCTCGACGCCTGCGCCGTGATGCGTTGCCTCGGGGCGGGGGAGCGGCAGATCCTGCTGATCCATGGCGGCGAGTTCATCCTGCTCGGCCTGGCGGCGACGCTGCTCGGTGGCCTGCTCGGCTACCTGGTACAGGGCGGCCTGCAGCTGGCGCTGGCCGGGCTGATCGCCGAACGCCTGCCACCGCCCGGCTGGCAGCCCTGGGCCCACGGCCTCGCGGTCGGCGCCGTGCTGGTCGCCGGCTTCGTGCTGCCGCCCCTGCTGCGCCTCAAGGCGGTGCCGACGGTGCGCGTGCTGCGGCGTGAGTGGGGCGGCCCCGAACCCCTGTCCTTCGCTTCCTACCTGCTTGGCCTGGGCTGTCTGGCCGGACTGATGTTCTGGATGGCCGGCGACGCCCGGCTCGGCGGCGTGGTGCTGGCCGGCTTCGCGCTCGCCGTCGGCGTCTTCGCCGTGGCCGGACGCGTGCTGCTGCGCCTCTCCGGCCGCATCCGGGCGCGCGAGGGCTGGCGCATCGGCCTCGCCAACCTGCGCCGCCGCGCCGGCGCGACCGTGGTGCAGGCCGTCGCCCTGGCCCTGGGGCTGACCACCCTGCTGCTGCTGACGCTGGCGAAGGACGATCTGCTGGCCGCCTGGCAGGCCAAGGTGCCCCCCGACGCGCCGAACCGTTTCCTGATCAACGTCCAGCCCGGGCAGCGTGCCGCCATCGCCGAGTTTTTCAGCCGCGCCGGCCTGCCGGCACCCCGTCTCGAACCCATGGTGCGCGGCCGCCTGACGAGCGTGAATGGCCGCGGGATCGGCCCGCGCGACTACGCCGAGGAGCGCGCCCAGCGCCTCGTCGAACGGGAATTCAACCTCTCCAGCCGCGACGACCTGCCGCCGGGCAACCGCATCGTCGCCGGCCGCTGGCACGCTCCCGGCGCAGCCGCCCAGCTCTCGGTGGAGCAGGGACTGGCCGACACCCTCAACCTGCACATCGGCGACGAACTCGCCTTCGACATCGCCGGCCGGCCCTTCGTCGCCCGCATCGTCTCCCTGCGCAGGCTCGACTGGGACTCGATGCGAGTCAACTTCTTCGTCATCGCGCCGGAGGGCAGCATGGACGACCAGCCGACCAGCTACATCACCAGCTTCCACCTGCCCGCCGGACGGGAGGCGGCGATCGGCGAACTGGTGCGCCAGTTCCCGAACGTCACGGTGATCGACGTCGCCGCCCTGGTACGGCAGCTGCAGGCCACCCTCGACCAGGTGGCGCGCGCCGTCCAGCTGGTGTTCGGCTTCGCCCTGCTGGCCGGCCTGGTGGTGCTCTACGCCGCCCTGCAGGCGAGCGCCGGCGAGCGCAGCCACGAACTCGCCGTGCTGCGCGCCCTCGGCGGGCGCCGGCGCCAGCTGCGCCAGGCCCTGATCGCCGAGTTCGCCGCCCTTGGCGCCATCGCCGGCCTGCTCGCCGGGCTGGGCGCCACGGCGATCGGCACCGCCCTGGCGCGCTGGGTATTCCAGCTCGACTATCTGCCGACGCCGGGACTGCTGGCCGCCGCTGTCTGCGCCGGCATGCTCGGCGTCACCCTGGCGGGCCTCGCGGCCACGCGGCCGGCCCTGGCGGGACGCGTGGCCGACGGTTTGCGCGGAACGTGACCGGCGGTGCACCAAGCAGGTGCAACTACGCCATAATGGGTATATGCAAGAACCCGCGCTCCAGTCCGCCGCAACGGGCAACAAGTACTTCGTCGATCGCTACCGGGGCGTGGTGGTGGCGCTTTACGGGCTGGCGGCCGTCTTCTTCCTGGGGCTGGGAGCCTTTGAATGGCGGCGGGTGGGAGACAACATCGATGCCATCGCGCGCGAGCGCGGGCGAGTGTTGTTCAACCTGATCGAGCTGACGCGGGAATGGAACGCCCGCCATGGCGGCGTCTATGTGCCGGTGACCGAGGCGACGCGGCCCAACCCCTACCTGGAGCATCCCCAGCGCGACCAGTCGACGACGGACGGCCTGGCGCTGACCATGGTAAATCCGGCCTTCATGACCCGCCAGATCGCCGAGCTGGCCGAGACCACCACCGGCGTGCGTTTCCACATCACCAGCCTCAAGCCGATCCGCCCGGCCAATGCCGCCGATGCCTGGGAGGCCGAGAGCCTCGGGCGGTTCGAAGCGGGGGGCGAGCGGGAGCGCGTCGATTTCATCGACAGCTTTCCCTTCGGCGACAAGGTGCGTCCGGTGCATCGCTACATGGCGCCGCTGCACGTCAAGCAGCCCTGTCTGAAGTGCCACGAAAAGCAGGGCTACAAGGTCGGCGACATCCGCGGCGGCATCTCGGTGACCATGCCGGCCGAGGAGCTGCTCGCCGTGCGCGACCAACGCCGCAAGGGCAGCCTGCTGATCGTGCTGGCGAGCTTCATCGCCACCAGCGGCCTGCTGCACATCACCGTCGGCCGCGCGCGGCGCCACTACCTGACCCTGCAGGCGCTGGCGCATGCCCAGGAAGGCATCATCGCCGAGCGCACGCGGGAAATCGAGGAACGCAACGCCGACCTGCGCGAGGAGGTCGAGGAGCGGCGCCGGCGCGAGCGCGAATTGCGCATCGCCGGCGCGGTGTTCGACAGCGCCGCCGAGGCGATCATGGTCACCGACGCCGAGAACCATATCGTCCGCGTCAATCCGGCCTTCACCGCCATCACCGGCTACACGCCGAACGAGGTGCTCGGCCGCGACCCGAACCTGCTCAAGTCCGGTCGTCACGGGGCGGCCTTCTACACCGAGATGTGGGACACGCTGCAAAAGCGCGGCCACTGGGAGGGCGAGATCTGGAACCGCCATCGCAACGGCAACATCTACGTCGAGTGGCTGTCGATATCGAGGATCGACGACGAGAGCGGGGCGGGCCAGTACCTGGCGGTGTTCCACGACATCACGCGCCGCAAGGAAGCCGAGGAGCTGCTGCGCCACAAGGCGCACCACGACGCCCTCACCGACCTGCCCAACCGCGTGCTGTTCTACGACCGGCTGCAGGCCGCCCTCAATCAGTCCAAGCGCTACAACCGCATTTTCGCGTTGCTGGAGGTCGATCTCGACCGTTTCAAGGAGGTCAACGACACCTTCGGCCACGCCGCCGGCGACGAGCTGCTGGTCGAGGCGGCGCGCCGGCTGACCAGCTGCGTGCGCGAGGCCGACACCGTCGCCCGCCTGGGCGGCGACGAGTTCGCCATCATCCTCTCCGAGATGGCGAACGAAAGCGAGGCGGAACAGGTGGCCCAGCGCGCGGTGAGCCTGCTCGCCGAGCCCTATTACCTGGATGCCGGCACGGCCCATATCTCGGGCTGCGTCGGCATCGCCCTCTACCCGCGGCATGGCGTGGATAGCGAGCAGCTGCAGCGCAACGCCGATATCGCGCTCTACGCTGCGAAGGAGAGCGGACGCAACAGCTACCGCATGTACTCGCCGCTGCAGCGCGGCGACCACCGGCAGGGCGACCTGCTTTAGCATTGCCCACCCCGGCGACATGCCGGGCCAAGACGACAAAAGATGATCAGGAGGAACGGCCCCATGCCGAGGATGTTTGTGCGGTCAGCGTGGCGATGGCTCGCCATGGCGGCGCTGCTCGCCCTATGGGGCTGCGGCCCGGAGCCGGGGAAGACCGGCCCGGTCTATGGCGCGGCGCCGGCCGCCATCGAGAAGCCTCTCTACCGGCTGGCGATTCATCCGCTGCACAACCCGGGCAAGCTGTTCGAGAGCTACCAACCGCTGATCGAATATCTCAACCAGCAGCTGCCCGAGGTCCGTTTCGAACTCGAAGCCTCCCTCGACTACCAGGATTTCGAGCGCAAGTTCCGCCGCCGGGAGCCGGCCTTCCTGCTGCCCAATCCCTGGCAGACGCTGGAGGCGATCAAGGTCGGCTACCGCGTGCTGGCCATGGCCGGCGACGCCGAGGACTTCAAGGGCATCTTCATCGTGCGCCGCGATAGCGGCATCCGCGCGCCCACCGACCTGACGGGCCGGGCGCTCAGCTACCCGTCGGCCACCGCGCTGGCGGCCTGCATCATGCCGCAGCAATGGCTGCACGAGCGCGGCATCGACGTGAACCGGGACATCCGCAACCTCTATGTCGGCTCGCAGGAGTCGGCCATCATGAACGCCTATCTCGGCCAGAGCGCGGCGGGCGTGACCTGGCCGCCGCCCTGGCGCGCCTTCCAGCAGGATCATCCCAAGGAGGCGGCCGAGCTGATGCAGATCTGGGAAACCCCGCCCCTGCTCAACAACTCCTTCATGGCGCGCGACGACGTGCCGGCGCCGCTCGCCGAGCGGGTACGCCAGCTGCTGCTCGGGCTCCAGCAGGCCGAGGACGGCCGGACCATACTCGCCGGCATGCGCACCGCGCGCTTCCATCCCGCCGACGACGCGAGCTACGACGCGGTGCGCGTCTTCATCCAGCGCTTCGAGCGGGAAGTGCGTCCGGTGGAGCGGAAATGATGCACGCGCGGCTGCGGCACCTGTTGTTCGGCACGATCCGCCGCCGGCTGGTCGCGGCGGTGGTACTGGTGCACGCGCTGCTGATGAGCGTCTTCGTCTTCGACCTGAGCCTGCGCCAGCAGACGCTGCTGCTGGAACGCCAGACCGAGCACAGCACCACCCTCGCCCAGAGCATCGCCACCACCTCGGCGGCCTGGATGGCCGCCCGCGACCTGGCCGGCCTGCAGGAAATCGTCGCGGCCCAGCGCCGCTATCCGGAACTGGTGTTCGCCATGATCCTCGACGCGGAGGGGCGCGTGCTCGCCCATACGGACGAGGCGCGGCGCGGGCAATTCGTCCTCGACGCGGCGCCCGGCGACGAAGTGCGCATCCTCAGCCGCGACACCGAACTGGTGGACAGCATCGCCCCCATCCGCGTCGCGGACAAGCGCCTGGGTGCGGTGCGGGTGGGCATCGGCCAGCAGGTCACCCATGCGCACATGCTCGGGATCATCCTCGACGGCGTGCTCTACACCCTGGCGGCGATCCTGTTCGGCGGCCTGGTTGCCTGGTTCCTTGCCACGCGCCTGACGCGCCGGCTCGCGGCGATGGAAAACGTCGTCGATGCCGTCAGCGCCGGCCAGGCGCGGCGCCGCGTCGAAGATGGCGGCAGCGACGAACTGGCCAAGCTGGCCCGCGAATTCAACGCCATGCTGACGGCGCTGGAAACCCAGCAGGGCGAGCTGCAGGCGCATCGCGACCACCTGGAGGAACTGGTGGCGGCGCGCACCGCCGAGCTGGAGCAGGCGCGGGCGGCGGCCGAGGCCGCCAGCGTGGCGAAGAGCGCCTTCCTCGCCAACATGAGCCACGAGATCCGCACTCCCCTCAACGGCATGCTCGGCATGACCCATCTGGTCAAGCGCGGCGGCGTCTCGCCCAGACAGGCCGAGCAGATCGAGAAGATCGAGCAGGCCGGCCGCCATCTGCTCGGCATCATCAACAACATCCTCGACCTCTCCAAGATCGAGGCCGACAAGTTCGCTCTCGAACCGAGGGATTTTGCCCTCGCCGACATGCTTCGGCTCGCCCTCGACAGCGTCGCGCCCCTAGCGAGCGCGAAGGGCCTGGAACTGAGGGTCGAAACCGAAGGTCTCCCGGAACGTTTTCACGGCGATCCGACCCGGCTCGCCCAGGCCCTGGTGAATTACCTCGGCAATGCCGTCAAGTTCACCGAGCGGGGCGGGATCACCCTGCGCGGCCGCGTGCTGGAGGAGGGGGCGACGGACTGGCTGGTGCGCTTCGAGGTCGCCGACACCGGCATCGGCATCGCCGCCGAGGATCTGGCGCGCCTGTTCACGGCCTTCGAACAGGCGGACAACTCGATGACCCGCCAATACGGCGGCACGGGGCTGGGCCTGGCGATCAACAAGCGGCTGGCGCGGATGATGGAGGGAGAAGTCGGCGCCGAGAGCGCGCCGGGAACCGGCAGCACCTTCTGGATCACGGCGCGCCTCGGCAAGGTCGCGGACCAGCCGTCAGCAGCGGTGGCCCGGGAGCGCCCGGACGACGAAACGCTCGTCCGCACGCGCCATGCCGGCACGCGGATACTGCTTGTCGAGGACGAGCCGATCAGCCAGGAAGTCGCGCGCGAGCAGCTGGAAGACCTCGGGCTGCGGGTGGATGTCGCGCAGAATGGCGCCGAGGCGGTGCGCCTGGCGCGACGCGGCGACTATGCGCTGATCCTCATGGACATGCAGATGCCAGAAATGGACGGCCTGGATGCCACGCGGGAAATCCGCCGGCAGTCGGCCGCGCCCGGGACGCCGATCATCGCCCTGACGGCGAATGCCTACGCCGAGGACCGGGAGCGCTGCCTGGCCGCCGGCATGGACGACTTCATCGCCAAGCCCTTCGATCCGGAAAAGCTGACCGCGTGCCTGCTCCACTGGCTGGAGCGCCCCGGGGACCGATAACCACCGTCCCGCCATCCGCTACGGCGAGGATTCGCTGCGGCGAGGAA
>JANJVS010000108.1 GCA_024709955.1 Rhodocyclaceae bacterium
GGCGGTGGTGACCATCTCGCCGCCGAGTGCGGAGGCAATGACTTCCTGCAGGTCGTCGATGAGGATGCCGTAGCGCGCCAGCGCCGCGCGGTCCGGCTCGATGTCGAGATACCAGCCGCCGGTGATGCGCTCGGCGTAGGCTGAGCGCGTGCCGGGCACCTGCTTCACCGCCGTCTCGATCTCTCTGGCGAGGGCTTCCATCTCGGCCAGATCGCGGCCGAACACCTTGATGCCGACGGGCGTGCGGATGCCGGTGGAGAGCATGTCGATGCGCGCCTTGATCGGCATGGTCCAGGAGTTGGCGATGCCGGGGAATTGCAGCGCCTTGTCCATCTCGGCAACCAGCTTGTCCACGTCCATGCCCGGCCGCCACTCGCTTTCGGGTTTCAGGTTGATGACGGTCTCGAACATCTCGATGGGCGCCGGGTCGGTCGCGCTGTTGGCGCGGCCGGCCTTGCCGATCACCGAGGCGACTTCGGGGAAGCTCTTGATGATCTTGTTCTGCGTCTGCAAAAGTTCCGCCGCCTTGGTCACCGACATCGCCGGCAGCCCGGTGGGCATGTAGAACAGCGTGCCCTCGTTGAGCGTCGGCATGAACTCGCCGCCGATGCGGCTGGCCGGCCAGAGTGCGCTCGCCATGCCGACGCCGGCGAGCACGACCGTCGCCCACTTCCAGCGCAGCACCAGTGCGATCACCGGCCGGTAGAGCGCGATGAAGAAGCGATTCACGGGATTTTGCGCTTCCGGCTGGATGCGGCCGCGCACGAACAGCAACATCAGCACGGGCACCAGCGTCACCGAGAGCATCGCGGCGCCGGCCATGGCGAGCGTCTTGGTCCACGCCAGCGGCGCGAACAGCCGGCCCTCCTGCGCTTCGAGCGCGAACACCGGCAGGAAGGCGACGACGATGACGAGCAGCGAGAAGAACAGCGCCGGGCCGACTTCCTTGCACGCGGCGATCATCGCTTCCGTCCTCGACTCGCCTTCCTTCAGTCGCTCCAGATGTTTATGCGCGTTCTCGATCATGACGATGGAGGCGTCGATCATCGTGCCGATGGCGATGGCGATGCCGGCGAGGCTCATGAGGTTGGAGTTGATGCCGAGCCAGCGCATGGCGATGAAGGCCATCAGCACGCCGACCGGCAGGATCAGGATCGCCACCAAGGCGCTCCTCAGGTGCAGCAGGAAGGCGAAGCACACCAGCGCGATGATCGCCGACTCCTCGATCAGCGTGGCCTTGAGCGTGCCGATGGCGCGCTCGATGAGTTCGGAACGGTCGTAGACAGTCTCGATCGTCACGCCCTCCGGCAGGCCGGCGGCGATCTCGCCGATCTTCTGCTTGACGTTGTCGATCACCGCGAGCGCGTTCTCGCCGTGGCGCGCGACGACGATGCCGGACACCGCCTCGCCCTCGCCGTTCAATTCCGCGACGCCGCGGCGCTCGTCCGGCCCGAGCTCGACGCGCGCGATGTCGGCGATGCGCACCGGCGTGCCGCGGTCCGACTTCACTACCAGCTGCTCGATGTCCGCCTTGCCGCGCAGGTAGCCGCGGCCGCGCACCATGTATTCGGTTTCGGCCATCTCGACGACACGCCCGCCGACATCGCGGTTCGACGCGCGGATCGCCCGCGTCACCTCGGCCAGCGGCACGCCGTAGCCGCGCAGCTTGGCCGGATCGACGACGACCTGGTACTGCTGCACGAAGCCGCCGATGCTCGCCACCTCGGCGACGCCCGGCGTCTGCGTGATCTGGTAGCGCAGGTACCAGTCCTGCAGGGTGCGCAGCTCGGCGAGCGTGCGGTTCTTGCCCTGCACGACGTACTGGTAGACCCAGCCGACGCCGGAGGCGTCCGGCCCGAGGCTCGGCGCCACGCCGGGCGGCAAACGGCCTGCCGCCTGGTTGAGGTATTCGAGCACGCGCGAACGCGCCCAGTAGATGTCGGTGCCGTCCTCGAAGATCACATAGACGAAGCTGGCACCGAAGAAGGAAAAGCCGCGCACCACCTTCGACTTCGGCACCGCCAGCAGCGCGGTGGTGAGCGGGTAGGTGACCTGGTCCTCCACCACCTGCGGCGCCTGCCCGGAGTATTCCGTGTAGACGATCACCTGCGTGTCGGAAAGATCCGGCAGGGCGTCGAGCGGCGTTTTCCACACCGCGACGATGCCTGCCAGCACGATCAGCAGCGTGGCCAGCAGCACGACGAACTTGTTGCGCGCCGACCAGTCGATCAGATTGGCGATCATTTCAGTGGGCCTCGATCTTGGTGATGACCCACTCGCCGGGCTTGCGTTCGACGAACTCGAAGTGGATCGGCGCGCCCGGCTTGATCTTCTCGACCAGCGAAGGATTGGCCAATGCGAAGCCCATCGTCATCTTCGGCCAGTTGAGGCTGGGTACCGGATCGTGCGTCACCATCACCGTGCCGTCGCTCTCCACGCTGTCGAGCGTGCCCATCGCGTGATGACTGACCGTGGGCTTGGGTTCCTTCATGCCACCCAGCGCGGCCTTGAGGTTGCTCTCCGAGTCGATCAGGAAGTTGGCGGACACCACGACCTGCTCGCCTTCCTTCACGCCTTCCTTCACTTCGACATGATCATCGCCGCGCAGGCCCAGCATCACCTCGCGCGGTTCGAAGCGGCCTTCCTCCTTCTGCACGATGACGCGCTGCGTCGTGCCGCTGTCGATCACGGCGGAGGTGGGTATTGAGAGCACCGTCCCGCCAGCGCCGACTTTCAGCTCGACATTCGCGTACATCGCCGGGCGCAACTCGCCGCGCGGATTCGCCAGCTCGATGCGCACCGGCACCGTGCGCGTCTGCGCGTTGAGGGTCGGATAGACGTAGCCCACCTTGCCGGCGAAGGTCCGGCCGGGAAAGGCGTCGATGCTCGCCTCGGCGGCCTGCCCGACTTTCACCACGCCGATGTCGCGCTCGAAGACGTCGGCCAGCACCCACACGGAGGACGTGTCGGCGATCTGGTAAAGCGCTTCGCCGGGCATGAAGCGCATGCCCTGCACCGCCTTCTTTTCCAGCACCACGCCGGCGGCCGGCGCACGGTAGGTCAGCGTGCGCTGCGGCTCTCCACCGCTCTTGAGCCGCTCGATCTGCTCGGCGGAAATATCCCAGTTGCGCAAGCGCGCCAATGCGGCTTCGGCCACGCCGCGCATGCTCGCCTGCGCCTCGCCGGTCGCGCCGGCGAGCTGTTCGATGCCGCGCGCGGCGACCTGGTATTCGCGCTGCGCCGAGACGAGTTCGGGGCTATACACCTCGAACAGCGGCTGGCCGCGCCCCACCGGCTGGCCGGTGGTGTTGACGTGCAGGCGCTCGATCCAGCCCTCGAACTTCGGCGCCACGGCGAACACGCGCCGCTCGTCCACCTCGACGCGACCGACGGCGCGCACCGGGCGCGAAAGGTCGCGCAGGGCAGCCGCCTCGACGCGCACGCCGAGCTTCTGCACCTTGGCGGTGCCGATCTTGACGGCGTTGCCGCCATCCTCCTCTTCGCCTTCGTAGACGGGGATGTAGTCCATGCCCATCGAATCCTTCTTCGGCACCGGCGAGGTGTCGGGCA
>JANJVS010000113.1 GCA_024709955.1 Rhodocyclaceae bacterium
GCCGGCGGCCAGCGCCGCGTCGATGGCGCCGTCGAGGATGCCCTCGCGGACGCCCAGTTCCGCAAGCGCCGCCAGCACCTGCTCGCGCGTCGCCGGCGCACCGCCCTGGGCGGGCTGGATGTGCAGCTGCGCCTCCAGTCCGTCGGGGGCGAGCGCGACCTGCAGGCTGGCATCGACGACCTCCGCGAGCCGCACCGTGACCGCCGCGCCGGAGTTGTAGCCGGCGAGCAGCTGGGTCGCCGCCATCGGCAGGTAGCGCAATGCCCCATATCCAAGCTCGGTGAGGCGGGCGCGCAACCAGGCCTCGTCGATTGGCCGCGCGGCCGGGTCCGGCGTCGCGCTGGCGATCAGGGCGCGCGCTTCCGGGTCGAGGCGGAGCGTCAGTCCCGCGCCCTGCTGTCCTTCGGTGCTTTCCATGGCCTTCCCGTCCTTGATGTGCGGGCCGGCGGCGCGTCAGACCTCAGGCGCCTCCGGCATGATCGACAAAGTAACAGATGCGCTTGCGCGGGCTCAGGTAGTCGTGGATCGCCTCGGGCAGCGCGGACGGACGCAGGGTGCGCTCGACGGCGTCCTCGAGGTCGCGCTTGAGATTGACCACCGCGGCCGCGTCCTTGGGGATCGCCGGATCGTAGATCATCAGGTCCGGATGCAGCAGATCGGCCGAGTCCACCGACATGACGATACCGACGCGGCCGCTCTTGAGCTTGACGATGGTGCCCGGCGGATAGATGCCGAGCGCCTTGATGAAGGCGCCCAACGCGGTTTTGTCGTACTTCGCCAGTTCGTTCTTGTACATGTGCGAGAGCGCCTCCGACGGCGTGCGCGCGCGCTTGACGACGCGCGGGTTGCAGAGGTTGTCGTAGGCGTTGGCGATGGCGACGACGCGCACCGCCTGGTCGAGCGTATCGGCCTTGAGACCCTTGGGATAACCGCTGCCGTCGGCCATCTCGTGGTGGAACAGGATGATCTCGCGCACCCGGTTCGGCAGCTCGGTCACCGGCTGCATGAGCTTGATGCCGTAGCCCGGGTGCATCTGCAGCAGCTTGGTTTCCGCCGCCGTCAGGTCCTCGTCCTTGAGCAGGATCTGGCTCGGCACCAGGGCCTTGCCGACGTCGTGCAGCACCGCGCCCTGGGCGACGTCGCGCATCGTCTCGGCGTCGACGCCGAGGGCGCGCGCCAGGATCATCGACAGCACCGTGACGTTGAGGCTGTGGAAATAGGCGCTCTCGTCGGAAACGTTGTCGCCCATCAGGTGGATGTAGGGGTTCTGCTCGGCGAGGAAGATATCGGCTAGTTCGTCGGCCACCTCGCCGGAAAGCTGGGCGGCGTGGCGCGGATTGTTGTTGGCCAGGCGCATCACGTTCTTCACGCTGTTGGCCGTCTTGACGTAGCGGCGCTCGGCGGCGCGGATCTGCTCGCGCTCGCGGCTCAGCGCCTCGATGCGCTCCTTCTTTTCGCGCATCAGGTCGTCGAGCTCCATTTCCGCCACCGGGTCCGGCTCCGGTGCGGGGGCTTCGGTCGCGGGCGGCGGCGGCGCGGGGGCGACGTCGCTCTTCTCGGGCAGGTACTCGATCTCGGAGAGCCCCATCGCCTTCAGGGTGGCGATCTGCTCCTCGTTCTTGATCTTGAAGCTGCTGAACAGGAAGGGGTGGCCGAGCCAGCTGTCGAGCTTGATGTGCAGTCCGATGCGGACCTGCTCGATCTTGATTCTGTGCCGCCCCGTCCCTTCAGCCGCCATTGCCCATCCCTCGTTTTCGAGCGGCCGATTGTACCGACCCTGGGGAGCAAACACCGCATAAGCATTTGCGCGGCATCGCCATTTATAGGGATCGCACCACCGCCCCACCCATGAAAGAATTGAAAGGTGAGATTTATCGCTACACGATATCCGCCTTGGAGGAGGAACGATGTACGCACAAAAACTCGCCCCGCGCATCGCCGCCACGGTCGCCATCGCCTGCGCCCTGGCCTTCGCCGCCGTGGCGGCATTCAGCCTGATGACCTTCTCCCGCGCCGAGCGCATCGCCGCCGAGGAGGCCGCGCGCGGCCAGATCGGCGCGGTCGTCGACAGCCTCGAACTCACCTACAAGTCCATCGAGGCGAGCGGTTATCGGCGCCTCGCCACCCTCAAGCTGCTGCTCGGCGACGGCATGCGCGAAAGCGGCGAGAAGGATGCCTTCGGCATGCCGGTCTATCGCGCCGGCGGCGAGACCATCAACGGCAACGAGAAGCTGCTGTCGCGCTGGAAGGAAATGCTGGGAGCCGAACCCGCGCTGCTGCTGCTCAACGCCAAGGGCGAGATGGTGCGCGCCGCCACCCTGCTCAAGGACAAGGCCGGCGCCAGCATGGCCGGCACGGCGATCGCCGCCGACGCCAAGGAAACCAGGACGGTGCTCGAAGGCAAGGAATGGGTCGGCGTGGTGATCCGCGGCGGCAAGTACTACGTCAGCGCGTTCCTGCCGATCAGGAACGCGGAAGACAAGGTGGTCGGCGCCTGGTCGGTTCGCACCGACGTCGGCGGCGAGATGACGCGCCTGCGCGACACCTTCCTCGCCATGAAGTTCGGCGACAGCGGCTACCCCTACGTGATGAAGCTCGGCGACAAGCCGGAGGACGCCGTCTTCATCATGCATCCGAAGCTCGAGGGCAAGGCCGCCAAGGAGATTCCCGGACCGATCACGATGATCGCGCGCGAAATGGCCAGCAGGGCCGAAGGCACCATCACCTACCCGTACGACGACGGCACGGGCAAGGAACGCGAGAAGATCGTCGTCTACAAGCCCAGTCCGAGCTGGGGCTGGGTGGTGGCCGGCGGCACCTGGATCGAGGAATACGCGAAAAACTCGGCCGCGCTGCGCTGGCAACTCGCCCTGGCCTGCCTGTGCGGCGCCTTGATCAGCGCCGTCGCCGCCTGGATCGCCGCGACGCGCGGCCTGACCGGCGTGGACGCCGTCGCCGACGGCATGCGCCGCATGGGCGCCGGCGACCTCGGCCAGCCGATCCCCGACGCGCAATGCGAGATCGGCGTCATCGCCCGCGAAGCCAATGCGGCGCGCACCCAGATCGGCGGCCTGATCCGCGAACTGTCGGCCAGTTCCGCGGAGGCCTTCCAGTCGGCGCGCCGCCTCGACGCCACCGCCCACGCGGTGGCCGAGGCCGCCGAGGAGCAATCTAACCAGGCCAGCGCCCTGGCCGCCGCCGTCGAGCAGATGTCCGTCAGCATCAGCCACACCGCCGACCAGGCCGGCTATTCGGCCGACGCCGCGCGCGAGACCCTGGAGCGCTCGCGCCAGGGTCTCGACGACGCCGCCGCCGTCTCCGCCGAAATGCGCAAGATCGTCGGCGAGACCGGCCATGCGGAAGGCCTGATGGAGCAGCTCGCCGCCAGCTCCAGCGAAATCGCCGGCATCGCCCAGGCCATTTCCGACATCGCCGACCAGACCAACCTGCTGGCGCTCAATGCCGCCATCGAAGCGGCGCGCGCCGGCGAGGCCGGACGCGGCTTCGCCGTGGTCGCCGACGAAGTCAGGAAGCTTGCCGAGAAATCCACCCAGTTCACCAGCGAGATCGGCCGCGTGCTCGACCAGACCGTGAGCGGCACCCGTCAGGCCACCGACACGACCAAGGAAATCGCGCGCCAGGCCGGTCAGGCGGCCCAGCTCGCCGCCGAGGCCGAGCGAGCCCTGCAGGCCATCGCCGAGGCCAGCCAGCGCTCGGTCGATGCCGCCACCGAAATCGCCGCCGCCAACCGGGAGCAGGGCACCACCAGCCAGAGCATCGCCCAGTCCGTCGAGCTCATCGCCCAGGCCGCGGACGCCAACACCCAGCGCGCCCACGACCTGCTCGGCGAGGTGAAGAACCTGGAAGGCGTGGCCAGGCGCCTGGAACAAAGCGCCAGCGCCTTCCGCACCTGAACGGCTCACGGCCCATCCAGAGACCACTGAGGGAAAATGCCGCCCATCCCGACAGATGGGCGGCATACTCCGGCTACCGGGAATTACAGTAGCCATGCTATCTTTTTGCCTTCCCCCCATATTTCCTTCATGGCCCAGCTATCCCTTTTCGAGACCCGCGACCCGCTCGCCAGTGCCATCGCCGAATTGGCGACATCGGGTCACGAAGAACGGGGCGCGGTATTCACTCGCCGCGAGGTGGTGGACTTCATGCTGGACCTCGCGGGCTATACCCCTGACCAGCCGCTCTGGCGCCTGCGCCTGCTGGAACCCGCCTTCGGTCATGGCGACTTCCTCATCCCCGCCGCCGAGCGCCTACTCACGTCATACACCGGCGCCGACCCGGTCGGCGACCTTGCCGAGGCCATCCGGGGATTCGAGATCCATGCCGACAGCGTGCGGGAAACCCGCGCCCGGCTGATCGCCGTTTTCGCCGCGCGCGGGTATGCCGCATCACTCGCCGAGAAGCTGTGCAATCTCTGGCTCGTCGAAGCCGATTACCTGCTGTCCGATTCGCGCCCGCGCTTCACCCATGTCGTCGGCAATCCGCCCTATGTCCGCCAGGAGATGGTGGCAGACGTGCTGATGGCTGAATACCGGGCACGTTTTCCCACCATCTTCGATCGCGCCGACCTCTACATCCCGTTCATCGAACACAGCCTGCGCCAGCTCGCGGCCGGCGGCCAACTCGCCTTCATCTGTTCCGACCGCTGGATGAAAAACCGCTACGGTGGCCCGCTGCGCGCGCTTGTCGCCACCGGCTACCATCTGGCCGCTTATGTCGACATGGTGGGCACGCCGGCCTTCGACGCCGACGTCATCGCCTATCCGGCCATCACCGTCATCGCGCGCGCGCGGGGCACGACGACGCGCGTCGCACATCGTCCCGCGCTGGAGCCGGCCAACCTGGCGCGGCTGTCCCGGGCATTGCGCGGCGAAACACGGGAAGACGACGTCGCGGATGCCGATGCCATCGTCCGCGGCGCGGAGCCCTGGATACTCCATGCGCCCGACCGCACTGACCTCGTGCGTCGCCTCGAAGCGTGCTTTCCCACCCTGGAAGGAGCCGGCTGTCAAGTGGGCATCGGGGTCGCCACGGGCGCGGACAAGGTGTTCATCGCCCCCTACGATGCCCTCGATGTCGAGGAGAGCCGCAAGCTGCCGCTGGTCACCACCAAGGACATCAAGAGCGGCCATGTCGACTGGCGCGGGCTCGGCGTCGTCAATCCCTTCGACGCGGACGGCAAGCTGGTTGCGCTCGCGGATCACCCGCGCCTGCGCGCCTATCTCGCAAGCCACGAAGCGGCCATACGGGCACGCAACGTCGCCAAACGCTCCCCGGATGCCTGGTATCGAACCATCGACCGCATCGTGCCCGCCTTGGCGCGACGGCCGAAGCTGCTGATTCCCGACATCAAGGGGTCGGCCCATATCGTGTTTGAAGCAGGCCAGCTCTACCCCCATCACAATCTCTACTACATCGTTTCGGAACAGTGGGACCTGCGGGCGCTCCAGGCCGTCCTGCGGGCGGGCATCGCCAACCTGTTCGTATCCGTCTATTCGGTCAAGATGGCCGGCGGCCATCTGCGTTTCCAGGCCCAATACCTGCGTCGCATCCGCCTGCCCGCATGGAACGGCATCGCCCCCGCGCTGCGCGATGCGCTTTGCGATGCCGCCAGGGCGGGCGACCAGGCGCGCTGCCGCGCGATCGTGCATGACATCTATGCGTTGACTCCCGCCGAACGTGCCTTGCTGAAAGACGACTGACATGCCGCTCGATCTTGCCAATCACGAATCCCTTGCCAAGCAGGCCATCCGCCGCTTCTGGGGCAACCGCGCATCCGCGCGGGAAAAGCAGCTCGCCAGCGGCAAGGCCGACCAGGGCGAGCGCGCCGGCGTGACCGCCGGCAAGAACATGGATGGATTTCTCGACATGGTCGCCGCCATCGTGCGGGCCAACGGCCTGGGCCATGCCGACATCCACCTGCAACGTCGCTTGCTGACCTTGCCCGGTTATTTCCGGCCCACCAAACTGTGGGACATGCTGATCATCAACGATGGCCGGCTTGTCGCGGCGCTCGAATTCAAGAGCCATGTCGGACCGAGCTTCGGCAACAACTTCAACAACCGCGCCGAGGAAGCCCTCGGCACGGCGACCGATCTCTGGACCGCCTACCGCGAAGGAGCCTTCGGTGCCGCCGCCAAGCCCTTCGTCGGCTGGCTGATGCTGTTGGAAGACTGCCCCGGCTCGCGTGCCCCGGTGCAGGACAAGTCTCCGCACTTTCCCGTCTTCCCCGAATTCAAGGGCGCGGCTTATGCACAGCGGTACGACATCCTCTGCCAGCGACTGATACGCGAACAGCTCTACACCACGGCCGCGCTGCTGCTCTCGCCGCGCGCGGCGGCGAAGACGGGCGCGTATTCCGAACTCTGCGAAATGACCGGCCTGCGAGCTTTCGTCACCACCCTCGCGGGACATATCGCGGCAGAGGCCGCGCGCAGCGGCTAAGCCACCGTCCCGCCAACGCCGACTTTTCGCGATCACAAAAAATCTGAATGAGGACCAGCCATGACCCAAGCTGGGGGCCCAGCCGCAATTAACGGCTTTCTTTACCAAATCATTCAGCATCTCGGTTGGTTGGCAGAAGTAAGGCTTTCTGGAAAACTGAATGGTCAGGAAGTCGTAGATGCCCAACTCGTGCTGGAGCCTCGCAATGGAGGTGATGCGCGAGCAGAAGCAGCAGGTCAATATTTGGTAGAACAATACAAGACACGAAGCGATGGGACATGGGCACTCTCTGATATTCAGTCTGTTCTCCGCGACCTACGAAAATCCGTCCCATCGTCATTACCTCCCCATGCCAGGTATCGATTTGTAACCGATGGGCGGGCCGGACGGCTGGCAACATTCCTCTCTTTCCTCAAGGCCATCAAGCAAGTTGGCGGTCGAGATGAACTTGACGACACGAAAATCCAGAACTTCGGTGCTGGTTCACAGCTTACTTACCGCGACTATTTCGACCACCTTGTCGTTGCGACACGAAGCGCGACATTGCCTCAGGCCGGGGATGAACAGGCCATCACGTTTCATCTGCTGGCCCATTTCGATATGGATTTTTCCGTGGCGGGAATTGCGCGTGCAGCGTCAATCGAGAGCCTGTTGCGGCCATATGTGCCTAATCTCGGTGACGAACCAAGAGTTCGCCAACTGCTGGTAGGTAAGTTGCTTGAAAGGTTGAGCAAAGGCGAAACCCGGCTTGATGGCATGAGAATTGAAGCCATTTTTCGCGAAGCCGAACTTAACCCTGACCGCCTGCGCAAACTTGCAGAGCTTCCTTTCAACATGGCCGCTCTAACGCATAGTCGCTTGGAGCGCATCAAATATCGGTTTGACAGAGATGTAAGAACGACTCCCTACTGGCCTATCGATAAATCTGTGCTTGTAATTGCAGGCGAAAGCGGTAGCGGCAAAACATGGCAGCTCGGACGATTGCTTTATACACTCGGGCAGGAACGTGAGATTGCTGTGTTGATTACTGCCGCCACGGATCGCGCCGATTTGCTAATCCAAGCGTCACGAGACCTCTGGCAATTCGGTCTCACCGAAACATCCGAAACCACCCTCATCGCTTTTTCACATCGCCTGCGCGAGCTTTATCCAAACGGGGGACAACCAAAAGTTGTCATCGCGCTAGATGACGTTCAGGACGTGAATCTTGCCCAGGATATTGTCAATCAGGACTGGGGCGATTGGGGAATGCGTTTAGCCATAACCGTACCGCGCTGGATCGCCCAAGCCCTTCAACAGAGCCATGAAAACACCGTCCACGTCCATGTCGTAAGCGACTTCTCGGTGGATGAGCTGGTTTCGCTGTTGAAGAAAAATGGTCGAAGCTGGGTAGAGCTACCCGCTGACCTCAAAAAAATACTGCGCAACCCCGTACTTGCCGGCCTATACCTCGACTTGCCGTACGCATCATTTCAGGCAGCTCCCCGGAGCGAGTACGAAATTTTCGAAAACTACTGGCAAAGGATCACTAGGGCAGGGCGCGGCGATGCGGGAATCTTGATGGAATTTGCGGCCAGGCTTTATACAAGCAAAACATACCCGCTACCACGCCCGCAGTGGCAAGAGATAGGCCTGGACGAGCAGGCCGTTGCTCGTATTGAAGCAACCGGATGGCTGCGAATCACGG
>JANJVS010000146.1 GCA_024709955.1 Rhodocyclaceae bacterium
ATACCTCTCGGGCGTCGAGGAAGGCAGCTGGGAGCTCGTCGAACTCATCGAATCCTTCGACGCTTCGCTGATTTCGGGAACGCAGATCTATGTCGGCTACGGGACCAGCGGCGACGAGATGCTCGCCGCCGGCCGCTATCAACTGAGCTACCAGATACCGTGAGCGCGCAAGCGGGCGGCACCGTCCTCGTCACCGGCGCGAGCGGCTTCGTCGGCCGCGCCGTCTGCCGCTGCCTGCTCGACGCGGGCCATGCGGTGCGCGCGCTGCATGGCCGCCGCCCCGCGCCGGCGGGCACGCAGGCGGTCCGGGCGGATATCGCCGCTGCCGTCGACTGGCCCAGGCTGCTCGACGGCGCGACGGCGGCGGTGCATCTGGCCGGCATGGCCCACGCGCCGCTCGGACGGGTGGCACGCGACGCGCTCTGGCGCGTCAATGTGGAGGCGACGGCGGACCTGGCCCGCGCGGCGGCCGCCGCCGGCGCGCGCCTGGTGTTCGTCAGCAGCGCGAAGGTGCTGGGCGCGACCGGACATTTCGACGATGCCGCGCCGCCCGCGCCCCCCGACCTCTACGCCGAGTCGAAGTGGGCGGCGGAGCGGGCGCTCGCGGCTGTCCCCGGCCTCGACTACGTCATCCTGCGCCCCCCCCTGGTGTATGGCCCCGGCGTCGGGGCCAACTTCCGCAAACTGCTCAAGCTCATGGATACGGGCCTGCCCCTGCCTTTCGCCGCCGTCGCGGCGCGCCGCAGCCTGATCGGCGTCGGCAACCTCGCCGACGCGATCCGCGTCTGCCTGGCCGCCGAGGTGCCCGACCGGCGCGCCTATCTCGTCGCCGACGGCGCGGCGCCGAGCCTCGCCGAGTTGCTGCGCGCCATCGCGGCGGGGCTCGGCCGGCCGGCATGGTTGTTCCCGTTTCCCGTGCCCGCGCTCGCCGCGCTGGCACGGCTGGCGGGACGCGGCGAGATCGTCGAGCGTCTGTTCGCGGATCTGGTGGTGGATGACCGCGACTTCCGTATCGTCCATGGCTGGCAGCCGCCCGTGCCGTTCGCGCGGGGACTGGCGGAAACCTGCGCCTGGTATCGCGGGCGCCAGACGGGGGGGGCGGCCTGATGGAATTCCTGCTCTGCCCGCTGCTCGCCGCCGCGCTCTCGGCCGGCATCAGCGCCTTCCTGCTGCACACGCGGCTCGGCCTGCGCCTGGCGCCCGACCTGCCCAACGAGCGCTCGCTGCACCGCGCGCCGATCCCGCGCCTCGGCGGGCTCGGCGTGGTGCTGGCGGTCGTCGTCGCGGCCTGGTGCGCGGGTCCGGAATTCCATGCCCTCGCCTGGCTGGCCGGCGGCCTCGCCCTGGTGTCGCTGCTCGACGACCTGCGCGGCCTGCCCGCCTGGCTGCGCCTGCTCGTCCATCTCGGCGCGGTGGCGGCCTGGGTGCTCACCGTCCTGCCGGCGCCGACTTTTGTCCTCGGCCTCGCGCTGGTGCTGCTGCTGGCCTGGGGCATCAACCTCTACAACTTCATGGACGGCGCCAACGGCCTGGCCGGCGGCATGGCGCTGATCGGCTTCGGCAGCCTCGCCGCCGCCGCCGGGCTCGGCGGCGACGCGCGCCTCGCCCTGTTCTGCCTGGTGGTCGCCGCCGCCGCCCTCGGTTTCCTGGTCTTCAACTTCGATCCGGCGCGCATCTTCCTCGGCGACTGCGGCTCGATTCCCCTCGGCTTCCTGGCCGGCGCCCTCGGCCTGTGGGGCTGGGCGCGCGGCGCCTGGGACGCTCTTGTCCCCCTGCTGGTCTTCCTGCCCTTCATTGCCGACGCGACGCTGACCCTCGCCCGGCGCGCGTTGCGCGGCGAGAAGGTCTGGCATGCCCATCGGGAACACTACTACCAGCGCCTGGTGCGCATGGGCTGGTCGCACCGGCGCATGGCGCTGGGCGCCTATGCGCTGATGCTGTTCTGCGGCCTGCTCGCCCTGCTGCCGCAAGCCTTGCGCGCGCCGGCGTTCTTCGTCGCGCTGCTTGTCCATGCGGCGCTCTTCCTGCGGGTGGACCGCTTATGGCGTGGGCATTCCGGCGCCGCCGCCAAGGGCTGAATAGCTGGATTCGGGGAGCGGAATTCCGTCCTTGCCGCCGATGCCCCGGTGCTAGAATCCGCGCTTCCGGATAGCCGGTTGAACAACAAAAGGGGCGGGTTTCTTCGATGGCGAAGCCGATGATGCACTGGCTGGGCAAGTGGCGGTCGTTCGCGGTCTTCGCCTTCGACTTGCTGGCCGTGGCGACCGCCTGGCTGGCCGCCTACCAGCTGCGCTTCAATTTCGCCCTGCCCGACGAGTTCGCGCCGCCGATGTGGGCCGCGCTGCTGCTGCTGCTGCCGGTGCAGGCGGTGGTGTTCCGCGCCATGGGTCTCTACCGCGGCATCTGGTTCTTCTCCAGCCTGCCCGACCTGCTGCGCATCCTCAAGGCGGTGGCGCTGTCCACCCTGCTGCTGGCCGCCATCGTGCCGCTGTTCGGCATGCTCGGCGTCATCCCGCGCTCGATCCTGGTGCTCTATCCGCTGCTGCTGCTGGTGCTGATGGGCGGCGGCCGCGCCGCCTACCGCACCTGGAAGGAGCACCGTCTCTACGGCGAACTCGGCGCCCAGGGCCGGCCCGTGCTGGTGCTTGGCGCCGGCCGCGCCGGCGCGACCCTGGTCCAGGACCTGACGCGTTCCACCGAGTGGCGCGTGGTCGGCTTCCTCGACGACGATCCGGGCAAGCAGCGCCGCGAGGTCATGGGACAGCGCGTGCATGGCGCCATCGGCGAGATCGGCTACTGGGCCCACCGCCTCGGCGTGCGCCACGCGATCCTCGCCCTGCCCTCGGAGAGCGAGGAAAACCGCCAGCGCATCAGCGCCCTCTGCCTCCAGGCCGACGTCAAGACCTACACCGTGCCGACCACCGAGCAGCTGCTCTCCGGCCAGGACCGCCTCGACCACCTGCGGCCGATCAACCTCGAAGACCTGCTCGGCCGCACGCCGGTGAGCATCGACACGCCGGAGATCCGCGGCCTGCTCTCCGGTCGCGTGGTGATGGTGACCGGCGCCGGCGGTTCGATCGGCAGCGAGCTGTGCCGCCAGATCTGCCACCTGCAGCCCGCCCAGCTGCTGCTGTTCGAGAACAACGAATTCGCGCTCTACACCCTGCACGAGGAACTGCTCGAACGCTTCCCGGCGGTCGCCCTCGCGCCGCTGGCGGGCGACGTCAAGGACGCCGGCTGGCTCGCCGAGATCATGCGCCGCTACACGCCGTCGGTGGTGTTCCACGCCGCCGCCTACAAGCACGTGCCGCTGATGGAGGAGCACAACGCCTGGCAGGCGGTGCGCAACACCGTGCTCGGCACCTACGTCGTGGCGATGGCGGCGCTGCGCGCCCAGGTGCCGGAATTCGTGCTGGTGTCCACCGACAAGGCGGTGAATCCGACCAACGTCATGGGCGCGAGCAAGCGCCTCGCCGAGATGGTCTGCCAGTCGCTGCAGGGCGCGCAGCGCGACACGCGCTTCGAGATCGTGCGTTTCGGCAACGTGCTCGGCAGCACCGGCAGCGTGATCCCGAAGTTCCAGGCGCAGATCCGCAAGGGCGGGCCGATCACCGTCACCCATCCCGAGATCACGCGCTACTTCATGTCCATCCCCGAGGCCTCGCAGCTGGTGCTGCAGGCCGCCGCGATGGGCGAGGGCGGCGAGATCTTCGTGCTCGACATGGGCCAGGCGATCCGCATCGCCGACCTCGCCAGGCAGATGATCCGGCTTTCCGGCCGGCGCGAGGACGAGGTGCAGATCGTCTATACCGGCCTGCGTCCCGGCGAGAAGCTCTACGAGGAACTGCTCGCCAACGACGAGCAGACGCGCCCGACCCACCATCCCAAGGTGCGCATCGCCAAGGCGCGTCCCGTGGCCGAGGGCTGGCTCGACGAACTGCTCGATTGGCTGCGCGCGCCGGCGCCGCGTTCCGACGCCGAGGTGCGCCGCGATCTGCGCCGCTGGGTGCCCGAATACCAGCCGGCCACGCCGCCGGCCCTGAAGCCGGTGCCGCTGACCCGCGAGGGCTAGTAGTCAGTCACGCAGATTCTGCTATGTTCGGCACGCCCCGCATCCCCGTTCGCTTTGTCGCTCATCCTCGCCATAGCCCGTGCTATGGCTGTGGTTCGCTTCGCGCGACCGGGGCGCGGAGGCGCGCCTCGGCATCCACGCAAACCTGCGTGACTGACTACTAGGCGCGCCTCCTTCCCGCATGGCCACCTACGCGATCGGCGATCTGCAGGGCTGCTACGCTCCCCTTGCGCGCCTGCTCGACTACATCGGCTTCGACGCCGAGGCCGACCGTCTCTGGTTCGTCGGCGACCTGGTCAATCGCGGCCCGCAGTCGCTGGAGGTGCTGCGCTTCGTCAAGGGGCTCGGCGCGGCCGCCGTCACGGTGCTCGGCAACCACGACCTGCACCTGGTGATGCAGGCGGAGGGTTACGGCAAGGCCAACAGGGAGGACACGCTGGATGCCATCCTCGCCGCTCCCGACCGGGACGAACTGCTCGCCTGGCTGCGCGCCCAGCCGCTGTTCCATGTCGAGGGCGACTGGGCGATGGTGCATGCGGGCCTGCTGCCCTGCTGGGATGTCGCCCAGGCCCAGGCCCTGTCCGACGAGGCCTCCGCCGCCCTGACCTCTCCGGACTATCGCGACTTCCTCGCCAACATGTGGGGCTCGGAGCCGAATTATTGGGCCGACGACCTGAGCGGCTGGGACCGCCTGCGCGTGGTGGTGAACGCCATGACGCGCATGCGCTTCGTGACGGCCGACGGGCGCATGGAATTTCGCGCGCCGGGCGCCAAGGGTCCGCCCGAGCGCGGGCCGGCGGGCTGTCTGCCCTGGTTCGATGCGCCCGGCCGTCGGAGCGCGCGGGCCACCATCGTCTGCGGCCACTGGTCCGCCCTCGGCTTCAGGCAGACGGACAGGTTGCTGGCGCTGGATTCGGGTTGTCTGTGGGGCGGCAGTCTGACGGCGGTGCGACTGGAAGATCGGCGGGTGTTCCAGATGCCCTGCGGCCAGGCGGCGCAGCCGACGGGCTGGCAGTAGCCGCGCCGGCCATGGCGTCGCCATGGCCGAGGTGATAGGCGATGGCGCGGTGGCTGTGTGCCGCGAGGTGGCGGCGGTCCGTGTCCGCGCTCGGCAGCGGCGCGAGCACCCGCAATTGCGCCGTCAGGCCGTCGGCGCGCGCGATCGCCAACAGGCTTTGCCAGAGCGTGATGGCGCCGTCGTAGGCCGGCGCGCGGCTGGGCCGTCCGCGCGCGTCGAGGTAGCGCAGGGCGAGCGGCATCACCGGCGCCCCGGCGTCGATGGCGCCCTGGAACAGCGCGCCGTGGAAGGGCAGCAGGCGTTCGCCGCCGGTGGTCGTGCCCTCGGGAAACACCGCCACCGGCGTGCCGGCGCGCAGCGCCGCGACGATGCGCTCGCGCGCATCCTGGGCGGCGGCGCGCGAGCCGCGCGCGAGAAAAATGGTTTCCGTCCTGGCGCACAGCCAGCCGATCAGCGGCCAGCTCCTGACGTCGTCCTTGGCGACGAAGGCGGCCGGCACCAGGGTGTTGATGACGTGGATGTCGAGCCAGGAAATGTGGTTGGCGACCAGCAGGCCGCGCACCGTGCCGCCGGAACCGACTTTATCCAGCCGCAGGCCGAGGATGCCGACAAGCTGGCGCGACCAGCGGTGCTTGAGCGCGCGCCGCTGCGCCAGGCCGGCCCAGGGGAATATCGCCGCGACGGTGGCCGCGCCCCAGGCGAGATGCAGGCCGACGCGCGCCAGGCGGAAGGCGGCGCGTAGTTCGACGAACAGCGGCTTCAGTTTTGCCGCTCCATGAAATGCTTCGAGTAGCGCGACTCGACGCGGCCCATCGGCAGCAGGAGCAGCAGGTCGGCGGTGTTGAAGTCCGGGTCCCAGGCCGGCTCGCCGCAGATCCAGGCGCCGGCGCGCATGTAGCCCTTGAGCAGCGGCGGAATCTCGGGGCTGGCCGAGGCCCCGATGCGGTCGAGAGGCAGCGCGTGGCGCGGGAAGACGCGGTATTCGGGCGGCGCCATGTGGTCGGCGAGGGCCTGGAAAATGCCGACGGCGTTGTGGCCGCCGTCCTGCATGCCGATGCTGGCGCAGCCGATCAGGTATTCGTGGCCGTGCTCGCGCATGTAGCGCGCCAGGCCGGACCAGAGCAGCGCGATGGTCGCGCCGGTGCGGTAATCGGGATCGATGCAGGAGCGGCCGATCTCGACGATGTGGGGGCGCAGGTGGGCGAGGCGCGTCAGGTCGAATTCGCTTTCCGAATAGTAGTTGCCGATTTTGCGCGCCTGTTCCGGCGGCAGGATGCGATAGGTGCCGACGATGCGGCCGTTGGCCTCGTCGCGCACGATCAGGTGGTCGCAATAGGGATCGTAGATGTCGCGGTCCACGCCGGGCACGCGCGAGGGCAGGCGCGCGCCGAGCTCGTCGGCGAAGACGCGCCAGCGCAGCTTCTGGGCCGCGAGGATTTCCGAGGGCGTCGCCGCGAGGGTGACGTGCAGTTTGGGGCGCGGCAGGCGCGCGGCCTGGGGGGCCGCATGGGCCGCGTCGCGCGGCCGGGCTTCGTTCCGGTGTTCCATCGCCGGTTCTCCTTTCGAATGTCGTCGGGTGACGGCAC
>JANJVS010000181.1 GCA_024709955.1 Rhodocyclaceae bacterium
CGTGCTCGAACACCTGGAGCTGCGCAGCCTCGACCGCGCCGGCGGCGCGGCCCTGGGCACGGCACTCGCCGCCCTGCACCGCCCGGCCGATCCCGACGCGCCCTACGGCTGGCCACGCGACAACTACATCGGCGCGACGCCGCAGGCGAACCAGAGCCACCGCACCTGGGCAGGCTTCTTCGCCGACGAGCGGCTGCGGCCGCAACTGCGCCGCGCCGCCGCGCGCGGCATGGAGCGCGGCCTCCGCGCCCAGGGGGAGAAACTGGCGGAACGGCTCGCCGCCTTCTTCGTCGATTACCGCCCGCAGCCTTCCCTGCTGCACGGCGACCTGTGGTCGGGCAACGCCGCGCAATTACCCGACGGCACACCGGTGGTCTTCGATCCCGCCGTGCATCGCGGTGACCGCGAGGCGGATCTGGCGATGGCCGAGCTCTTCGGTGGCTTCCCGGAATCCTTCTACGCCGCCTACCGCATGGCATGGCCGCTGGACGCGGGCTACGAGACGCGCAAGACGCTCTACAACCTCTACCACATCCTCAACCACTACAACATGTTCGGCGGCGGCTACCTCGGCCAGGCGCGCCGCATGATCGAAAAACTCTCCGCCGAACTGCGCTGTTAGCGTATTGCCCGCCCCCTTCGCCCCCCTCGCGGGGGGTTCTTGCCGGCTCGCTGCGCTCGATAACTCGGGGCGGCTTCGTGGCAGCGTGGGAGCGGATTGCGGCTGCGCCGCGTGCCGCGTTTGCTCGTCCCGCAGGGATTCCCTGCGGTCGGGCGGCCCGGCGCAAACGCAGCGCTGGCTTGACCTCTGGCCTTCAGCTCAGGCCGGGGCCTTCATGAGGTCGCCGAGCTTGGCCTGCAGCTCGCCGGCCTGGTACATCTCGGTCATGATGTCGCAGCCGCCGATGAACTCGCCGCGGATGTAGAGCACGGGAATCGTCGGCCAGTCGGCGTAGTCGCGCAGCGCCGGCACGATCTCGGCGTCGGCGAGCACGTTCACGTCGACGAAGTCCACGCCGCAGAGCTTGAGGATCTGCACCGCGCGGCCGGAGAAGCCGCAGGTCGGGAACTGCTTGGTGCCCTTCATGTAGAGCACGACGGGATTCTGGGTGACGGTCTGGTGAATCTTTTCCTTGGCATCCATGTCGGGTTCCTTGCTAATAACTTATAAAAATAGTCGGGAAATTTTAGCGGCCGGCGTCCGCCGGGTCAAGGCCGGCAGGCGATGCGAAAACGGCGGTGTCAGGCGATGGTCTGCGGCTGCTCGATCATCTGCTGGTAGATCATGCTCTGCAGGATCACGCTGTCGTTGGGCTTGAGGTCCTGGAATTGCAGGCCGTGGTTGTGCATCGGCGCGCCGCCGCCCTCGCCGTTCTCGTCGCGGAAGAGGCTGCGCACCACCGCATTCACGGTCAGGAAGGCGTCGACGCTGTGCAGATTGACGCGGAAGGCGAGGCGCAGCAGCTGCCCCTTTTCGGCGACCGGCTGGCGTGCCCGCACCAGGGCGCCGTCGGCGCTAAGATTGACGATCAGGCCGGACTGGCGCTTGCTCTCGTCGGTTTCTTCGGGACGCGCGATCGAGGTGATGATCTTGGTGCGCACGCGCGGCGACTTGCGGATCACCGAGCCCTGGATCGCATAGGGAAAGGACAGGTGCAGGTAGTCGTAGGGAATCTTGCAGACGCGCTCCACCGTCGAGGTGAAGCCGAAGGCCTTCTGGCTGGTGAACACGCGGGCGACGATCTTGTCGTTCTCGCGCAAGGGCACGCGCAGGCCGTTCTCCAGCGGCATCGTGACCAGCAGGGTGGCGTTTTCCAGATAGCCGATCAGGCGCACGATATAGCGCTCCTGGCTGACCGTCGCCGGCGGCTGCAGCTGGATGCGGTCGCCGACGCGCAGACGCATGTCCTGGAAGCTGAAGCCGGTCTCCGGGATGTCGGCGAGCATCGCCTTGGTCGCCGCCGCGTTGTCGGCGGAAGGTTCCGCCGCTCCGCTCGGCACGTTCCAGGAAAGTTCGCGCAGCGGCCCCGCCGCCAACAGGGCGGTGAGCCGCTCGGCGCTATCGACGACCGCGCCCTGCGCCAGCAACACTCCGCCGCCCTGATCATAGAGCGGCCAGGGCAAGGGACTGCCGAGCGGGATGTCTTCTCTGGTGACGGAAATCAGGCTCATGGATACGGTCTCGATGCGCGTGTGTGGCGGGAATCCGCCATGCCGGGGGCAAATCATACGGTAGGAACCTGCGGCGCGGGAAGCCGCGCGCGCCCGGAACCAGACAATAGCGAGAAGCGCCTATGTCGTTGTCTGCAATAAGCAATAGCGCCCGTCATGCCGCGCGCAGCGGGACGGCTAATGCAGGGGGATGATCCGCCGGCGCAGGGCGGTTACCACCGCCTGGGTGCGGTTCGCCGCCGCGAGCTTCTGGCAGACCGACTGGACGTGATGCTGCACGGTCCGCTCGCTCAGCCCCAGCAGGCGCGCGATCTCCTTGTCGGTGGTGCCCTCGCGCATGTGAAGCAATATCTCGACCTCGCGCTGCGACAGGGGCGCGGGCTTGCGCGGCGCGGACGCGGCCGGGTGCAGCGCCACCAGCATCAGGCATTTCTTCGCGCTTTTTGGCATGGGGGGGGTTCTCCAATCGCGGCGGAAAGTTCTTCCGGCCAACAACCATAGCATATGCCAGGCGCGGCGCGCTCATCCGGGCCGCCGCCCGCCGCTGGCGCGCACGATGCCGGCGAGGTCGCGGTGCTGCTCGATGGCGGCGAAGCCCGCCGCCGCGAGCAGCGCCCCGACGGCCGCCGCCTGGTCGTAGCCGTGTTCGCAGAACAGCCAGCCGCCGGGCGCGAGCCAATGCGGCGCGTCCGCGACGATGCGGCGGATCGCGGCGAGGCCGTCGGCGTGGTCGGTGAGCGCGCCGGCCGGTTCGAAGCGCAGGTCGCCCTGGGCCAGATGCGGATCGCCGGCGGCGATGTAGGGCGGGTTGGACACGATCAGGTCGTAGCTCGCGGCGGGCAGCGCGGCGAACCAGTCGCTGGCGACGAACGCGACCCGCGCGCCGAGCCGGGCCGCGTTGCCGCGCGCGACTTCCAGCGCGGCCGGCGCGACGTCCACCGCGGTCACCCGCGCCTGCGGCAGTTCGAGGGCCAGCGTGACCGCGAGGCAGCCGCTGCCGCTGCCGAGGTCGAGGATATTCACCGTCCCGCCGGCGCCGACTTTCTCTCGGGCGATATCCACCAGCAGTTCGGTTTCCGGTCGCGGAATCAGCACGTCCGGCGTGACGGCGAAATCGCGGCCGTAGAACTCGCGCACGCCGAGCAGATAGGCGACCGGTTCGCCGGCCGCGCGCCGCGCCACCAGCGCCGCGAATTTCTCGGCATTGGCGGGGGTCAGCGGTTCGTCGCGATGCGCCTCCAGCCAGGCGGCGGACCTGCCCAGCAGATGAGTCAGGAACAGGCGCGCCTCGGCCGGCGGAATGCGCTGGCGCGCGTCGGCGAGCGCAGCGACGATGCTCAACATCAGCAGTCCCGGCGCAGGGCCGCCCCAAGCCGGGACGGCACGCGGCGAAGCCGCAACCCGATCCCACGCCGCCACGCCGCCGCCCAATATTTTCGAGCGCAGCGAGCAAACAAGCCCCCCCCGCGAGGGGGGCGAAGGGGGGCGGGCCTCATTCCTCCCCGGCGAGGGCGGCGAGCAGTTCGGCCTGGTGCTCGGCCTTGAGGCCGCCGATCAGTTCGTCGAGTTCGCCGTCCATGATCGCGTCGATCTTGTAGAGCGTCAGGTTGATGCGGTGGTCGGTGACGCGGCCCTGGGGGAAGTTGTAGGTGCGGATGCGCTCGGAGCGGTCGCCGCTGCCCACCAGGCTCTTGCGCGTGCTGGCGATCTTCTGCTGCTGCTCGCGCACCTGCATGTCCTTGAGGCGCGCAGCGAGCACGGAAAGCGCCTGCGCCTTGTTGCGGTGCTGCGAGCGGTCGTCCTGGCACTCGACCACCAGGCCGCTCGGGATGTGGGTGACGCGCACCGCCGAGTCGGTCTTGTTGATGTGCTGGCCGCCGGCGCCGCTGGCGCGGAAGGTGTCGATGCGCAGGTCGGCCGGATTGATATGGACGTCGTCCACCGCATCGACCTCGGGCAGCACGGCGACGGTGCAGGCGGAGGTGTGGATGCGGCCCTGGGCCTCGGTCGCCGGCACGCGCTGCACGCGGTGGCCGCCGGATTCGAACTTGAGCCGGCCGTAGACGCCGGCGCCCTCGATGCGGGCGATGATCTCGCGATAGCCGCCGAGCTCGGACTCGTTCTGCGAGGCGATCTCGACCTTCCAGCGCTGGCGCTCGGCGTAGCGCGCGTACATGCGGAACAGGTCACCGGCGAACAGCGCCGACTCGTCGCCGCCGGTGCCGGCGCGGATTTCGAGGAAGACGCTCTTGTCGTCGTCCGGGTCCTTCGGCAACAGGGCGCGCTGCAGGTCGTCCTCCAGCCGCGCCATCGTCGCCCGCGCGGCGGCGGACTCCTCGCGGGCGAATTCGCGCATCTCGGCATCGGCCTCCATGGCGGCGGCGGCGGCGAGGTCGCCCTCGGCCTGACGATAGGACGCAAACAGTTCGACCACCTCGGCGATGTCGGCCCGCTCCTTGTTGAGACGGCGGAAGGCCTCCATGTCGCGCGTCGACTCCTCGGCGCCGAGCAGGGCGTCGAGTTCGGCGAGGCGATCGGCAAGCTGTTCGAGACGGTGGCGGATGCTGGCTTTCATGGGGCTGACGGGAATGGGCATGGCGCCGCCGGGCGGCGGCGCGGCGGCGACGCCGGCGCTACTGCTCCGGGTGCAGGCGCCAGATGCGGGAAATGAGCTGGGCGACCTCGCCGCGCTCGCTGCCCTCGGCCTGGTTGAGGGCCTGGGTGGGCGGGTGCAGCAGCTTGTTGGTCAGGCCCTTGGACAGGGCTTCGAGCACATGAACCGGGTCGTCGCCGCGATGCAGCAGCTTGAGGGCGTGTTCGAGCTCGTGGCGGCGCGTGCGCTCGCCGGCGTCGCGCAGGGCGCGGATGGTCGGCACGGTCTCGCGGGATTCCAGCCAGTGGAAGAAATCGTCCACGCGGTGGGTGATGATCTCCTCGGCCTCGACGATGGCGGCCTGGCGCGATTCCTGGCCGGATTCAACGATCTCGGCGAGGTCGTCGAGGGTGTAGAGGAAGACGTCGTCGAGCTGGCCGATCTCGGCCTCGATATCGCGCGGCACGGCGAGATCCACCATCACCATCGGGCGATGGCGGCGCGCCTTGAGCGCGCGCTCGACCATGCCCAGGCCGATGATCGGCAGGGCGCTGGCGGTGCAGGAGACGACGATGTCGTAGTCGGCGAGCCGCTCGCTCACCTCGTCGAGGCGCAACACGTCGCCGCCGAAGCGTTCGGCGATGGGCTGGGCGCGCTCCGGCGTGCGGTTGGCGATCGACAGGCGCTTCGGCTGGCCGCCGGCGAAATGGGCGGCGCACAGCTCGATCATCTCGCCGGCGCCGATGAACAGCACGTTCTGGTCGGCCAGGCGCTCGAAGATGCGCTCCGACAGATGCACGGCGGCGGCGGCCATCGAGACGATGTTGGCGCCGATGGCGGTGGTCGAGCGCACCTCCTTGGCGACCGCGAAGGTGCGCTGGAACAGCTTGTTGAGCAGGGTGCCGAGCGTGCCGGCCTCCTCGGCGACACGCGCCGCCTGCTTCATCTGGCCGAGTATCTGCGGCTCGCCGAGCACCATCGAATCGAGGCCGGAGGCGACGCGGAACATGTGGCGTACCGCATCCTTCTGGGGATGGCGGTAGAGATAGGGCTCGATCTTGCGCGCCGTCAGGTCGTGATACTCGGCCAGCCAGTCGATGGCGGCGGCAGGCTCCTCGGCGGCGCAATAGAGCTCGGTGCGGTTGCAGGTGGACAGGATCGCCGCCTCGCGCACCGGCCGCCCGCGCAGCAGGTCGTGCAACGCCTGCGCCAGCCGCGTCGGGTCGAACGCCACCTGCTCGCGGATGTCGAGCGGAGCGGTATGGTGATTGATGCCGAGGGCGAAAACCTGCACGGAGCCTGTCTATCGAAGGTAGAACCGCGTTATTAAAGACGAAAAGCCAGGCCGGGGCAACCCGAATCGGTCAATTTCCGCCCCCGCCGGCCACCGTCGCCGGCGGATCAGGCCTTGGCGGCGCCGTGCAACAGACGGATCATTTCCTGGTCATGCTCGGCGATGTGGCGCTCAATCCAGTGGTCGAGCAGCGCATGCAGGGCACGAATGCCCGGGCGCGGATTGCCGGGTTCGAGTTCGGCGACCATGCGGCTGGCCGCCGCCGAGATGCGTGTATGGTCGCGCTGGTGATCGTCGCAGGCTTCCGGGGCGACGGGAATCAGCCGCCAATCGCGCATCAGGCCGTCCTCGTAGCGGAAATGCCCGGTCATGAAGGCCAGCATCTCGCCGAGGTGTTCGTGCAGCGCATCCTCGCAGGCCCGCGCCAGCGCGGGATCGCAGCCACGGCAGTCGTCGCGGCCGGCGTGGTCGGGACAAATGCAGGCCACGGCGCCGAGCAATTGGCTGAGCCGGCCGTGCTCGCCGTCGATGCGCGTCAGGATATCGGCCAAAGGCATGCGTGGTCTCCCCATTCCCGCTTCCGACAAGCGGAACGGCATCGTAATCCAAGCGCGCGCCGCGGGGAATTCCACGAACGTCATAGCCAGCGGCGCGCATCGAAAAAACCACAGCGGGCGCCGCCACCATTCCCGTATCGCATATTTGCGCGCCACGCGGGGGAACCGCGGCGATAATCGCCCCTCCAGGCCGCCCGCCACCTTCTCACGCCCCGACTCCCCCGCCGAATCATGCTGCTGCTAGAACTCGTCCTGCTGTTGCTGCTGTGCGCCGTCGCGCTGGGCTGGATCGCCCGCCACTTCAAGTTTCCCTATCCGATCGCCCTGGTCGCCGGCGGCGCCCTACTCGGCCTGCTGCCCAGGCTGCCGCAGTTTCCCTTCGATCCGCAACTGATCCTGGTCGTCGTGCTGCCGCCGATCCTCTACCAGGCGGCGCTGCTGACCTCGTGGAGCGACTTCAAGGCCAACATCCGCCCGATCGGCCTGCTCGCCATCGGCCTGGTGGTCGCCACCACGCTGGCCGTCGGCGCCGCGCTCAAGCTGATGGTGCCGGACATCCCGTGGGCGGCGGCCTTCGTCTTCGGCGCCATCGTCTCGCCGCCCGACGCGGTGGCCGCCACCGCCATCCTCTCGCGCCTCAACATCCCGCGCCGCATCGTCACCATCCTCGAAGGCGAGAGCCTGGTGAACGACGCCTCCGGCCTGGTGCTCTACAAGTTCGCCGTCGCCGCGGTGCTGACCGGCGGCTTCTCGCTGCTCGACGCGAGCACCCAGTTCGTCGGCGTCGCCGCCGGCGGCACCGCCCTCGGCGTGGCGCTCGCCTTCGTCTTCATCGCCATCCACAAGCGGCTCGGCGACCCCTTCATCGAGGTGCTCACCTCGCTGCTCGTGCCCTACGCCGCCTACATCGCCGCCGAATCCCTCCATGTCTCCGGCGTGCTCGCCGTGGTGGCGGCCGGCCTGGTGCGCGGCCGCCACGCGCCGGAGATCGTCTCCGCCGAGATGCGCATCATCGCGCGCTCGGTGTGGAACCTGCTGGTCTTCATGCTCAACAGCCTGATCTTCATGCTGATCGGCCTGCAGATGTCCGACGTGCTGGAGAAGCTCACGCGCCACACCGCGCTGGAACTGTTCGGCTGGGGCCTGTTCATCAGCGCGGTGGCGATCGCCGTGCGCTTCGCCTGGGTCTATCCGGTGGCCTTCCTGCCGCGCTGGCTCGCCGGCAGCCTGCGCGAGGGCGAGCCGGCGCTGCGCAAGCGCGAGTTGGGCATCATCAGCTGGTGCGGCATGCGCGGCATCGTTTCCCTCGCCGCCGCCCTCGCCCTGCCGGCGACCCTGCCCGACGGCACGCCTTTCCCGCAGCGCGAGCTGATCGTCTTCCTCACCTTCTTCGTCATCGCCACCACCCTGGTCGGCCAGGGCCTGAGCCTGCCGGCGCTGATCCGCCACCTGCGGGTGGGCACGGACTGGAGCGTCCGCGCCGAGCAGCAGCGCGTGCGCGCCGCCATGAGCGCGGCGGCGCTCGGCGCCATTGACGCGATGCTGCGGCAAGAGAACGCCCCGCCGGAATGGGCCGAGCCCCTGCGGGCCGAAATCGGCGATCGCCTGGCGCTGGCCGCGCCAGCGGGCCTGGAATCGACGCCGCGCGCGGAGCTGGTGGCGCGCCTGCGCCATGCGGCGCTGCAGGCCGAGCGCCGCGAACTGATCCGCCTCTGGCGCGACAACGAGATCAGCGACGAGGTGATGCATCACCTGGAGGAAATCCTCGACTACCAGGAGGCGCACCTCTAAAAACCGCTCACGGCGAAAACGAAAACGGCCCTCCGAGCGGAGGGCCGTTTGGTGTCTGGTGGCCAGGGGCGGAATCGAACCGTCGACACGCGGATTTTCAATCCGCTGCTCTACCAACTGAGCTACCTGGCCGCAGGAAGCCGCGCATTATAGGGACTGTCCGCGGCGCCGTCAAAATTTTTATCCGGCGCGACGAATCGGCCATCCCCGTAAGCTCCGCGTAAGACCTCGGGCCTAAAGTTCGCCGCGCCGCACCATTACAACTATAGCGGCGCAACCTTCTCTTCAAGTTTAGGAGGCAACACATGGCACAAGAGACCTACGAACGCATTCGGGCCAACCCGAAGTTCCAGGCGTTCGTGAACAAGCGCAACAAGTACTCGATCATCATGAGCATCCTGATGATCATCGCCTACTACGGCTACATCCTGCTGATCGCCTTCGACAAGCCGTTCCTGGCCACCAAGACGGGTAGCGGCGTCATGTCGATCGGCATCCCGATGGGCCTCGGCGTCATCCTGGTCACCATCGTCCTGACCTGGATCTACGTGCGTCGCGCCAACACCGAGTTCGACTCGGAAGCGGAACAAATCATCAAGGAGGCCACCAAGTGAGCGTTTCCAGCAAGCACATCCTCGGCGGCCTGGCCCTGCTGGCCCTGGCCGGCGGCGCCCTCGCGGCCGGCGCCGATCTCGGCACCACCCAGAAGCAGGCCACCAACTGGACGGCCATCGTCATGTTCGCCATCTTCGTCGGCGCCACGCTGTGGATCACCAAGTGGGCGGCGGCCAAGACCAAGTCGGCGGCCGACTTCTATACCGCCGGCGGCGGCATCACCGGCTTCCAGAACGGCCTGGCGATCGCCGGCGACTACATGTCGGCGGCCTCCTTCCTCGGCATTTCCGGCCTGGTGTTCGCCTCCGGCTTCGACGGCCTGATCTTCTCGATCGGCTGGCTGGTCGGTTGGCCCGTCATCACCTTCCTGATGGCGGAACGCCTGCGCAACCTCGGCAAGTTCACCTTCGCCGACGTCGCCTCCTACCGCTTCGCGCAGACCCCGATCCGCAGCTTCGCGGCGACCGGCACCCTGATCGTGGTGGCTTTCTACATGATCGCCCAGATGGTCGGCGCCGGCCAGCTCATCAAGGTGCTGTTCGGCCTCGAATACATCTACGCGGTGATCCTCGTCGGCGTCATCATGATGATGTACGTGTTGTTCGGCGGCATGACGGCCACCACCTGGGTGCAGATCATCAAGGCGGTGATGCTGCTTTCCGGCGCCACCTTCATGGCCGTCGCGGTGCTGTGGCAGTTCGGCTTCTCGCCCGAGGCGCTGTTCGCCAAGGCGGTCGAAGTACATGCCAAGCACGACGCCATCATGGCCCCCGGCGCGCTGATCAACGATCCGGTCTCGGCGGTCTCCGTCGGCATGGCGCTGATGTTCGGCACCGCCGGCCTGCCGCACATCCTGATGCGCTTTTTCACCGTGCCGAACGCCAAGGAGGCGCGCAAGTCGGTGGCCTGGGCGACGACCTGGATCGGTTACTTCTACATCCTGACCTTCATCATCGGCTTCGGCGCCATCACCAACCTGATCCCGAACCCGGCCGACTACTACGTCGGCGGCGAGGTCGCCAACGGTCTCAAGGGCGGCGGCAACATGGCGGCCGTGCATCTGGCCAACGCGGTGGGCGGCAACCTGTTCCTCGGCTTCATCTCCGCCGTGGCCTTCGCCACCATCCTGGCGGTGGTGGCGGGCCTGACGCTGTCCGGCGCCTCGGCCGTGTCCCACGACCTCTACGCCTCGGTCTGGCGTCACGGCAACGTCGATAGCGCGACCGAGCTGCGCGTTTCGAAGATCACCACCGTGATCCTCGGCATCGTCGCGGTGGTGCTCGGCATCCTGTTCGAGAAGCAGAACGTCGCCTTCATGGTGATGCTGGCCTTCTCGGTCGCCTGCTCGGCCAACTTCCCGGTGCTGTTCATGTCCGTGCTGTGGAAGAACTGCACGACGCGCGGCGCCTGGGTCGGCGGCTCGGTCGGCCTGGTCCTCTCGGTGGCGCTGACCATCGTCTCGCCGGCCGTCTGGGAAGCCACGCTGGGTAACCCGAAGGGTAGCGCGCTGTTCCCCTACGCCTCGCCCGCGCTGTTCTCGATGACCGCCGCCTTCTTCACCATCTGGCTGGTGTCGATCCTCGACAACAGCACGCAGGCGCAGAAGGAACGCGCGTTGTTCGGCGACCAGCTGACCCGCTCCGAAACCGGCGTCGGCGCCGCCACGGCATCCGCGCACTGAGCGCCAGCCGTTGCGCAATGAACAAGGCCAGCCCGCGGGCTGGCTTTTTTTTCGCCGCTTCCGGTTCAGAAGCACTGCAGCATGTGCGCCTCGCAATAGAGCCGCTTCAACCAGGCCAGGCCGATCCACATCCAGAACAGGAAGAAGAAGGCAACGAAGGGCAGATGCTTGTCGATGATCTGCGGCGGCGAGATCTTGCGCACCGCCTTCAGCACCGGCCGGGTGACGATGACGAACAGCTGATAGATCGTGTTGCCATGACGGCGGCTGCCCGCCAGCAGCGCCAGGATACCCTGGCCGAGCAGAAACAGCATGGAGACCTCGACCAGCGCGCGCAGCACGCCGATGATGAAGAGTTCGGGTTGAGTCATGGTATGTTTAACAGTTCCTGTATGAGGTTGTATTGACGATGAATTACGATCACTGGCGCCATTATGCCCGCGGCTGGGTGTTTCATTTTCTCGGCAAGCCCGACGTCGCCTACGACGCCTACGTCGAGGCCTTCCGCATCGACCCGACCGACATCCAGTCGGCCCGCCATCTGGCGGCCATCGCGGCGGGCAAGCAGCAATGGACCGCGGCCGAGAACTGGTTCGAAAGGGTGCTCGCACTGGCGCCGACGGATGCCGACACCTGGTTCAACCTCGGCTACGTGCGCGAGCACGCCGGCAAGGCCGCAGCCGCCGTCGCCGCCTTCGCCGAGGCCGTGCGCCTCAAGCCGGCGCAGGATCGGGCCTGGTACGGCATGGGACTGGCCCATGCGCGCCTCGGCCAGCACGCGGAGGCCGCCACGGCCTTGCGCGAGGCGGTGCGGCTGCAGCCGATGAACGGCGAGGCCTACTACCAGCTGGGCATGGCCCTGCATCACGCGCGCCAACCCGACGAGGTGGCGAAGGTGGTCGAGAAGCTGGTCAAGTTCGAGCCCAAGCGCGCCAGGAAGCTGGTGCAGGACGCCGAGCGCGCTGACCTGATGCATCTCATTCCGGAATTGCCTTTCTGAAAAAGTCGGCGCCGGCGGGACGGTGAACCGTCGCGCCAGCAGGGGCGCCGCGCAGACGCCCGGCCCCGCATCCGACGAAAAAAAAGCCGGCCCTGAACGGGCCGGCTTGCAGGGGGAGTGTTCTCCCCTCTCCTCCTCCGGTAACGCTTAAGCGGCCCTGGTGTCGATGTCGCCTTCCAGGTTCGGATAGCGCACGTGGTCCACCAGTTCCTGGACTTCCTTGCTTGGCGCCGGCGAGATCAGCGAGCCGATGATCACGCCGAGGAAGCCGAGCGGGATGCCGAAGATGCCCGAGGAAATCGGATTGATGTCCCACCACAGCGGCGCGTTGATGCCGAAGAACGGATAGGTCTGGACCATGTAGTACATGGTGACGCCCAGGCCCATGACCATGCCGAGGATCGCGCCCAGCTTGTTGGCCCGTTTCCAGAAGATGCCGCAGACCAGCGCCGGGAAGAACGCCGCCGCCGCCAGCGAGAAGGCCGCACCCACGAGGAACAGGATGTTGCCGGGCTTGAGCGAGGTGACGTAGGCCGCGATCAGGGCGACCACCAGCAGCAGCGCCTTGGACACCACCAGGCGGCGGGTCGTCGGAGCGTTCGGGTCGATGATCTTGTAATACACGTCGTGGGACAGCGCGTTGGCGATGGTCAGCAGCAGGCCGTCGGCGGTGGACAACGCGGCGGCCAGGCCGCCGGCGGCCACCAGGCCCGAGATCACGTAGGGCAGGCCGGCGATTTCCGGCGTCGCCAGCACGATCAGGTCGCCGCCGATGACGATTTCGGCGAGTTGCACGATGCCGTCCTTGTTGATGTCGGTGATCGACATCAGCGTCTTGTCCACCGCGGCCCAGTTGCTCACCCAGGCGGGCAGCGAGGCGAAGCTCGACCCGACCAGGTTGCCATAGACCTCGTACTTGGCGAGGATCGCCAGCGCGGGAGCGGTGAAGTAGAGCAGGAAGATGAAGAACAGCGACCAGAACACCGAGCGGCGCGCCTCCTGTACCGAGGGCGTGGTGTAGAAGCGCATCAGGATGTGCGGCAGCGCGGCGGTGCCCACCATCAGGCAGAGGATCAGCGCCAGGAAGTTCTTCTTCGCCTTGCTGCGGTTCTTCTCCTTCTCCGCATCGTCCTTGCCGCCGGCCGCGAACGCCTCGGCGTGGGCCTTGACCGGCGCGGCGCGGGCACCGACGCCCTTGTCCGCGGTCCAGGCCTTCTTGGCGGCCTCAACATCGGCGGGGAAGCCCTTGAGGGTCTTTTCCGCGGCCTCGATGGCCTTGGGATCGACGGGCTCGGCGGACTTCAGCGCGGTGAGCGCGTCCTCCAGCTTCTTCTTCTCCTCGGCGAGATAGGCGGGGCCGCCGGCGGCCAGGGCCTTGAGCTTGGCGTCGGCGGCGGCGGCCTTCTCGCGGAAGATCGCGCGCACCGACTCTTCCGCCGCCCCCTTGGGCGTGGCCTTGTCGTTGAACTCCTTCTCCAGCGCCGTCACCTTGGGCAGGGCCGAGGTGTAGGCGGCGATCTGCGGGATCGGCACGCCGGTGTGCTTCACCGACAGCCAGACCACCGGGATCATGTAGGCGACGATCAGGATGATGTACTGGGCCACCTGGGTCCAGGTCACCGCCTTCATGCCGCCGAGGAAGGAGCACACCAGGATGCCGGC
>JANJVS010000058.1 GCA_024709955.1 Rhodocyclaceae bacterium
GCGCCATGTGCGCCTCGCCGACGAGGCCGTCTGCATCGGCCCGGCGGCCGCGCGCGAGTCCTACCTCGTCATCGACAGGATCATCGCCGCCTGCAAATCCACCGGCGCGCAGGCCGTGCATCCGGGCTACGGCTTCCTCTCCGAGAACGAGGAGTTCGCCGAGACCTGCGCCGCCAACGGCATCGTCTTCATCGGTCCGCCGGTATCGGCGATCCGCGCCATGGGCCTCAAGTCCGAGAGCAAGAAGCTCATGGAGAAGGCCGGCGTGCCGCTGACGCCGGGCTACCACGGCGACGACCAGGAGCCCGCCTTCCTCAAGGGCCAGGCGGACAAGATCGGCTACCCGGTGCTCATCAAGGCGAGCGCCGGCGGCGGCGGCAAGGGCATGCGCGCGGTGTACAAGGGCGATGAATTTGCCGACGCGCTGGCGTCGTGCAAGCGCGAGGCCGCGTCGAGCTTCGGCGACGACCACGTGCTGATCGAAAAGTATCTGCAGCGGCCGCGCCACATCGAGATCCAGGTGTTCGGCGACACGCACGGCAACTGCGTCTATCTGTTCGAGCGCGACTGCTCGGTGCAGCGCCGCCACCAGAAGGTGCTGGAAGAGGCGCCGGCGCCGGGCATGACGCCCGAGCGTCGCGCGGCGATGGGCAAGGCCGCCGTCGACGCGGCCAAGGCGGTCGGCTACGTCGGCGCCGGCACCGTCGAGTTCATCGTCAATCAGGACGGCACCTTCTACTTCATGGAGATGAACACGCGCCTGCAGGTCGAGCATCCGGTCACCGAGATGATCACCGGCGTCGATCTCGTCGAGTGGCAGCTGAAAGTCGGCGCCGGCGAGACGGTGCCATTGACGCAGGAGCAGCTCGCGATCCGCGGCCACGCGCTGGAGGCGCGCATCTACGCCGAGGACGCCGACAAGGGTTTCCTGCCGGCCACCGGCCGCCTCACGCACCTCGCGCCGCCGGCCGAGTCGCTCAACGTGCGCGTCGATACCGGCGTCGAGCAGGACGACGAGATCACGCCCCACTACGACCCGATGATCGCCAAGCTGATCGTCTGGGACGAGAACCGGGAGCGGGCTCTGGCGCGCATGCTGCAGGCGCTCGCCGACTACCGCATCGTCGGCGTGACCAGCAACGTCGGCTTCCTGTCGCGTCTCGTCGCCTGCCCGTCCTTCGCCCGCGCCGACCTCGACACCGGGCTGATCGAGCGCGAGCGCGACTTCCTGTTCCCCGCCGGCCAATCGGGCAATGGCGCCGAACCGCCGCGCGATGCCTGGCTGCTCGCCGCGCTGGCCGAGTTGCTGCGCGACCGCCACTACGGCGCGGCGCATGCGGCGGCGAGCGGCGACCCGCATTCGCCCTGGCATCTGCGCGACGGCTGGCGCGCCAACGGCGCGGCGCGGCGCACGATCCTGTTGCGTGCCGGCGATGTCGAGAAGCGCGTCGGCGCGGCCTATCAGGGAGCCGGCTTCCTGCTCGAACTGGACGACCGGACCTCGCCTGCCAGCGGTGAACTGCGCGCGGACGGCACGCTGCGCGCCGATCTCGACGGCCGCCGGCTGACAGCCAACGTCATTCCCGCCGGCGAGAAGCGCCATGTCTTCTGCGACGGCGGCAGCTTCATCTTCGTTGCTGTCGATCCGCATCACCACGCGGGCGAGGGCGCCGGCGCCGAGGGCGGCCTGACCGCGCCGATGCCCGGCAAGGTGATCGCGCTGCTGGCCGAGCCGGGCGCCAAGGTCGAGAAAGGGGCGCCGCTGGTGGTGCTGGAGGCGATGAAGATGGAGCACACGCTGACGGCGCCGGCGGCCGGCACGCTGCAGGCCTATTGTTACGCCGTTGGCGAACAGGTGGCGGATGGGGCAGAATTGGCGGAGTTCATCCAAGATAAATGAGTACCGCCAACGCCATGCCCCTGCCATCGAAAGTCCGCCTCGTCGAGGTCGGCCCGCGGGACGGACTGCAGAACGAAAAGCAGCCCGTCCCCGCCACCGTCAAGATCGAGCTCGTCAACCGCCTCGCCGACTGCGGCCTGTCCGCCATCGAGGCCACCGCCTTCGTCTCGCCCAAGTGGGTGCCGCAGATGGCGGACGCCGCCGAGGTGATGGCCGGCATCGAGCGCCGCGCCGGGGTCGCCTACCCGGTGCTGGTGCCCAACGAGAAGGGTCTGGAGTCCGCCATCGCCGCGCGGGCGAGCGAGGTCGCGGTGTTCGCCGCCGCCTCGGAAGCCTTCTCGCAGAAGAACATCAACTGCACGATCAAGGAATCCATCGAGCGCTTCAAGCCGGTGATGGCGCGCGCCAAGGAGGCGAACATCAAGGTGCGCGGCTACGTCTCCTGCGTGCTCGGCTGCCCCTACCAGGGCGAGGTGGCGCCCGCCGCCGTGGCCGACGTCGCCTGGGCGCTGTTCGAGATGGGCTGCTACGAAGTGTCGCTCGGCGACACCATCGGCAGCGGCACGCCCGAGAAGACCAAGGCGATGATCGATGCCGTGGCGCGCCGCGTGCCGATCAAGAAGCTCGCCGGCCACTACCACGACACCTTCGGCATGGCCGCCGCCAACATCTACGCCTCGCTGCAGATGGGCGTGAATGTCTTCGACGCCGCCGTCGG
>JANJVS010000115.1 GCA_024709955.1 Rhodocyclaceae bacterium
CGGCGGCGGCGAGGATCGCGCTGTTGAGGCCGACGGTAAGCTTGAAGTTCTTGTCGATCAGGCCCAGCGTGCGGTTGGCGAGTTCCTTGGCGTCGGCGACGCGCTCGATGCCGTCCTCCAGCAGGGCGATGTCCGAAGTCAGGCGCGCGATGTCGGCGCCCTGCTGCATGGCGATGCCGACATGGGCGCCGGCCAGCGCGGGGGCGTCGTTGATGCCGTCGCCGACGAAGGCGATCTTCGCGCCCTCTTCCTTCATGCGGGCCACCAGCGCGGCCTTGTCCTGCGGCAGCAGTTCGGCATGGAAGCCGTCGAGGCCGAGCTGTTCCGCCAGCTCCGCCGCGCGTGCGCGGTGGTCGCCGGTGAGCATGAGGACGCGCCTGGCGCCGAGCGCGCGCAGCCGCGCCACGGTGGCGGCGCTCGTCGCGCGCACCTCGTCCTTGAGCGCGATGACGCCGAGCAAACGCCCGCCGAAGCCGATGTAGAGCAGGGTCTTGCCCGCGCGGAACAGGCGGTCGATGCGTTTGCGTTGTACGGCGTCGATCGGCACGCCCTCGTCTTCCTCGACGAAATGGCGCGAGCCGACGACGATACGTTTGTCGTCGATGACGCTGGCCACGCCATGGGCGGCGATGAATTCCACCTCCTTGTGGTCGAAGTGGCGGCCGTGGTTCTTGCGCGCGGCCTCGACGACGGCCAGCGCGAGCGGATGGAAGTAGTGCTCCTCCACCGAGGCGGCGAGGTCGATGAGGTCCTTCGCCGTGTAGTGCGGATCGAAGGCGACCGAGTCGGTGACCGCGAGCTTGCCCGTGGTCAGCGTGCCGGTCTTGTCGAAGACGAAGGTGTCGGCCTCGGCCAGCCGCTCCAGCACGTCGGCGCCCTTGATCAGGATGCCGCGCTGGCCGGCCTTGAACATCGCCGACTTGAAGGCAACAGGGGTCGCCAGCTTCAGCGCGCAGGAGTAGTCGGCCTGCAGCACCGCCGCCGCGCGCTGCCAGTCGCCGGTCAGCAGCCAGGCCGCGCCGGCCAGCCCGAGCACGCCGGGCACGAGCTTGTCCGCCAGCTTCGACGCACCGAGCTGGGCGTTGCTCTTCGCCGTCAGCGAGGTCTCGACGTAGTCGGCGATGCGCGCCGCCGCCGTCTTGCGGCCGACGTGTTCGGCGTAGATGCGCAGGCGGCCTTCCTCGACCACCGTGCCGGAGAGCACCGCGTCGCCGCGCGCGCGATTGACGGGCACGCTTTCGCCGGTCATCGCCGCCTCGTTCACCAGCGCCTCGCCGCCGAGCACCGTGCCATCGACGGGAATCGTCGCGCCGGCGCCGACGATCACCGTGTCGCCAACGCCGACTTTTGCCGCCGCCACCTGCCGTTCGACGCCGTCCTGCTCGACCCAGACCAGCTCGGTGTCCGGCCGCAGCAGGTTCTTGAGCAGGTCGTCGGAACGGCGCGCGATGGAGTTTTCCAGGTATTCGCCGAGCGCCAGCATGAACACCGTGGTGTTGGCGGCGACGTAGTCCTGGCTCGCCGTCGAGATCGCCACGGCCAGCGCCTCCAGCACATGGGAATTGATGCCTTCCGTGAACAGATCCTCGGCGGCTTCGCCGTAGAGCGGCAGCGCGGCCGCCAGCGTCGCCGGCAGCCGCGTGGCGGGCGGCAGCTTGTTGGTGGCCACCAGCAGGGCGCCGGCGGCGGCCACGGTGATCAGCTCCTTGTCGTGCGCGCGCTGCTCGGCGGCCGCTTGCGGCCGGGCTTGCAGGCGCAGGGCGAGGATCGCCGTACCGAGCCGGTCGATATCGGTCTCGGCGGCGTCGAACTCCACCGCCAGCGAGCGCGCCGGCGGGTTGAGCCGTGCCGCCTTCACGCCGTGCAGGTTCTCGATGGCCTGGACAATGGCGCGCGCATCGAAGGCAGTGTCGGCCGTTGCGCGGAAGCGGAAGCGCACCCGCCCCAGCAGGCAATGTACGGGCGCGAGCGCGACGAAGGGTGTCGCGTGGGCCATTACTTGCTGCGTTGTTCCGCCGCCACCTCGGCCTTGATGTCGGCCATCTGTTCCTTGATTTCCTCGAGGCCGCCGGCCACGCCCGAATAGAGCTTCATCGCGGTCTTCACCAGCTTGGCGCGCATCTCCTCGTCGCCGAGCACATACACGGCGGCGGCGCCGAGCAGCGCGCCAAGGATGAACTGCTCGGTATGGCGCGAGCCGACCAGGCCCTGCAGGCCGTGCAGGAAGCTGTTGTTCATGCCGGGCGCGGCGTTCATTCCCGGCATGGCGCCCATGCCGTTCATCGCGCCGAGGCCGGCGGCCCCGTAGGGATCGGCGCCCATGCCCATACCGGCCGCCGCGCCGTAGCCCGGTTCGCCCCAGCCGGCCTGTTTCGCGTGCTTATGCTTTTTCTTGCCCATCGTCGCTCTCCTTGGTTTCCTTGATCAGATGTTCGATCGCCGCCACGCCGGCGGCGCCCAGCGCCACGGCGGTCAGCGCGCGCGTCAGGTCCCGCCGCTGCCAGGCCTGCGCGGCCGCGGTGCCGGCCGCCAGCGCGGCGCCGCCCTGCAGGGCGAGCCGCAGGGCGCGCTGATCGAGCGCCGGCCGGCCCGCCTGGTGTTGCAGCGTGGCGAGCAGGCCGCTCGCCACGAAGCCCTGCACGAAAGCGCCCGAGGCCGGGCGGGCTGGTGCCATGATGACGGGGTACCTCATGACGCCTCACCCGCCTGCGGCGCGGCGAGCTTTTTCGGCGCGGCCTTCTTCACGGCCGGCTTGCGCGCGGCGGGTTTCTTCGCAGGCGCCTTTTTCTCGCTCAGCCGCTCGCGCATCGCGGCGGAGGAATGCTCGATGGCTTCGAGGCCGGAGACCGTCGCCGAGCGCAGCTTCTTCTGCGCGCTGTCGCCGGCGGCGCGGATCTTTTCCTGCGCCTGGTCGAGCTTGAGCTTGGATTTGTCGGCGCGCCAAAGTTTGAGGGCGAGCGCGCCGGTCGCGATGCCGGCGATGAAGGGAAGCAAGGGCAACATGTCAGTTCTCCTTGGTGGATGA
>JANJVS010000141.1 GCA_024709955.1 Rhodocyclaceae bacterium
GTTCGTGCAGGTCGGGGCGGGCGGCAAGCGCGGCTTGCAGGGCAGTCAGGCGGGCGCGGTCGTCGGGCAGCGCGGCGGCAAGCTCGGGCAAGAGCGCCAGCGTGTCCCGCAGGCCGGAAAGGTCGCGCGGCCGTACGTTCCTCAGTGCGATACGGCCGCCGATGCGTTCGACGTCAGCGCAGCCTTTCAGCAGCCGGGTGAGGGTGGCAGCGGTGTCGTGCCGGCCAGCCAGCACGCCGATGGCGTCGCGCCGTTGGCTCAATATTTCGCGGTCGCGCAGCGGATGGTGCAGCCAGTGTCGCAGCAGACGTGTGCCCATGCCGGTGGCGGTGGTATCGAGCACCGACAGCAGCGTCGGTGCCGCTTCTCCGCGCAGGGTTTCGGTGAGCTCGAGGTTGCGCCGGGTCGCGGCGTCGAGCTGCACGAACTCGCCGTCGCGTTCGGCGCGGATCGACTGGATATGTGGCAGTGCGGTGCGCTGCGTGGCCTGGATGTAGTCGAGCAGGGCACCGGCAGCGGCAATCGCCTGGGGTAGGTCGGAGACGCCGAATCCGGCGAGATCGCGGCTGCCGAATTGCTGCGCCAGCCTGGCTTGCGCGCCCTCCGGGTCGAACTGCCAGCTTGCCAGTCGGCGCACCGCACAGGGTGCGCTGAACTCGAAATCGTCCGGGGCCAGGATTTCCGCTGGCCGCACCCGTGCCAGCAGTGCGGGCAGGGCGGACGCCGGGATCTCGGTGACCTGGAAACGTCCAGCGGCGAGGTTGAGCCAGGCGACCCCGAGCGTGTCTGCGCCCGGCGTTGCATTAACCATGCCGGGGGCAATGGCCAGGATCAGCGTGTCGCGTGTCGCGTCGAGAAGTCCGGAATCGGTCAGCGTGCCGGGGGTGACGATTCGCGCGATCTGGCGCTCGACCGGGCCCTTCGAGGTCGCCGGGTCGCCCACCTGCTCGGCGATCACCACTGATTCGCCCAGCCTCAGCAGCCGCGCCAGATACTGCTCGGCGCTGTGGTAAGGCACACCCGCCATCTTGATCGGGCTGCCGGCCGAGCTTCCACGCGTGGTGAGTGTGATGTTGAGGAGCCGAGCCGCTTTTTCGGCGTCGTCGAAGAACAGCTCGTAGAAGTCGCCCATGCGGTAGAACAGCAGCATGTCGGGGTGCTGCGCCTTGATGCCGAGGTACTGCTGCATCATCGGCGTGTGGGTGGCTGACTCCCTGGCGATGGTCATGGAGGGGCAGGCTGCGGGTTCAGGCTTTCAGTTCGGGCGGCAGGTGCGGCGCGATGACCTGCAGCATCTGACCGAAGATTTTCGGGCTGGCGGCGACGATGTTGCCGGATTCGAGGAAACCTTCGTCGCCCATGAAGTTGCCGACCAGCGCGCCGGATTCCTGCGCGATCAGGCTGCCGGCGGCGATGTCCCAAGGGTTCAGGTGGATTTCCCAGAAGCCATCGTAGCGACCACAGGCCACGTAGGCGAGGTCGAGCGCGGCGGAACCGGGACGGCGCAGGCCCGAGGTTGCCTTCATCATGTCGCGGAACATGTTGATATAGGCTTCGGCGAAGCTGAATTCGCGGAACGGGAAGCCGGTGCCGATCAGGCATTCGGAAAGCTTGCCGCGCTTGCTGGCGCGGATGCGGCGGTCGTTGAGCATGGCGCCGCGCCCGCGGCTGGCGGTGAAGAGTTCGTTGCGCGAGGGGTCGAATACCACGGCCTGGGTGATCTGGCCCTTGTGCCTGAGGGCGATGGAGACCGAATACTGGGGCAGGCCGTGCAGGAAGTTGGTGGTGCCGTCGAGTGGGTCGATGATCCACTGGTAATCCTCACCATTCTTGGCATCGGCGACGCCGGACTCCTCTGCTAGAATCCCGTGGTTTGGATAGGCGTCGAGCAGGGTTTCGATGATGGCGCGTTCGGCCATCTGGTCGACTTCGCTGACGTAATCGCGATCCTGTTTGCTCCGCACGGTGAGCTGGTCGAGGTCGAGCGAGGCGCGATTGATGATCGCCCCCGCCCTGCGAGCGGCTTTCACCGCCGTATTGAGCATGGGATGCATGATGTCTGGCAAACGATTCAAAGAACGAGCGCGCTATTTTACTTGATGACCCTGTCAGACCCGAAGCTTCTCGCCAATATTCGCATCGTGCTGACGCGCACCAGCCATCCCGGCAATATTGGCGCGGCGGCACGGGCGATGAAGACGATGGGGCTCTCCCGGCTCGTTCTCGTCGATCCGGCGGTGTTTCCCAATAGCCAGGCCGATGCGATGGCCTCGGGTGCGGCCGATGTGCTGGCGCAGGCGCGGGTGTGTGCAACGCTGACCGAGGCACTGGCCGACGTGACCCTGGCATTGGGCGTGTCGGCGCGCCGGCGCGACATCGTGGCCGAGGTACTGACACCAGCCGGAGCTTCGGCCCGTCTGCTGACCGAGGCCCAGGCAGCCCCGGTGGCGCTGGTGTTCGGCAACGAGACCAGCGGCCTGTCGAACGAGGAGTTGAGTTTGTGCCAGGGGTTGGTGACGATCGCAGCCAACCCGAACTACAGTTCGCTCAACCTCGCGGCGGCGGTGCAGGTGCTCTGCTACGAAATCCGCCAGGCCTGGCTCGGCCATGCGGGTTGGCCGCAGCCGGAGATGGATGCGGCGACCGGCGCCGAGGTGGAGAGGTTCTACGGCCACCTCGAAACCACGCTGGCCGAACTGGAATTCCTCAATCCCGGCTCGCCCGGCAAGCTGATGCTGAAGTTGCGGCGACTGTTCGCGCGCACCCGGCTGGCAAGGGAGGAAGTGAACATCCTGCGCGGCATCCTGACGGCGGCGCAGGAGGCGAGGCGGGGTGCACGCCAGGCGCGGAACCCTGGTATGCAATAGTTGACTAAATTACTCGGATAAAACATCCTCTGCGCATGAGCCTTTTCAGCCACCTCAAGGAAGACATCACGGTCGTGTTCGACCGTGACCCGGCGGCGCGCTCGACCTTCGAGGTTGTGACCACCTACCCCGGTTTTCACGCCATGGTCGTCCACCGGCTGGCACACAAGCTGTGGCGCATGCAATGGAAATGGCTGGCGCGCTTCACCTCCCACATCGGCCGCTGGCTGACCGGCATCGAAATCCACCCCGGTGCCACCATCGGCCGGCGGGTATTCATCGACCATGGCATGGGCGTGGTGGTGGGTGAAACCGCCGAAATCGGCGACGATTGCACCCTGTATCACGGCGTGACGCTCGGCGGCACCTCGTGGAGCAAGGGCAAGCGCCATCCCACCCTGATGCCGGGCGTGGTGGTGGGGGCGGGCGCCAAGATCCTGGGCCCGATTACCATCGGCGCCAACGCACGAATCGGCTCCAACGCCGTGGTGGTGAAGGACGTACCGGACAATGCCACGGCAATCGGCATCCCGGCGCGCATTCTGGGCAGCACGGCGGAAAAGCAGCGCAACCAGCAGGCGGAAAAACTGGGATTCTCCGCCTACGCCATTTCGGCTGACATGAACGACCCGGTGGTGAAGGCGATTCACGGCCTGATCGACCATTCGGCTCATATCGACCGTCGGCTGGATCTGATTCTGGCGCAGTTGCAGAAACTGGGTGCCGAAGTGCCGGCGGGCGAGGACGGGCCGGACGATTTCGATCCCAGCTATCTGAACAAGATAGTTGACTAAATTAGTCGGGAAAATAGTTGACTAAAACGCTCAGGAATTTTATAGTTTCTCTAGAAATTTCAGGAGAACCGTCATGAGGTTGACCACCAAGGGTCGATTTGCCGTCACCGCCATGCTGGACCTCGCGCTGCGCGGCGGCAAGAGTCCGGTGACGCTGGCCGGTATCAGCGAGCGTCAGGATATATCGCTGTCGTATCTGGAACAGCTTTTCAGCCGCCTGCGCCGGCACGAACTCGTCGAAAGCGTGCGCGGCCCCGGCGGCGGTTACTACCTCGCCCGGCCACTCGCTGACGTCAGCGTGGCCGACATCATCCGCGCGGTGGACGAGCCAATCGATGCCACCCAGTGCGGCGGCAAGGAGAACTGCCACGAGGAGCACCGCTGCCTGACGCACGACTTGTGGGTGGGACTCAACACCCACATTTACGATTACCTGGACAACGTCACGCTGGCCTCGCTGGTCGCCAAGCAGGACGAGTGCAGGGACAAGGTGCTGCAGGACCGCCGCGTATCGAAGGTGACGCTGGCCGTTTGAACGATTCAACCAGGGCAAAACGATGAAGACACTGTATTTCGATTATTCCGCCACCACTCCGGTCGATCCCCGTGTGGCGGCCAAGATGATTCCCTACCTCACCGAACGCTTCGGCAACCCCGCATCGCGCTCGCACCCCTACGGCTGGGAAGCCGAAGCCGCGGTGGAAGAGGCGCGCGGCCATATCGCCGCGCTGGTCGGTGCCGACCCGAAGGAAATCGTATTCACTTCCGGCGCCACCGAATCGAACAACCTCGCCATCAAGGGCGCGGGCCACTTCTACTCGGGCACCAAGGGCAAGCACATCATCACCGTGCGGACCGAGCACAAGGCGGTGCTCGACACCGTGCGCGAAATGGAGCGCCAGGGCTTCGAGGCCACCTATCTGAACGTGAAGGAAAACGGCCTGCTGGATCTGGACGAATTCCGTGCCGCGATTCGTCCCGATACCGTGCTGGCCTCGGTGATGGCGGTCAACAACGAAATCGGCGTGATTCAGGACATCGAAGCCCTTGGCAAAATCTGTCGTGAGAAGGGTGTGGTCTTCCACGTCGACGCCGCGCAGGCCACCGGCAAGATGCCGATCAACCTTGCCAAGCTGCCAGTCGACCTGATGTCGTTCTCGGCGCACAAGACTTACGGCCCCAAGGGCATCGGTGCGCTGTACGTACGCCGCAAGCCGCGCATCCGCCTGGAAGCGCAGATGCACGGCGGCGGCCACGAGCGCGGCATGCGCTCGGGCACCCTCGCGACGCACCAGATTGTCGGCATGGGCGAGGCCTTCCGCATCGCCCGTGAAGAGATGGCGACCGAGAACGAGCGCATCCGCATGCTGCGCGACCGCCTGTATGCGGGCCTCAAGGACATCGAGGAAGTGCATCTGAACGGCGACATGGACCAGCGCGTTCCGCACAACCTCAATGTCAGCTTCAATTTCGTCGAAGGCGAGTCGCTGATCATGGCGGTCAAGGATATCGCGGTATCCTCCGGTTCCGCCTGTACCTCGGCCTCGCTGGAGCCGTCCTACGTGCTGCGCGCGCTGGGGCGCTCCGACGAGCTGGCGCACAGCTCGATCCGCTTCACTCTTGGCCGTTTCACCACGGAAGAGGAGGTAGAGTTCACGATCAAGCTGCTGCACGAGAAGATCGGCAAGCTGCGCGATCTCTCGCCGCTCTGGGAGATGTACAAGGATGGCATCGATTTGAACACCGTCCAGTGGGCGGCGCATTGAAGAAGGGATAGCGACATGTCTTACAGTCAGAAAGTCATCGACCATTACGAAAACCCCCGCAACGTCGGTTCCTTCGGCAAGGACGAGGAGGGCGTCGCGACCGGCATGGTCGGCGCCCCGGCCTGCGGCGACGTCATGAAGCTGCAGATCAAGGTCGGCAAGGACGGCGTGATCGAGGACGCCAAGTTCAAGACCTACGGCTGCGGCTCGGCCATCGCTTCGAGTTCGCTGGTTACCGAGTGGGTCAAGGGCAAGACCCTCGACCAGGCGCTCGACATCAAGAATACCCAGATCGCCGAGGAACTCGCCCTGCCGCCGGTGAAGATCCACTGCTCGATCCTCGCCGAGGACGCCATCAAGGCCGCCGTCGCCGACTACAAGAAGAAGCAGGAGGGCAAGTGATGGGCGTCACGTTGTCGGAAGCGGCGGCCAAGCACGTCGCCAACTTCCTCGCCAAGCGCGGCAAGGGCATCGGCATCCGTCTCGGCGTCAAGACCTCGGGTTGTTCCGGCATGGCCTACAAGCTGGAGTTCGCCGACGTCGCCGAGCCCGAGGACATGGTGTTCGAGAGCCACGGCCTCAAGGTGCTGGTCGACCCGAAGAGCCTGCCCTACATCGACGGCACCGAACTCGACTACGCCAAGGAAGGCCTCAACGAGGGCTTCAAGTTCAACAACCCGAACGTCAAGGACCAGTGCGGCTGCGGCGAGAGCTTCAACGTCTGAGTCCAGCGCGCCGATGACCATCTTCGACCTCGAAACCGTCAAGCAGGACTATTTCAGTCTGTTCGGCCTGCCGCGGCGCCAGGAGCTGGACAGCGTCCGTCTGGAGGAGCTTTACCGCGACATCCAGGCCAAGGTGCATCCCGACCGCCATGCCCACCTGTCCGACAGCGAGAAGCGCATGGCGATGCAGTGGGCGACCCATGTCAATGAGGCCTACCTGACCCTCAAGGACCCGCTCAGGCGCGCGCGCTACCTGCTGCAGCTGGCTGGCCACGACATCGGGCTCGAAAGCAACACGGCGATGCCGGCCGGGTTCCTGATCGCGCAGATGGAGTTGCGCGAGACGGTGGCCGAGGCGAAGGACGCGGGCGACGTGGATGCCCTCGACGCGCTGCACCATCGTCTGCGCCAGGAGATCGGCGGCGAATACGCCAGCCTGCGGGATGCCCTCGACACGGGAGATTTTGCACGGGCCGGCGCGCTGGTGCGCCAGCTGATGTTCCAGGAAAAGCTCTTTCAGGAAATCGACGAGGCCCTGTCGGTTCTCGAAGCCTGATTCCCGCCAGGGAGCACAATAAGAAAGAACCGAGGAAGCATGGCACTACTGCAACTTTCCGAGCCCGGCCAGTCGGCCGCGCCGCACGAGCATCGCCTCGCCGTCGGCATCGATCTCGGCACCACCAATTCGCTGGTCGCCACCGTCAGGAGCGGCATGGCGGTCGTGCTCAACGACGAGCTCGGCCGTCCGCTGCTGCCTTCCGTGGTGCGCTACGGCGCCGGCGGCCGGGTCGAGGTCGGCCACGACGCCCAGGCGCACCAGTCAGCCGACCCGCGCAACACCATCGTTTCGGTGAAGCGCTTCATGGGTCGCGGCCTCAAGGACATCGCCCACATCGAGTCGATGCCCTACGATTTCGTCGAGGCGGCGGGCATGATCAAGCTGAAGACCGCGCAGGGCATCAAGAGTCCGGTCGAGGTCTCGGCCGACATCCTCAAGGCCCTGTGCGAGCGCGCGGAGGCCTCCCTCGGCGGCCAGCTCACCGGCGCGGTGATCACCGTGCCGGCCTACTTCGACGATGCCCAGCGCCAGGCCACCAAGGATGCCGCGCGCCTGGCCGGCCTCAACGTGCTGCGCCTGCTCAACGAGCCGACCGCGGCGGCGATCGCCTACGGCCTCGACAACGCCTCCGAGGGCATCTACGCGGTCTACGACCTCGGCGGCGGTACCTTCGACATCTCGATCCTCAAGCTCGCCAAGGGCGTCTTCCAGGTGCTGTCCACCGGCGGCGACTCGGCTCTCGGCGGCGACGACTTCGATCACCGCATCTTCTGCTGGGTCATCGAGCGGGCGAAGCTGTCGCCCCTTTCCCACGAGGACGCGCGCCTGTTGCAGATGCGCGCCCGCGAGGCCAAGGAATTCCTTACCCTCAACGGCGAGGCGCCGATCACGGCGAAGCTGTCCACCGGCGAGTTCGTCGACCTGCGCCTCACCTCGGAAACCTTCACCGAGATCACGCGCACCCTGGTGCAGAAAACCCTCGGCCCGACGCGCAAGGCCCTGCGCGACGCCGGCCTGCGCCCCGAGGACGTCAAGGGCGTGGTGATGGTCGGCGGCGCGACGCGCATGCCGCAGATCCAGAACGCCGTGGAAAACTTCTTTGGCCAGGAGCCGCTCAACAACCTCGATCCGGACAAGGTGGTCGCCCTCGGTGCCGCCACCCAGGCCAATCTGCTGGCCGGCAACCGCGCCGCCGGCGACGACTGGCTGCTGCTCGACGTGATCCCGCTCTCCCTCGGCATCGAGACCATGGGCGGCCTGGTGGAGAAGATCATTCCGCGCAACTCGACGATTCCCGTCGCGCGCGCGCAGGAATTCACCACCTTCAAGGACGGCCAGACCGCGATGGCGCTGCACGTGGCGCAGGGCGAGCGCGAACTGGTCTCCGACTGCCGCAGCCTGGCCCGCTTCGAGCTGCGCGGCATCCCGCCGATGGTGGCCGGCGCCGCGCGCATCCGCGTCACCTTCCAGGTGGATGCCGACGGCCTGCTGTCGGTGACCGCGCGCGAACAGACCACCGGCCACGAGGCGCACATCGAGGTGAAGCCGTCCTACGGCCTCTCCGACGACGAAATCGCCGCGATGCTGAAGGACGGCTACACCCACGCCTCGGAAGACGCCTTCCGCCGCGCCCTGCGCGAGGCGCAGGTCGAGGCGCAGCGCCTCGTCGAGGCGGTGCAGTCCGCGCTCAAGGAGGACGCGCACCTGCTGTCCACCCTCGAACGCACCCATATCGACGGCTGCCTGACCAAGCTGCAGACGGTATTGCTCGGCGACGACCGCCGCGCCATCGACGCGGCGATGGACGCGCTCTCGAAGGGCACGGCCGAATTCGCCGCGCGGCGCATGAACCAGAGCGTCCAGCGCGCGCTGGCCGGCAAGAAAGTGGATGACGTGACGCTATGACGCAAATCATCGTGCTTCCCCATGTGGAGCTTTGTCCGGAAGGCGCGGTGATCGAAGCCGCGCCCGGCACCTCGGTCTGCGACGCCCTGCTCGACAACGGCATCGAGATCGAGCACGCCTGCGAGAAATCCTGCGCCTGCACCACCTGCCACGTCGTGATCCGCGAGGGCTTCGAGGCCCTTGAGGCGGCCGAGGAAATCGAGGAGGATATGCTCGACAAGGCCTGGGGCCTGGAGCCGACCTCGCGCCTCTCCTGCCAGGCGCTGGTGACCGAAACGCCGCTGGTGGTGGAAATCCCGAAATACACGATCAACATGGCCAAGGAAGGACACTCGAAAAAATGAAGTGGACCGACTCCCTCGATATCGCCATCGAACTCGCCGAGCGCCATCCGGACGTGGACCCGAAGGCGCTCAATTTCGTCGACCTGATGCGCTGGGTGATGGAACTGCCCGACTTCGAGGAAGACGAGCGCCACTGCGGCGAGAAGAAGCTCGAAGCGATCCAGCAGGCCTGGATCGACGAGGCGGACTGAGATGCGCCTGCCGGCCTGCCTGGGCATCATGCTCCTGGCCGGCGCGGCGTGGGCCGACCAGCCGGTCGGCATCACCGCCCGGTTGTCCTGGGTGGACGTCATGCACGAAGGGCGCATCGTGCGCATCGAGCGCGCGGCGGACAACTTCAACCAGATCGATCCCGATTTCGCCATGACCTCGCGGCCCTGTCCGCCCTACTGCATCCAGCCGATGCAGCTGGCGCCGGGCGTCGAGACCATCGGCGAGCTCGAACTGCTGGACTACCTGCGGCGGCGCGACGACGGCGTGCTGGTCGTCGATTCGCGCGACGCGGAATGGCTGGCCCGCTCCGGCATCATCCCCGGCGCGCTGCACCTGCCCTGGACCAGGCTGCATCCGGCCCATGCCGACGCCGAGGCCATCGCCGCGATCCTCGCGCTGCAGTTCGGCGCCAGCCGCACCGGCCTGTTGTGGAACTTCGAGAACGCCCGGACGCTGGTGTTCTACTGCAACGGCCCCTGGTGCGGCCAGTCGCCCACCAACATCAAGCAACTGCTCGCCCTCGGCTATCCCGCCCACAAGCTCAAGTGGTACCGCGGCGGCATGCAGGCCTGGAAAAGCCTTGGGCTTACCACCATCCCGGTCGGGAAACCCTGAGGCGCTTCCAGCCGTGCTGATCGACACCCACTGCCACCTCGACGCGGCGGAATTCGACGCCGACCGCGCCGCCGTGCACGCCGCCGCGAATCTCGGCGCTGGCGGGACGGTGCCCGTGCGCGCCATGGTGATTCCCGCCGTCGAGCGCGCCAACTTCGGCGCGGTGGCGAGCGTCTGCCGCGAGTTTCCCGGCTGCGCGCCGGCCTACGGCATCCATCCGCTGTACGTGGGCCGCGCGCGCCCCGAGGACCTCGACGCGCTGCGCCTGACGCTGCTGCGCGAGGCCGCGGTCGCCGTCGGCGAGATCGGCCTCGACCGCCACGTCGAGCCGCGCGACGACGATCTGCAGGCGTTCTACTTCGCCGAGCAGCTCAGGATCGCGCGCCAGCTCGACCTGCCGGTGCTGCTGCACGTGCGGCGCGCCATCGACCCCATTCTCGCCCAGCTGCGCCGCCAGCGCGTGCGCGGCGGCATCGCCCACGCCTTCAACGGCAGCCGCGAGCAGGCCGAGGAGTTCATCAAGCTCGGCTTCAAGCTCGGCTTCGGCGGCGCGATGACCTTCGCCGGCTCGAAACGCATCCGCGAACTGGCGGCGACGCTGCCCCTCGACGCCATCGTGCTGGAGACCGACGCGCCGGACATCCCGCCGGCCTGGAAGAACGGCGGGCGCAATACGCCCGCCGATCTCTTGCCAATCGCCGCGACGCTGGCAGAATTGCGTGGTCTGCCGCTCGCCGATGTCGCGGCGGCGACCAGCGCCAACGCCCAAGCGGTCTTGCCGCTGCTCAGGACTTTCATAACCTCAACTGGAGAAAAACAATGACCACCGTGACCCTGAAGGGCAATCCTTTCCGCGTCGATGGCAGCCTGCCCGCCGTCGGCGCCGCCGCGCCCGCCCTGACCCTGACCAACGGCGAGCTTGCCGACGTCACGCTGGCGAACTTCGCCGGCAAGCGCAAGGTGCTCAACATCGTGCCGAGCCTCGACACGCCCACCTGCGCCACCTCGACGCGCAAGTTCAACGAAAAGGCCGCTTCCCTCAACAACGCCGTCGTGCTGGTGGTCTCCGCCGACCTGCCCTTCGCCGCCGGCCGCTTCTGCTCGGTCGAGGGCCTTAAGAACGTCGCCCACCTGTCCACCTTCCGCCACCCCGAGTTCATGCCGGCCTGGGGCGTCAGGATGGCAGAGGGCCCGCTGCTCGGCCTGACCGCGCGCGCCGTCGTCGTGCTCGACGAGAACGACAAGGTGCTGCACAGCCAGCTGGTGCCCGAGATCGCCGACGAGCCGGACTACGAGGCCGCGCTCAAGGTTCTCTGATCCCGGCGTGGCGGGATGGAAAAAGCCCGGCAGCGCCGGGCTTTTTTTCGTCCCGCTGCCGCGCTGCTTGACAAAAGTCATAGGCATGGCGCACAGTGGGTGCCATAAAAACGGCAAATGGGGGAAGTGAGGTTCGGTATGGCGTGGCACTGGGGGCGCATGCGGATTCGCGACCGCATCTGGGGCATGGTCGGGCTGTTCGTCGTCAGTCTGCTGGCGGTGAGCGCCTACGACGTGAAGACGGTGCGCGATGTCCTGGCGAGCGAAAAGAAGCTCAAGACGCGGCAGCTGGTCGAAAGCGCGCTGAGCGTCGTCGCGCATTTCCATGCCCGGCAGCAGGCCGGACAGCTGGACGAGGCCGCCGCCAAGGCCATGGCGATCGCCGCGCTGAAGGCGATGCGCTACGAAAAGACCGAATACTTCTGGATCAACGATACCGGCGCACCGCCGCGCATGGTGATGCATCCGACCGTTCCGGCCCTCGACGGCAAGTCGCTCGAAGGCGACAAGCTCTGCTGCGCCAGTACGCTCCAGGCGGGAGCGGACGGTCCCGTCGTGGCCGCGCCGGCCGGGAAGAACCTGTTCGTCGCCTTCAACGAGGTGGTCGCCCAAGCCGGACGCGGCTTCGTCACCTACGACTGGCCGAAGCCGAAGAGCGGCGGCGGCACGACCGAGGAGAAATATCCGAAGCTGTCCTACGTCGAGCGCTTCGCGCCCTGGGGCTGGGTGGTCGGCTCGGGCATCTACATCGATGACGTCGAGGCGGCGGTGCGGGAGAACACCCTGCGGAGCATCGTCCTGGTGGCCGCGGTCGCGCTGGCGCTGGTCGCCCTGGCCTCGGTGGTCGTCAGGAGCATCACGCGGCCGCTGCGGCTCACCGTCGATGCGATGAACGACATCGCCGAGGGCGAGGGCGACCTGACCAAGCGCATGGACGAGGACGGCGCGGCCGAGATCGGCGCCCTCGGCGCCGCCTTCAACCGCTTCGCCGCGAAGATGGAGCAGGCGCTTACGCGCGTCACGCAATCCACCAATCGCGCCAACGGCGCTTCCGCCCAGCTCACCGACGTGGCCCAGAACGCCGGCCGCATCGTCGCGCAGCAGCAGGAGGAGACGGCGGCGGTGACGGTCGCGGTGCAGGACATGCTCGCGGCCATGCACGAGGTGTCGAGCCATGCCGACAGCGCGGCGCGGGCGGCGCGCCTGGCCGACGCCGAATCCGTCGCCGGCCGTCAGGTGGTGCAGGCGACCATCGACGCGATCGGCGCGGTGGCCGACGAGGTGGGGCGTGCCGGCCAAGTGATCCAGGAGCTCGAAAACGACAGCCGCGACATCGGCGCGATCCTCGAAACCATCAAGGGCATCGCCGACCAGACCAACCTGCTGGCCCTGAACGCCGCCATCGAGGCGGCGCGCGCCGGCGAGCAGGGGCGTGGCTTCGCCGTGGTCGCCGACGAGGTGCGCAAGCTCGCCCAGAGCACGCAGGAGGCGACCAGCCGCATCCAGGACATGATCTCGCGTCTGCAGTCCAAGGCCGGGCAGGCGGTGCAGGTGATGGGCGAGGGGCGGCAGCGCGTCGGCGAGAGCGTCAGCCAGGCCGGCGAGGCCGGGGCTTCGCTGGAGAAGATCGCCGAGGCGGTGAATACCATCAGCGACATGAACGCCCAGATCGCCACGCTGGCGGTCGGCCAAAGCCAGGCCACCGAAAACATCGACGCCAGCATCGCCAGCATCAACCGCCTGGCGGACGAGACCTCCCACGGCGTGCGCGCGACGGAAAACGCGGTGGGCGAACTGGCGATGATGCTCAACGAACTGCAGGGGCAGGTCGGCCAGTTCAAGCTCGGCCGCGGGCGCGCCCTCGACCTCTCGGCCGCCAAGTCGGCCCACCTCAACTGGAAGGCGCGGTTGCGCGCCTTCCTCGACGGCAAGGCGACGCTGACCGAGGCCGAGGCGGTGTCGCACCAGCACTGCGCCTTCGGCAAGTGGTACTACGGCGAGGGCATGCAGCGCTTCGGCCACATCCAGGAGCTGCGCGAGGTGGAGGCACCCCATGCCGAGCTGCACCAGACCATCAAGGAAATCGTCAAACTCATGAACGCCGGTGACAGGCGCGGCGCCGAGCGTCTCTACGACAAGGTGGCCGGCATCTCGCAGCGCATCGTCGCGCTGCTGGAGCGGGCGGAGGCCAAGGCCTGATGACTCCCCGCCCGGCACCTGCCCTTAATCGAGCACGTGGGAGACCAGCCCGTCCGCGAGCTTGGGTTCGAACCAGGTGGACTTCGGCGGCATGACGTTGTTGCTGTCCGCCACCGCCATCAGCTGGTCCATGCGCGTCGGGTGCAGGGCGAAGGCCACGGCCATCTCGCCCGTGTCCACGCGGCGCTCCAGTTCCTCCAGGCCGCGGATGCCGCCGACGAAGTCGATGCGCTTGTCGCGGCGCAGGTCGGCGATGCCGAGGATCGGGCCGAGCAGGTGGTCGGACAGCAGCGAGACGTCGAGGCGCGCCACCGGGTCGGCGGGGATCAGCTCGGGCTTGATGGTCAGCTTGTACCACTGGCCGGCCAGGTACATGCCGAATTCGCCGGGGGCGGCGGGCTGCACGCGCGCGGCGCTTTCTTCCACGGCGAAGGCCTCGGCGCAGCGTGCCACCAGCGCCGAGTTTTCCAAGCCGTTGAGATCCTTGACCACGCGGTTGTAGTCGAGAATTTTCATCTGGTGGTGCGGGAAGATCACGGCGAGGAAATAGTCGGAGGACAGCACGCGCTCCTCCTGGCGCCGCGCCGCTGCGACGCGCGCGGCGGCTGCCGAGCGGTGGTGGCCGTCGGCGATGTAGAGCGCCTCCATGCCGTCGAAGCAGCGCGTGACCGCCTCGACGCGCGCCGCGTCGGCGCAGACCCAGATCTGGTGGCGGACGCCATTGTCGGCGGTGACGTCGGCCGCCGGCTCGCCCTGGGCGATGGCGTCGATCAGCGCATCGGCCGTCGCCGTCGCCGGATAGGCGAGCAGCACCGGGCCGGTCTGGGCGTTGGTCGCCTCGATCTGGCGCACGCGGTCGTCTTCCTTGTCCGGACGCGTGAACTCGTGCTTCTTGATGCGGCCGTTGTCGTAGCAGGCCACCGAGGCGGTGGCCACCAGGCCGGTCTGCACGTGCTCGCCCTCATTTGTTTGCATGGTCAGGCGGTAGGCGTAGTAGCAGGGCGCCGCGTCGCGCGCCAGCACGCCGGCTTCGAGCAGCTTGCCGAGGTTCTCCGCCGCCTTGGCATACACGGCCGGGTCGTAGGGGTCGATCTCCGCCGGCAGGTCGATCTCGGGCTTGGAAATGTGCAGGAAGGACCAGGGCTTGCCCTCCGCGCGCTGCCGCGCCTCTTCCGACGAGAGCACGTCGTAGGGCGGCGCGGCCACCTCGGCGGCGCGGCCGGGCGCCGGGCGCAGGCCGCGGAAGGGCTTGATCAGGGTCGGGGCGTCCATCAGGCGGCCTTCCGGCCCGCCAGCGGCCCGCGCAGGATGTCGTGCGCCTCGCGGATCATCTTCTCGGTGGTGGCCCAGTCCACGCAGGCGTCGGTCACCGAGCAGCCGTACTTGAGCTGGGACAGGTCGTCGGGAATCGGCTGGTTGCCGGCCTCGATGAAGCTCTCGATCATCAGGCCGACGACGGACTTGTTGCCGAGGCGGATCTGGTTCACCACGTCGTGCATCACCAGCGGCTGCAGCTCGGGCTTCTTGTAGCTGTTGGCGTGGGAGCAGTCGACGACGATGTTCTGCGGCAGCTTGGCCTTGGCCAGCGCGTTCTCGGCCAGCGTGATGCTGACGGTGTCGTAGTTGGGCCGGTCGCCGCCGCCGCGCAGCACGAGATGGCCGTAGCGGTTGCCGCGCGTGCGCGTCACCGACGAGCGGCCCTGACCGTTGATGCCGAGGAAGCTGTGCGGCTTCGAGGCGGAGATGATGGCGTTGATCGCCGCGTCGAGCGAGCCGTCGGTGCCGTTCTTGAAGCCCACCGGCGTCGACAGGCCCGAGGACATCTCGCGGTGGGTCTGGGATTCGGAGGTGCGCGCGCCGATGGCGGTCCAGGCGATCAGGTCGCCGAGATACTGCGGCGAAATCGGGTCGAGCGCCTCGGTGCCGGCCGGCAGGCCGAGCTCATTCACCGCCAGCAGAAATTCGCGCGCCTTCTGGATGCCTTCCTCGATATGGAAGCTGTCGTCCATGCGCGGATCGTTGATGTAGCCCTTCCAGCCGGTCGAGGTGCGCGGCTTCTCGAAATAGACGCGCATCACCAGCAGCAGCGTGTCGCCCACCTCGTCGGCGAGGGCCTTCAGGCGCCGCGCGTAGTCTAGGCCGGCGACCGGATCGTGGATCGAGCAGGGGCCGACGACGACGAACAGGCGCGGGTCCTTGCGGTCGAGGATCGCTTCGATGGCGCGGCGTCCCGTCAGCACCGACTTTTCGGCGGCCTCGCTCATGGGCACGCGGGCGTGAATCTCCTCCGGCGTCGGCATCGGGTCGAAGGATTCGATATTGAGGTTTTCAGTCTGTTGCATATGAATGTCTGGCGTCGCGCGGGCCGCGGATGCGCCGCGCCGGCGGGACCGGTCTCCGAAAAAGAAGCGCCCGAATCTCCGATTCCTGGCCGGATGGTCGGGCATCTCCGGCAGAAGCGAATTGTAGCGCGGCGCGGCGCGCGGCCCGGGCAAAAAACCTGCCGTTTCCGGCTCAAGTCATACGGGCGTGCGGCGGATTCGCTGAGAATAGTTGCTATTATTCGACGCTGCCGACCACAGGGTATCCATTTTTTTCAATGCAACACAACGAGGCAAACTCCGGTCCCCGCATTCTGGTGGTGGACGACGACCGGCTGATGCTGACGATACTCGTCGGCCTGATCCGGCAGGAGGGCTTCGCCAACATCGACCAGGCGCGCGACGGCAACGAGGCGCTGAAGAAATTTCTCGTCAGGAAGCCGCGGATCGTTTTTCTGGACATCGAGATGCCCGAGCTCGACGGCATCGAGACCCTGCACGCGCTCAAGGCCTACGGCACCAACACCCAGATCGTCATGATCAGCGCCCTGCCGACCGCCGCCCGCGTCGAGGCGGCCAAGGCCGGCGGCGCCGCCGGCTTCCTCGTCAAGCCGATTTCCCAGAAACGCATCGCCGATGCGATACGATCCTGCCTGAAGCGCGCCGACCGCGTCACCGGCGAAGTCGAACTCTTCATCTTTTCCTGAGCCATGCGACCGGAAGACCTCGATCTCGATCCCGCCGCCGCCGCCCAATGGCAGTTGCTGCGGGACAAGGGCATCGCCATTCCCGAGCAGCCCAAGGTGCTGCTGCAGATACAGAAGCTCAGCCAGGCGCCGGACTACCAGCCGCGCCACCTCGCCGCGCTGATCCGCCAGGACCCCAGCCTCTCGGCGCGCCTGCTCTACATCGTCAATTCGCCCGCCTACGGCCTGGTCGACGTCATCGACAACATCGAGAATGCCGTGCTGCTGCTCGGCTGCGAGCGCGCCCTCAACCTCTGCCGCGCCGTGCTGCTGCGCGAGGTCTTCGTGCCGCTGACGCCCGCCCTGGAAATCTTCTGGGACCGCTCGGCGATCATCGCCGAGCTCACCGCCGCCGTCGCCTACCGCCAGCATGTCGGCGTCAGCAGCGACCTCGCCTACATGACCGGCCTGTTCCATGCCTGCGGCGTCGCCGTGCTGGCGAAGGCGATCCCCGGCTACGAGACGGCGCTGGCCGACGAGGCGGCCTGGCTCAACCTGGCCGCCCACGACCGCAAGTTCGGCGTCGACCACGTCTTGGTCGGCTATCTCGTCTGCCGCTACTGGCGCCTGCCCGAGCAGGCCGCCCAGGTGGTGCGCCAGCAGCATGGCTACGTCGGCTGCCGCCCGGACTGTTCCTGCCGCGAGCGCCGCGGCGGCGAGGGGGCGGCGAACGGCTGCGCCGGCCTGGTGGCGAGCCTGCAGCTCGCGCTGCTGATCTACAGCCGCATGTTCCTGCAGAGTCGGGATTCGGAATGGGAGGCCACGCGCGCCAGCGCGCTCGCCACCCTCGGCATGAGCGAGGAAGTGCTGGCGCGCTTCGCCTGAGCGGCGCCCCGGCTCAGCCGCCGAGCTTTTTGAACAGTTCCTTTACCGCGCCGACGCGCTCCTTGAGCGTGCCGGTGGCCTTCTGCCAGGTCAGCTTGTCCTGGCCGGCGAGCTTGAAGCTGCGGTCGGACTGGATCAGCTTGATGATCACCAGCGGGTCGATCGGCGGCTTCGGCACGAACTGCAGCGCGATGCTGCCCGAACCGGCGTCGAGCTTGGCGACGCCGAGGGGCTTCCCGGCGAGGCGCAGGCGGTGGGTTTCCATCAGCGCCTGCGCCTGCGCCGGCATCTCGCCGTAACGGTCGATGAGTTCCTCCTGCATCAGGCGCAGCTCGTCCTCGGCTTCGCAGTTGGCGAGGCGCTTGTAGAGCGTCAGGCGCTCGTGCACGTCCGGGCAGTAGGCGTCGGGTAGCAGGGCGGGGAAGCGCAGGTTGATTTCGGCGGTGATCGACAGGGGTTGCGTCAGGTCGGGAATCTGCTTGCCGTCCTTGAGGGCGCGCACCGCCGCGTTGAGCATGTTGGTGTAGAGCGCGAAGCCGACCTCGTGGATCTCGCCCGACTGGTTCTCGCCGAGCACCTCGCCGGCGCCGCGGATTTCCAGGTCGTGCATGGCGAGGAAGAAGCCGGAGCCGAGTTCCTCCATCGCCTGGATGGCGTCGAGGCGGCGCTGCGCCTGGGTGCTGGGCTTGGCGTGCTCGTCGGTGAGCAGGTAGGCGTAGGCCTGGTGGTGCGAGCGGCCGACGCGGCCGCGCAGCTGGTGCAACTGGGCGAGGCCGAACTTGTCGGCGCGGTCGATGACGATGGTGTTGGCGTGCGGGTTGTCGATGCCGGTCTCGATGATGGTGGAGCACAGCAGCAGGTTGTGCTTCTGCTGCGTGAATTCGCGCATCACGCGCTCCAGCTCGCGCTCGGGCAGCTGGCCGTGGCCGACGGCGATGCGCGCCTCGGGCAGCAGCTTTTCGAGGCGTTCCTGCATGTTCTCGATGGTGTCCACCTCGTTGTGCAGGAAGTAAACTTGGCCGCCGCGCTTGAACTCGCGCAGGCAGGCTTCGCGCACCAGGCCGGTGGACCACTTGTGCACGAAGGTCTTGATGGCGAGGCGCTTCTGCGGCGGCGTGGCGATCACCGAGAAGTCGCGCAGGCCTTCGAGCGACAGCCCGAGGGTGCGCGGGATCGGCGTGGCGGTGAGCGTCAGCACGTCCACCTCGGCGCGCAGGGCCTTCAAGGCCTCCTTCTGGCGCACGCCGAAGCGGTGTTCCTCGTCGATGATGACCAGGCCCAGGCGCTTGAACTTCACGTCCTGCTGCAACAGCCGGTGCGTGCCGATGAGGATGTCGATCTTGCCGTGGCTCAGCAACTGGATCGCCTCTTCCTGCTCCTTCTTCGACTTGAAGCGCGAGATCTCGGCGACCTTCACCGGCCAGTCGGCGAAGCGGTCGGCGAAGTTCTGGTAGTGCTGCTCGGCGAGCAGCGTCGTCGGGCAGAGCACGGCCACCTGCTTGCCGTCGGCGACGGCGACGAAGGCGGCGCGCATCGCCACCTCGGTCTTGCCGAAGCCGACGTCGCCGCAGACCAGGCGGTCCATCGGCTTGCCCGAGACCATGTCGGTGATCACCGCGCCGATGGCGGCGAGCTGGTCGGGCGTCTCCTCGAAGCCGAAGCCGGCGGCGAAGGCTTCGAGATCGTGGGTCTTGAAGCTGAACTCGTGGCCCTTGCGCGCCGCGCGCTGGGCATAGAGATGCAGCAGCTCGGCGGCGGTGTCGCGCACCTGCTCGGCGGCCTTCTTCTTCGCCTTGTCCCACTGGCCCGAGCCGAGCACGTGCAGCTGCACGGCCTCGGGATCGACGCCGCTGTAGCGCGAGATGACTTCGAGCTGGGAGACCGGCACGTAGAGCTTCGCCTCGTTGGCGTATTCGAGGTGCAGGAACTCCGCGTCGCCGTCGCCGAGGTCCATGTGCACGAGGCCGAGATAGCGGCCGATGCCGTGGTTCTCGTGCACCACCGGGTCGCCCACCTTCAGCTCGGAAAGGTCGCGCAGCCAGCCTTCGAGGTTGGCGCGGCGTGCGTCCGAGCGCTTGTGGCGCGGGCGCGCGGTGGCGGCGTAGAGCTCGTTCTCGGTGATGACGGCGAAGTCGTCGAGCCGGAAGCCGCCCGAGAGCGGCGCATGGGCGAGCGACAGCCTGGCCTCGCCGGCGAGAAAGGCGGCGAAGTCGGGCACGACGGCCGCGTGCAGCTCGTGCTCGGCGAGATATTCGTTGAGCGTCTCGCGCCGGCCCGGCGATTCGGCCAGCAGCAGCACGCGACCGGGATAGCCGTCGAGGAAGGCGCGCAGCAGGGCGACGGGATCGTCGGCCTTGCGGTCGACGGCGACGTTGGGCAAGGCCTTTACCGTCTCACCAGGACCGACTTTTTGGACGAACTGGGAGAAGTCGTTCGCTGCCGTGAAAAACTCCTCGTCGCGCAGGAACAGCTCCTGGGGCGGCAGCACCGGCCGCGAGCGGTCGCCGCCGAGCATCTTGTAGCGCGCTTGCAGGTCGGTCCAGAACTCGGCGAGGGCGGCGGGCACGTCGCCGTGCAGCAGCAGCGTCGCACCATTTTCACCTTGGGGCAGGTAGTCGAACAGCGTCGCCGTCTCTTCGAAGAACAGCGGCAGGTAATACTCGATGCCGGCGGGCAGGATGCCGTTGGAAACGTCCTTGTAGAGCGAAATGCGCGAGGCGTCGCCCTCGAAGCTGTCGCGGAAGCGCTGGCGGAACATGGTGCGGCCGGCCTCGCCGGCGGGCATTTCGCGCGCCGGCAGCAGGCGGATCTCCGGCACCGGATAGAGCGTGCGCTGGCTGTCCACGTCGAAGCTGCGCAGGGTCTCGATCTCGTCGTCGAACAGCTCGATGCGGTAGGGCAGCGCCGTGCCCATCGGGAAGAGGTCCACGAGGCCGCCGCGCACGCTGTATTCGCCGGGGGCGACCACCTGGGTGACGTGCTGGTAGCCGGCCAGCGTCATCTGCGCGCGCAGTTTGGCCAGGTCGAGCCGGTCGCCCTTCTTCATGAAGAAGGTGTGGGCGGCGAGGAAGGCGGGTGGGGCGAGGCGCGTGGCGGCAGTGGGCGCGGCGACGATCAGCACGTCGCACTGGCCCTGGCTGACGGCGAACAGCGTGGCGAGGCGCTCCGACACCAGGTCCTGGTGCGGCGAGAAATGGTCGTAGGGCAGCGTCTCCCAGTCGGGCAGCAGGTGGGTGCGCAGGTCCGGCGCGAACCAGGCGATTTCCTCGGCGAGGCGCTGAGCTTCGAGCGGGCTGGCGGCGACGACCGCGAGCAGGTGGCCCGGCGCGGCAAGCTGGGCGATGGCGAGGGCGTCGCCGGAGCCGGCAAGGGCCGGCAGGGCGACGCGCTGGCCGGCCTTGGGGATGGCCGGCAGGGACAACAGGGAGGACATGCGGAAACCTGAAAAAGTGGAGGACTGAATTATCTCACCCACCGATGACGGCACCGTCCTACCAGCACCGAGTTTTCGCTGCTAGGGTTTCAGGCGTTATTCGGTCATCGGTTCATCGGGGCCGAACAGCTCGCGCCACCAGGCGATGAATTCCGGGGTTTGGCGCACGAGGTCGAAGTCCTTGTCTTCTCGCATGTGGGCAGCGGTTAGAAGCTCGCCATGCTGGCGCGCCGTGTTCAGCCAATCGATACTGGTCTTGATGTCGTTGCGCAGCGCGAAGACGCAGGCCAGGTTGTAGGCCCCGTTGCCGGGTTTGATGGACTCCGCTTTTCGTAAGCGTGTTTCCGCTTCTTCGAGCAAGGCTTGCGCGGCCTGTGGGTCCGTTGCGCGCAAGGCATGAAACTCGTGAATCAATGCTGCACCCCAGGAGTTAGAAGCCTCGGACAAGTCAGTCTTGATAGCGAGAGCCTGTTGGTAGCGTTTGCTGGCCTGTTGCCAGAGAGTACGGGCGGCGGGTAGGTCGCTGGTGGCGAGGATGTTGGCCTCTATGGCAAGGGCATTGCCCCAGTTCAAGGCAGCCTCGTGCATGTCGGGCTTGAGGGCGAGGGTCTGACGGTAGCGCTCGGCGGCCTGTTGCCAGAGGACGCGGGCGGTGGGCAGGTCGGTGTGGGCTAGGGCGCCGGCCTCGGCGGCGAGGACGTTGCCCCAGTTGTAGGCAGCAGCGTGCACGTCGGGTTTGATAGCGAGGGCTTGTTTGTAACACTCTCCGGCCTGTCGCCATAGCGCGCGGGCGGTGGGCAGGTCGGTGAGGACGAGAACGTTGGCCTCGGTGGCGAGGGCGCTGCCCCAGTTGCAGGCGGCATCGTGCATGTCGGGCTTGATGGCGAGGGCTTGTTGGTAGCGTTCCCTGGCCTGTTGCCATAACGCGCGGGCGGTGGGCTGGTCGGTGAGGGCGAGGGCGCTGGCTTCGGCAGCGAGGGCGTTGCCCCAGTTATTGGCGGCCTCGTGCTTGTCGGGTTTGAGGTCGAGGGCTTGGCGGTAGTGCTCAGCGGCTTGTTGCCAGAGCACGCGAGCTGCGGGCAGGTCGGTGGGGGCGAGGACTCGGGCCTCGTCGTCAAGGGCACTGCCCCAGTTGTTGGCGGCCTGGTGCTTGTCAGGCTTGATGGCGAGGGCTTGGCGGTAGCGCTCAGCGGCCTGTTGCCAGAGCGCGCGGGCAGCGGGTAGGTCGGTGGGGGCGAGGGCTTGGGCCTCAGCAGCGAGGGCGTTGCCCCAGTTGTAGGCAGCCTCGTGCTTGTCGGGCTTGAGGTCTAGGGCTTGGCGGTAGCGCTCGGTGGCCTGTTGCCAAAGTGTGCGGGCGGCGGGCAGGTCGGTGGGGGCGAGGGCGCAGGCCTCGTCGTCGAGGGCACTTCCCAAATTGTTGGCGGCGTCGTGCAGGTCGGGCTTGAGGTCGAGGGCCTTGCGGTAGTGCTCGGCAGACTGTTGCCAGCGTGCGCGGGCGGCATCGGGCTGTGTGTCCTTGATGGTGTCGGCCTCCCCATGAAGGCATAGGCCGAGAGCGAAATGGGCTTGGGCATCTTGCGAGTTTTCCTCGACAAGCGTTTGCCAAATGACTTTTGCCCTGGCGTAGTCCTTCTCCATGGTGAAGCGGATCGCCTTGGCGCGCAGCCGGTCGATAAAGTCGGCCTTTTCGTTGTTCTCGATGGCCTTGGCTGCGGCCTGGATTTCTTCTTTTTTGGCTTGCTGTCCGGCATTTTCCGCAAGGGGAATCGACATGTTCGCCAGTTCCCGGCTGCGCTTTTCGATATCGTCCGCCGCCGCCTTGCCGCGCTCATGGTGCCCGCGCATTTCACCTGCCATTGTGCGCGCGGCGTCCAGTTGTTCGCGGAAGCTCTTTTGCATCTGCCGCAGGTCTTCCTTTTCCTTTTTCGCCAGGAAGAAGGGCAGGAAGACGCCGCCGAGGCCGATGATGGCGGTGACGATGGCGAGGTAGGAGAACCACCAGTCCATGGTCTTGCGCTGGCCTTCGAGGACGAAGGCGTAGGTTTGCCGTTCGCGGTCTTCGAGGCTGCGCAGGCGTTCCTTGAGTTCGGTATCGTCCGCCCCCGCTGGGGCCGAGGCGGTAGCGGGCTGGGATGCGGCAGGCGCTGCCTTGGCAGCGTTGGCGGGGCGCGGCGCTTCCTTGGCCGGCAGGGGCGGCGCGAGCAGCAGGCCGAGGCCGAGAATCAATGCGAGAAAAACGGGCGGCAGGAGATAGGGCCGCCGGTCGATGAGTCGCGCGGTTTCGTCTTCGGCGTTTTCGGTGGCGGGTGACTTGGCTGGCTGGCGCATGACGGGCTCCTGTGGAGCGGGTCATGCTAATGGTCTGACGCGCGGGGCGTCAAGCCGATTGCATGGCTATTTGCCTTCTCAGGCGCCCAGATGCACGGGAATGCGCCGCGCGCCGAAGGGCGTGCCGAATGGGCCGAAGCGGCCGGCGACGGCGGTTCCGCAGTGCTTGCAATGTCCGGCGTCGTCGAGTTCGTAGCCGAGGATCTCGTACCAGTCGCGCCGGATCACCGGCTTGCCGCAGCCGGGGCAATGGGTGGCGTCGCCGGCGCGGTCGTGCACGTTGCCCGTATAGACGTAGCGCAGGCCGGCGTCCATGGCGATCTTGCGGGCGCGCGTCAGGGTTTCCGGCGGCGTGGCCGGGGCGTCGAGCAGCTTGTAGTCGGGATGGAAGGCCGAGAAGTGCAGCGGCACGTCGGGGCCGAGTTCCTTGCGGCACCAGGCGGCCAGCGCCTTGAGCTCGGCGTCGGAG
>JANJVS010000150.1 GCA_024709955.1 Rhodocyclaceae bacterium
TGCCCACCGTCGCGCCAGCGCCGACTTTGCGGCCGTCGAGCGCGACGATCGGCAGCACCTCCGTGGTCGAGGAGGTGAGCCAGAGCTCGTCGGCGGCGCGCACCTCGGCGTCGGCGATGTCGCGGATCTCCGTCGGCAGACCGTGGCTTGCGGCGAGTTCGAGCACCACGTCGTAGGTGATGCCGGTGAGCATCAGGTGGTTCTGCTGCGGGGCGAGCAGCGTGCCGTCCTTGACGACGAAGATGTTGGAGGCGGCGCCCTCGGTGAGCACGCCGTCGCGGAACATGACAGTCTCGGCGCAGCCGGCGTCGATGGCCATCTGGCGCAGCAGGCAGTTGGCCAGCAGCGAGGTGGCCTTGACGTGGCAGCGCAGCCAGCGGAAGTCGGCGGCGGAGATCGCGGCGACGCCGTGCTCGCGCAGCTCGGCGGGCGGCGTGTGCAGGGGCTCGACGAGGCCGAACACCGTCGGTGTCACTTCCGCCGGGAAGGCGTGGTTGCGTACCGCCATCGGCCCGCGCGTGACCTGCAGCAGCAGCGACTGGTCGTCCCACTCGGCGTCGGCCACGAGCCGCGCGACGACGGCGCGCCACTTATCTACCGTCAACGGGTTGGCGAGGCGGATCGCGGCGAGGCTGCGGTCGAGGCGCGCGAGATGCTCGTCGAGGCGGAAGGGGCGGCGCGAATAGACGGGGATGACCTCGTAGACGCCGTCGCCGAACAGGAAGCCGCGGTCCATCGGCGAGATGCGCGCCGCCGCCAGCGGCAGGAACTCCCCGTTCAGATAACACAAGGCCCCCCCCGAAAGCGCCGCTTCGCGTCGCTCTCCCCCCAGGGGGCCAAGAAACACTTGGGGCGGCCCGGCGTGTTTCTTGTCTGTCATGGTCTTACTGGAACCAGAGCTTGACGCCGTCCCAGGCGCGGCCGAGCAGGCCGGCGACCGGCACGTCGACGAGCGCGGCGAGCGGGTATTCGCCGTAGGGCTTGCCGTCGAGCAGCAGGCGCAGCGTGGCGACGGTATCGCCCTGGCGCACCGGCGCGATCAGCGGCTGGCGGCTGGCGACCTCGACCTTGAGGCGGTCGCCGGCGCCGGCGACCCCCTTGGGCAGCGAGACCACGAAGTTCCGCGGGAAGCCGGCGCCGACCGTGCCCTGGGCGCCCTTGTAGATCTTGAGCTGGCTCAGCGCCTGACCCTGGTCGTAGAGCTTGACGGCGTCGTAGGCGCGGTAGCCGTAGTGCAGCAGCGCCAGGGTTTCCTGGGCGCGCGCCTGGTCGGAGGCGGTGCCGAGGACGACGGCGGTGAGGCGGCGCACACCGTCGTCGCGCGAGGCGATCAGGCAGTAGCCGGCGGTCTCGGTGTGGCCGGTCTTGACGCCGTCGATGGTGGCGTCGAGCCAGAGCAGGCGGTTGCGGTTTGGCTGCTTGATCTTGTTGTAGGTGTAGTCCTTTTGCGCGTAGAGCCTGTAGTCCTCGGGGAAGTCGCGGATCAGGGCGGTGGTCAGGCGCGCCAGGTCGGTGGCGGTGGTCATGTGCGCCGGATCGGGCAGGCCGGTGGCGTTCATGTAATGGGTGTTGGCCAGGCCGAGACGGCGCGCCTCGGCGTTCATCAGGTTGACGAAGGCCTCCTCGCTGCCGGCGATCGCCTCGGCCAGCGCGATCGAGGCGTCGTTGCCCGACTGGATCACCATGCCGTGCAGCAGCTCATCGACGGTCACCGGCTTCTTCGGCTCGATGAACATGCGCGAGCCGATCGCCTTCCAGGCCTTCTCGGAAACCGGCACCACCTGGTCGCGCTTGAGCTTGCCGTCGCGCAGGGCGGCGTAGGCGAGGTAGGAGGTCATGATCTTGGTCAGCGAGGCGGGCTCGACCTTCTGCTCGGGGTTCTGGGCGGCGAGCAGCTGGCCGCTGGCATGGTCGATGAGGACCCAGGCGCGCGCGGCCAGCGCGGGCGGCGGCTCGTCGGCGCGGGCGGGGAGGGAGAAAAGGCACAGCAGCGCCAGCAGGAGGGGCAAGAAGGGCATGGGCGAAGCGGGGAAAGGGGATGGGGACGGCGAAATTATAGCTTGCCGCGCAGGGTGCCTATTTCACCAGCACGCTCGGCAGCTCGAAGGCGAGCCTGAGCTGCTCGGCGACGCGCCGCGCCTCGGCGGCATCGGCCCAGGGACCAAGCTGCAGGCGGTGCAGGTTGCCGGCGCTGCGCACCAGCAGCTTGTCGCCGAGCTCGCCGAGGGTGCGCGCGAGCCGCGCCTTGAACGCCTCGGCGTTGTCGCGGCTGCCGAAGGCGCCGAGCTGCAGGTAATGGCCGCTCTTTTCCTCGACATCGCCAAGGACGGACGGCCGCTCGTCGGCCAGCGCGAGGACAGGCGGCGGCTCGGCGGCGAGGACGGGGGCGCCGCCGGGCGCCGCATCGCCGGGCAGCACGCTTTCGACGATCACCGTGCCGCTGCCGTTCTCCACGATGCCGAGCTTCCAGGCCGCGGCGTAGGAGAGGTCGATGACGCGGTCGTGCAGGAAGGGGCCGCGGTCGTTGACGCGCACCACCACCGACTTGCCGGTGTCCGGCCGCGTGACGCGCACGTAGGAGGGGATCGGCAGCGTCGGGTGGGCGGCGGTCATGGCGAACATGTCGTAGCGCTCGCCGCTCGATGTCTTCTGGCCGTGGTAGCGGCGGCCATACCAGCTCGCCACGCCGCGCTGGCGGAAGCCGGCGGCCTTGGCGAGCGGCACGTAGTCGCGGCCGAGCACCGAGTAGGGGCGGTTGGCGAAGCGGTGCGGCGGCTCGTGGCGCGGCACCGCGTCCGGAATCGCGGCGAGGTCGATCGAATGGTCGAGCGGACCGTCGTCGAGATAGAAGCCGCCGCCGCGCTTGGCCGCGGGCTTCTTCTCGGGAAAAGTCGGCGCTGGCGCGACGGTGGCCGGCGCCGTGCCGGCGCCGTCGGTCACCGGCTTGGGGGGCTGCCCGCCGCAGGCGGCGAGCAGGGACAGGGCTGGCAGGACGTAGCGGAATTTCATTTCTGGACGAGCATGCGGTTCTTGTGGATCGACATCAGGATGCCGATGCCGAGCATCAGCGTCACCAGCGCCGTGCCGCCGTAGCTGACGAACGGCAGCGGCACGCCCACCACGGGCAGGATGCCGGAGACCATGCCCATGTTGACGAAGGCGTAGGTGAAGAAGATCAGGGTGATGGCGCCCGCCAGCAGCCGGGCGAACAGGGTGGCGGCGTTGGCGGCGATCAAGAGGCCGCGGCCGATCAGCAGCGAGTAGAGCACCAGCAGCACGAGGTTGCCGAGCAGGCCGAATTCCTCGGAATAGACGGCGAAGATGAAGTCGGTGTGGCGCTCGGGGATGAATTCGAGCTGGGCCTGGGTGCCCTGGCCCCAGCCCTTGCCGAGGATGCCGCCGGAGCCGATGGCGATCGTCGACTGGATGATGTGGAAACCCTTGCCGAGCGGATCCTTCTCGGGATCGAGCAGGGTCAGGATGCGCTGGCGCTGGTAATCGTGCAGCAGGTGCCAGGCGAAGGGCGCGGCGGCGGCGGCGGTGGCGCCGAGCCCGAGGATCACCTTCCAGGGCAGGCCGGCGAAGAAGATCACGAAGAAGCCGGAGGAGAATACCAGGATCGAGGTGCCGAGGTCCGGCTGGCGCACGATCAGGGCCACCGGGACGAGCAGGATCAGGGTGGCGACGACGTATTCCTTGAGCCGCAGCCTCGACTCGTGCCGCTGGAAGTACCAGGCCAGCATCAGCGGCATGGCGATCTTCATCAGCTCGGAGGGCTGGATGCGGATGAAGCCGAGGTCGAGCCAGCGCCGCGCGCCCTTCGAAATGTCGCCGAACAGGGCGACGGCGACGAGCAGCAGCACGCCGAACAGGTAGAGCGGCAGCGCCAGGCGCATCAGCCGCTGCGGCGGCAGCTGGGCGACGACGCGCATGGCGGTGAGCGCGATGGCCATGTGGGTGAGCAGGGTGGTCAGGCGCGCCGGCGAGGCGCTCGCCATGGTGACGAGGGCAAACAGCAGCAGCAGGCCGAGGATGGTCATCAGCGGGCCGTCGATCGGCGCGACCAGTTTGCCCCACAGCGCGCGGATCACTCGTCGGCCTCCTTGGCGTCCTCGTCGGCCGGGGCGGCGCCGGGCGGCAGCTTGCCGAGCAGATAGTAGTCGAACACCTGGCGCGCGATGGGCGCGGCCGCCTGGGCGCCGAAGCCGCCGTTCTCCACCAGCACCGCCAGGGCGATCTGCGGCGCGTCGGCCGGGGCGAAGGCGATGAACAGCGAGTGGTCGCGCAATTCCTGCTTCACCGCGTCCTTGTTGTACTTGGCGCCCCGCAGCGAATACACCTGGGCCGTGCCGGTCTTGCCGCCCGAGACGTATTCCGCTCCGGCGAAGGCACGCGCGCCGGTGCCCTCCTTGTTCACGCCGACCATCGCGTGCTTGATGACGTCGATGTGCTCCTGCTTGAGCGGCAGGGTCCGCAGCGGCTGGGGCTCGACGGGGGTCTTGGCGCCGCTCCGGGTGTCGGTGACGTGCCGCACCAGGTGGGGGCGGTACATCACGCCGTCGTTGGCCAGCGTGGCCATCGCCTGCGCCAGCTGGATCGGCGTGTAGGCGTTGTAGCCCTGGCCGATGCCGACGGAGATGGTCTCGCCGGCATACCATTTCTGCTGCTCGGGCTTCTTGAAGCGCTTCTTCTTCCAGGCCGGCGAGGGCAGCACGCCCTCCGACTCGCCCTCGATGTCGATGCCGGTGCGGCTGCCAAAGCCGAACTGGCCCATGAAGTTGGCGATGTTGTCGATGCCCATGTCGTTGGCGAGCACGTAGTAATAGGTGTTACAGGACTGCACGATGGACTTGTACATGTCCACCATGCCGTGGCCGCCCTTCTTGTCGTCCATGAAGGTGTGGCCGCCGAAGTTGAAGAAACCCGGATCGGCGAGCGCCTGTTCGGGGCGGCGCTTGCCGAGGGTCAGCGCGCCGAGCGCCATGTAGGGCTTGAAGGTCGAGCCGGGCGGATAGGCGCCGTTGAGCGCGCGATTGACCATCGGCTTGGCGGGCGAGTTGTTGAGGGCCTCCCAGTCGGCGGAGGTGATGCCGTCCACGAACAGGTTGGGATCGTAGTTGGGTACCGAGACCAGGGCGAGGATGCCGCCGGTGGCCGGCTCGATCGCCACCAGCGCGCCCTTGCGGTCGCCGAAGGCCTGCTCGGCGATCTCCTGCAGCTTCACGTCGAGGGTCAGCGTCAGGTTGTTGCCGGCCACCGGCGCGCTGCGCGCCAGCGTGCGCACCGGCCGGCCGCCGGAATCGACCTCGACCTGCTCGAAGCCGGTGGCGCCGTGCAGCTCGAACTCGTAGTGCTGTTCCAGGCCGGTCTTGCCGAAGTGTTCGGTGCCGCGGTAGTTGGCCTCGGCGTCCTGCTGCTCGATGCGCGCCATGTCGCGCTCGGTGACGCGGCCGATGTAACCGAGCACGTGGGAGGCGAAGGCGCCGCGCGGATACTGGCGGAACAGGCGCGCCTTGATGTCAACGCCGGGGAAGCGGAAGCGGCGCGCGATGAACTTCGCCACCTCCTCGTCGGTCAGGCGCGTGCGGATCGGCAGCGACTCGAAGCGCTTGCTCTCCTCCATCAGCTTCTTGAAGCGCTTGCGGTCCTTCGGCTCGATGTCGATGAACTCGGCGAGACCGTCGATGGTGGCCTCCAGGTCGCGCACCTGGGTCGGCGTGATCTCCAGCGTGTAGGCCGAATAGTTGCGCGCCAGCACGATGCCGTTGCGGTCCATGATCAGTCCGCGGTTGGGCGTGATCGGCACCAGCGAGATGCGGTTCTCGTCGGCGCGCGTGCGGTAGTAGTCGTGCTGGATCACCTGCAGCCAGACGAAGCGCGCGAACAGCAGCGCGAAGCAGACCAGCACGAAGCCGCCGGCGAAGGCGACGCGGCTGTTGAACTGTTCCAGATCCTCCTGCGGGTTCTTGAACTCCATGATGGATCAGATCGGACGGTTCTCGTCGCGCTCGACCGGGCGGTACTGCGGCAGCAGCAGGATGTAGTTGAGCGGATGCCAGAGCAGGACGCCGACGACGCTGGAGAGGAAATACAGCACGCCGGGGAATTCCGCTCCGGTGCCGATGCGGATCAGCAGCATGACGAGCTGGGTCCCGAGCAGCAGCGGCAGCACCTGCAGCGCCTGCTGGGCGAGCGGGAACCAGAGGATGCGGCGCGACAGGCCGCCGGCGGCAAAGGCCAGCAGCACGTAGGCGAGCGCATGCTGGCCCATCACGCTGGCGTTGGCGACGTCCATCACCAGGCCGAAGACGAATCCGGTGCCCATGCCGATCTTGAGCGGCTGGTGGATGCACCAGAAGGCCAGCGTCAGGGCGAACCAGTCGGGAATGCCCGGCAGGCGGCCGAAGGGGATCAGGTTCAGCGCCAGCGCCAGCGAGAGCGACAGGTAGATGAACCAGCCGCGCGCGGGCAGCAGGATGCGGCGGGAGGAATGGGTGGGCTGGATCATGCGGTCATCCTCAACGCGGCTTGCGGCCCTTGGCCGGCTTCCTGACTTCTTCCACAGGTTCCTCGGGCATCGGCGGCGGGGTGCGCTTGCCGAGCACCAGCACCTGGCCGTGGCGCTCGACGCCGGCCAGCGGCGTGCATTCGATGCGCGCGAAGGCGAACGAGTTGTCGCGGTCGATGCTCGCCACCTTGGCCACCGGCAGGCCGGGAATGTAGATGCCGTCGAGGCCGGAGGTGACCAGCGTGTCGCCCGGCTGCACGTCGGCGTTGGCGGGCAGGAACTTGAGCTCCATCGCGCCGCTGCCGGCGCCGGCGAGCACGGCGCGCAGGCCGTTCCTGGCCACCTGCACCGGGATCGCCTGGTTCTTGTCGGTCAGCAGCGTGACCTCGCTGGTGAGCGGGAAGACGCGCGTCACCTGGCCGACGACGCCGAGGTCGTCGATCACCGCCTGGCCGGTTTCGAGGCCGTGGCTGATGCCGCGGTCGATGACGACGCGGCGCGCGAAGGGATCACGCGCCGCATAGAGAATCTCGGCGGCGCGCGCCGGCGCGTCGATGCGCTCCTGCATGTCGAGCAGGGCGCGCAACCGGCGGTTCTCCTCGTCGAGGTGGGCCTGGCGCAAGAGCAGGTTGGCCTGGGCCAGCTGGCGCTGGCGCAGATCGGCGTTCTCGCGCTGCAGGCTGCCGAGCTGGGAGAAATAGTTGCCGGCCTGGCCGGCGCCCTCGACGGGCAGCAGCACGGCCTGCTGCAACGGCCAGAGCAGGGCGGCGACGGCGAACCGCACGGGCTCCAGGGTGTGGAAGCGCAGGTCGGCCACCAGCAGCAGCAGGGACAGGGAGATGAAGAAGACCAGCCGCGCGAACGGCGCCGGTCCTCGTTTGAAGAACGGTGGCGGCGTGTGGCCGGCGACGGACATCAAGGCTGCATCACTCCCCCGGAATGCGCAATGCGTAAAGGCGGCGCGGACGCGGCGCCACTGAGCAGGCTACCGGGGGTGGGGCTTATTCGTTGGCGAAAATACTGCTGAGTTTGTCCATCTTTTCGAGCGCGAGGCCCGTGCCGCGCACGACGCAGGTGAGCGGATCGTCGGCGACGATCACCGGCAGGCCGGTCTCTTCCATCAGCAGGCGGTCGAGGTCGCGCAGCAGCGCGCCGCCGCCGGTCAGCACCATGCCCTTCTCGGCGATGTCGGCGCCGAGCTCGGGCGGGGTGTGTTCGAGGGCGATCTTCACCGCGCCGACGATCTGGTTGAGCGGATCGGAGAGCGCTTCGAGGATCTCGTTGGACGAGATCGTGAAGCTGCGCGGGATGCCCTCGGCGAGGTTGCGGCCCTTGACCTCCATCTCCTTGACCTCGGAGCCGGGAAAGGCGGAGCCGATTTCCTTCTTGATGGCCTCGGCGGTGGTCTCGCCGATCAGCATGCCGTAGTTGCGGCGGATGTAGTTGATGATGGCGTCGTCGAACTTGTCGCCGCCGACGCGCACCGAGCCGGCATACACCATGCCGCCCAGCGAGATGACGCCGACCTCGGTAGTGCCGCCGCCGATGTCCACGACCATCGAGCCGGTGGCGTCCGAGACCGGCAGGCCGGCGCCGATCGCGGCGGCCATCGGCTCCTCGATCAGGTAAACCTGCGAGGCGCCGGCGCCGAGCGCCGATTCGCGGATGGCGCGGCGCTCGACCTGGGTCGAGCCGCAGGGCACGCAGATGATGATGCGCGGGCTGGGCGACAGCAGGCGCGAGTCGTGCACCTTCTTGATGAACTGCTTGAGCATCTGCTCGGTGACGGTGAAGTCGGCGATCACGCCGTCCTTCATCGGGCGGATGGCGGTGATGTTGCCCGGCGTCTTGCCGAGCATCTGCTTGGCCGAGGCGCCGACGGCCTGAATGGTCTTCTTGGCGTTCGGGCCGCCCTCGGTGCGGATCGCGACGACGGAGGGCTCGTCGAGCACGACGCCCTTGCCACGCACGTAGATCAGCGTGTTGGCGGTGCCGAGGTCGATGGCCAGGTCGTTGGAGAAATAGGAGCGGAGAAAGGCGAACATCGGAGTCCTGATATGCAAAAGGCAGCGCCGGACCAGCTGGCGGCGCCGCCGAAAAGTCGGGGTTTCGGCGCGGGTGCCTGCCCGAACCGGCAGGCGATATGCCGAAACCGAAGATAGCCTATGATACCCTAACGCGCTGTCTGAAATAAGCGCCTTCCGACACGCCATTCCCCTGTCTTCACCCCATCATCCCTGAAAAATCATGTCCTTGAGCCTGGACGACGTCAGCCGCATCGCGCGCCTGGCGCGCATCGAAATCTCTTCCGCCGAAGCCGAGCATACCCGCGCTCAGCTCAACGGCATCCTCGCCTTCGTCGAGCAGCTGCAGGCGGTGAACACCGACGGCATCGAGCCGATGGCCCATGCCGTGGACGTGGTGCAGCGCCTGCGCGCCGACGCCGTCACCGAGGCCGACCGCCGCGACGCCTTCCAGGCCGTCGCCCCCGAGACCGAGGCTGGTCTGTATCTGGTGCCGAAGGTGATCGAATGACCGATTTCGTCAACGCCGGCCTCAGGGAGCTTGGCGCCGCCTTGGCACAAAAGCAGATTTCCAGCGTCGAGCTGACGACGCTGTTCCTCGACCGCATCGAGAAATTCAACCCGACCCTCAACGCCTTCGTCAGCGTGGGCCGCGACCAGGCGCTGGCCGCCGCGCAGGCCGCCGACCGGAAACTCGGCGCCGGCGGCACGGTGTCGCCGCTGTGCGGCATCCCGCTCGCCCACAAGGACATCTTCTGCGCGGAAGGCTGGCGCACCACCTGCGGCTCGAAGATGCTGGCCGACTTCGTCGCGCCCTACGACGCCCACGTCGTCGAACTCCTCAACGCCGCCGGCATGGTCACGCTCGGCAAGTGCAACATGGACGAATTCGCCATGGGCTCGTCGAACGAGACTTCCTTCTTCGGCCCGGTGAAAAACCCCTGGGACACGGCCTGCGTGCCCGGCGGCTCCTCGGGCGGCTCGGCCGCCGCCGTGGCGGCGCGCCTCGCGCCGGTCGCCACCGGCACCGACACCGGCGGCTCGATCCGCCAGCCCGCCGCGCTCTGCGGCCTCTCCGGCCTCAAGCCCACCTACGGCGTCGTCAGCCGTTACGGCATGATCGCCTTCGCCTCCTCCCTCGACCAGGGCGGGCCGATGGCGAGATCCGCCGAGGACTGCGCGTTGCTCCTGAACGGCATGGCCGGCTTCGACCCGCGCGACTCGACCTCGCTGGAACGCCCGACCGAAGACTACTGCCGCGACCTCGGCAAACCTCTCGACGGCTTGCGCATCGGCCTGCCCAGGGAATTCTTCGGCGCCGGCATGGACGCCGGCGTGCGCGCCGCCGTCGAGACCGCGCTCGCCGAATACCGCAAGCTCGGCGCGACGACGGTCGAGGTGAGCCTGCCCAACTCCGGCCTCTCGGTGCCCGCCTACTACGTGATCGCGCCGGCCGAGGCCAGCTCGAACCTGTCGCGCTTCGACGGCGTGCGCTACGGCCATCGCGCCGCCGACTACGCCGACCTCAACGACATGTACGCCAAGAGCCGCGCCGAGGGCTTCGGCGCCGAGGTCAAGCGCCGCATCCTGATCGGCACCTACGTGCTGTCCCACGGCTACTACGACGCCTATTATCTCAAGGCGCAGAAGATCCGCCGTCTCATCGCGGCCGACTTTCAGGAAGCCTTCAAGTCCTGCGACGTCATCATGGGGCCGACCGCCCCCTCGGTCGCCTTCCCGTTCGGCGCGAAGAGCGCGGACCCGGTACAGATGTACCTCTCGGACATCTACACCATCGCCGTGAACCTCGCCGGACTGCCGGGCATGTCGATCCCCTGCGGCTTCGACAAGGATCTGCCGGTCGGCCTGCAGATCGTCGGCCCCTGGTTCGGCGAGGCGAAGATGCTGGGTGTCGCCCACCGCTTCCAGCAGGCGACCGACTGGCACCGGCGCGCGCCGGCCGCCTTCGCCGCATGAGCAACCGGCGCGCCGCCGCCCTGCTGGTCGTGGCACTGCTCGCCGGCTGCGCGACACCCGAGCCGCCGCCGCCCGTCGCCGTCCCCGCGCCGGCTCCTCCGGCGCCGCCGGCCACCGCGCCGGAGCCCCGCCAGGACAAGCTCAAGCACCTGGCCAACCGCCATCTCAAACCAATGCCGGTGCGCCCGCTCAACGCCAAGGCGAGCTGCAGCTTCAAGGACGAAACCGGCTATCGCGGCCGGCTGCGGCTCGACGTCAAGGAAGCCGCGGTCAAGCGCCTGGAGGCGAGCGTCGATGTGCCCAAGCGCGGCAGCTGCCGCTTCAAGCTCGCCGATTTCCGCCAGACCGACAGCCAGCCGGCCGTGGTGCTGGCCGCGCGCAAGGGGGACTGCAAGATCCGGCTCTGGGAGCAGGAGGATCAGGTCACCGTCGCCTTCCGCGACTGCCGCGCCGAATGCAGCGGCGATTCCGTCGATTATCTTTGGCCCATCCTGGTGGATAACCGGAAGGGCAGCTGTTCGTAAAAAGGAAGTTCCATGAGCCAGTGGGAAGTCGTGATCGGGCTGGAGACCCACGCCCAGTTGCAGACCAAATCGAAGATCTTTTCCGGCGCCAGCACGGCCTTCGGCGCGGAGCCGAACCGCCAGGCCTGCGCGGTGGATATCGCCCTGCCCGGCGTGCTGCCGGTACTCAACCGCGAGGCGGTGGTCTGCGCCATCAAGTTCGGTCTCGCCATCGGCGCCGAGATCGCGCCGCGCTCGATCTTCGCGCGCAAGAACTACTTCTATCCCGACCTGCCCAAGGGCTACCAGATCAGCCAGTTCGAGATTCCCGTCGTCTCCGGCGGCGGTTTGACGATCCGCGTCGGCGAGCAGGAGAAATTCGTGCACCTGACGCGCGCCCACCTCGAAGAGGACGCCGGCAAGTCGCTGCACGAGGACTTCCACGGCAAGACCGGCATCGACCTCAACCGCGCCGGCACGCCGCTCCTGGAGATCGTCACCGAGCCCGACATGCGCTCCTCCGCCGAGGCCGTCGCCTACGCCAAGGCGCTGCACAGCCTCGTCACCTGGATCGGCATCTGCGACGGCAACATGCAGGAAGGCTCCTTCCGCTGCGACGCCAACGTCTCGGTGCGCCGCCCCGGCGCGCCCCTCGGCACGCGCCGCGAGATCAAGAACCTCAACTCCTTCCGCTTCCTGCAGCAGGCCATCGACTACGAGATCCAGTGGCAGATCAACGAGATCGAAGAAGGCCGCAAGATTC
>JANJVS010000173.1 GCA_024709955.1 Rhodocyclaceae bacterium
ACGGAGAGCGGAGAGGCTGTGCTCGCACATGACCGCCTACTCAACTGGGCAGCGGCGAAATATCTTGCACACCAAATAGAGTCAAAACAAATCAAAGTTGAAAATCTCGGCACTTACCTTACCGAAGATGTTCTTGGGACAAGTATGCAACAGCTACGATCCCGCCTAGGATATGTGCCGATGGATTTGATGTGGTTGCTAGCCGAGAAAAAGCAGAGCCAGGGGGTGGTTGGCAGGTTTGTTACCCTATTGGAGGACAGCCGCATATATGGAAGCTACGGAGAAGACCTCTATCAGGACCATTTGCCATCTTTGGGGCAGATAGCCATTCCGATCCTCCTCGACCGTCTGCGCGAAATTATTGCCGCGTCAGCAGGCGATTATCGAGTCCAACTGATAGGTAAAGCATTCATGGCGCTTGCCAAGCAAGAGAATATCGATCTTGACGATACGCTTGGCGAACTGTTGCAAGCACAGGAATGGGACCGACAAGCCGTAGCCCTTCCTGCATTAACGGTATCGCCGAATATCAGACACCTTGATCGCCTGTGGGACATACATCAGCGTGGCCTTGCCGCTATCCACGACAAGATGGATGGACGAAAATGGCATCACTATGAGGAAAGCTTTGCGGCAATGCGCGCTGGCATAGCAGCCAACCCGGGTTGGCTTCAGAACCGAATTCTTGCGTCCGATCCCGAGATAGAACCTATCTCCGAACTCGGGTACCTACTCAACAATCTTGAACACCCGGAGGCGCCGACAATCTGGAGTCAGACAAAAGATGTCCTCTTCAAGAAAGTATCTCCGAGCAAGCCGCGAAGCTTGCTCAACTGCATTACTCGATTTAGGGATCACGAAAAGCTGGATTATGTGCTGCGGCATTTATCCACTAAAGAAGATTTCGCCTGTGGCTCAGCATTCACTGCTTTGGCAGTACTTGATCCCATAACAGCCATCGACAAGCTCGCCGGTACGCATGAGTCGGAACTCTATTTCTTCCGCAGCCATTGGTTGCCAATCCTATTGCAGAGACACCCAGATCTGACGCGTCGGAAACTTCTTGAACTTGCGGAGGCGAATTCTGAGGGGGCACGCTTCATCGAGAATATCTTTAATGAGCGGCCTGATGATATGAACGAGGCGATGCTTCGTTTCATTCTGCATAAACTCACGATCGAATTGCAACAGCGTTTCGATGAATGTACCGGGGGAGAGCCACATTGGCTCAATCGACCACTGGCACTACTTGGTAGCATTGTGCGAAAAGACTTCCTAGCGATTCTCGAAGAGGAAGCCGGGTGCGAGTTTGAGCGGATGCTTACCGAAATAGCCTACGCTCAACTTCGAACAAATAGTCGTGTCTTCAATCACCTTCTCGACCGGGCACGTCGAGTCTTGATTCTGATTGGTGGCGAGGGCTTAACATGGCTGCTTAGAAAGGAACTGGAGTCCGAGCACTATTGGGTCCGCCATGGCGGATTGCGATGGGCCTATCTGCGTAACGACCCAGGCATCGTGGAAAGGCTTGCGACCATAGCCCGCCATCCCATTTCGTCTGATGCAGACGGAAAGCAGGATACGAATGGATTTCTGGAGTTTCACCAAGCAGTAACCATGCTTGCAGCTCTAGGGGCCGATGACATCTTGGTTAATGTTATTTATGAAACGGGGAGAAGCGATTTACCAAGCGATCTCGATAGCCTTCGTGCCAATCGGGGGCCAATGCCCAAGTCACTTACGCAACCAACCTTGTCCATACTTCAAAGCCAAGAGCCAGATGAAAACTCGTTACTGACCGCTCTTGTAGTAGCGTGGCTTAGTAACGATGCCGACTTTATACCTGTTGTACGCAGCGTTCTTGAACGGGCAAATCCGGAGGGCAAGGTTGCCGGGGTTGCTTGTATAGCCCTCCAAACGCTTGGTGATCGCTCAGATGAGTTTGTCCTGCTTGCCACGCGCCTCGCGGCCACGAAAGGGAACTCGGTCTGGGGCCTGAACAGCTTGCTGTCCATCGGACCCCAGGGAAGGGAACCGCTGGCAAACTGGCTGAAAAACAGGCGTGCTGTAGATCGCTCACACCAAGACATACATGTCATTCATGCCCTATACGACAACCCTGAAACTCGGTCGGTCAGTATTGACGCCGCAGTCGAGTGCTGCCTGAGCGGACGGTACCCATTCAATATTCCATACGAAATTGCAGCGGAAAAGGATCACACGGAACTCCGGGAAAAAATTTTCGAAACAGCATTTCTTCCCTCCTCGATGGAGGTCTCCGCCCCATTACGCGCAATTGAGGGGTTGGCGAAGTTCGATCCTCAACGCGCTTTGGAGGCCATTGAAGCCGGGTTGCATAACCATCCCAAAATCGAACGGCAGCTATGCCAGCTATTCGCTCGGATATCTCCTGAAACAGCGGCTGCAAAACTAATTGAGTTTGCAGTGTCTGCCGACAGAGAATCCTTATGGCGTGTTGCGGGGCAAACTCTGCGCCGCCTTGATCCAGAAACCGTTGCGACCTCCGTCATTGAGCGAATGAAAGGTGCTTCGTCGCAACGTAAAGCAGCAGCAGAGTTGGCTAGCTGGATTGTTACTCCTGCTGTAACCGATGCTCTTGGACATCTTGCCGACAACGACAGCGCCTCCGAAGTTCGCCATACGGCACTCAAGGCACTTGATCTCCATCGCCGAGAAGCCAATTTACTGGAGCTGTTTGCCGCCTTTCCGGCCGCATCATTTGAAAAGCGGTGGAGCCTGCTGCTCATTATTCTGGAACATGCGGCCCCTCACTTACTTACTGACCGAGAGGACAAGCTCTGGCTAGGCAACATATTCAATGATGATGTGCCGACAAAATTCGTGCATTACGCCAGAGCAGCATTGAAAAGCAAGCTGGACAAGAACTAGCGCAGCCACCCGAAACTCCGTCACGTAGTCTTTGCTTTGCCGTAATCACCGTCCCGCCAACGCCGACTTTTGCCGGCGGAACGGCGAGTTCAGACGATCATCCCCGCCGCCACCGTGTCGTTGCTCGAAGCGTCGATGACGATGAAAGCGCCGGTGGCACGGTTGTCGGCATAGCGGTCGAGGCACAGCGGCCGGGCGAGACGGAAGCTCACCCGGGCGATGTCGTTCATGCCCAGGGTGACGGCCGGCACCTGCGCCAGCGTGGCGATGTCGAGGCGGTAGTCGATGGTCGCCAGCCGGGCCGTCACTTCCCGCGTGGTGTGGCGGATCAGGTAGCGGCGCATCGGGTCGAGTGGATACTCGGACAGCCAGCAGAGGTCGGCGCTCAGGAAATCGCTGGGCACCGGCCGGCCCTCCGGCTTGACGAGCAGGTCGCCGCGCGAGATGTCGATCTCGTCCTCCAGCAGCAGCGTCACCGACTGGTCGGCGCCGGCCGCCGGCAGCGAGTTGCCGCCGAGCTGGATGTCCTTGACGCGCGTCGTGCGGCCCGCCGGCAGGATCTCCACCGCGTCGCCGACGGCGATCGCGCCGGACTCGATGCGGCCCATGTAGCCGCGGTAGTCGTGCAGCGCCGGATCGTCGGCCCGCTGGGGCCGGCAGACATACTGCACCGGGAAGCGGAAGCGCTCGTCGCGGGATTCCGCGTGAGCACCGGGCGCGGCTTCGAGGATCTCCAGCAGCGTCGGGCCGTCGTACCAGCCGAGCCGGTCGCCGCGCTCGACGATCATGTCGCCGGCGAGGGCCGACATGGGCACAAACTGCACGCCGCGCCCGTCGCCGATGCCGATCCTGCGCGCGCAGTCGAGATAGTCGGCGCGGATGCGCTCGAACACGGTCTCGTCGTAATCCACCAGGTCCATCTTGTTCACCGCGACGACCAGCTGCGGAATGCCGAGCAGGTGGGCGACGGCGGAATGACGCCGCGTCTGCGCCAGCACGCCCTTGCGCGCATCGACGAGGATGATCGCCAGGTTGGCGGTCGAGGCGGCGGTGACCATGTTGCGCGTGTATTGCTCGTGGCCCGGCGCGTCGGCGACGATGTACTTGCGCGTGCCGGTGGAAAAGTAGCGGTAGGCGACGTCGATGGTGATGCCCTGCTCGCGTTCGGCGACGAGGCCGTCGGTGAGCAGCGAGAGGTCGACGGCGTCCAGCCCGCGCTTTTGCGAGGTTGTGGCGATGGCGTACAGCGTGTCGGCGAGAATCGCCTTGCTGTCGTGGAGCAGGCGGCCGATCAGCGTGCTCTTGCCGTCGTCCACGCTGCCGCAGGCGAGGAAGCGCAGCAGGCCGTTGTCGATTTGGGGAAGATGTTCGGGAGCGCCCATCAGAAATATCCTTCCTTCTTGCGCTGCTCCATCGCGGCCTCGGACGCCTGATCGTCGAGGCGCGTGGCGCCGCGTTCGGTGATGGTGGTGGTGGCCGTCTCGGCGATGATCTGCTCGACGCTGGAGGCGACGGACTCGACCGGCGCGGTGCAGGTGATGTCACCGACGGTGCGGAAGCGCACCGTGACCGTTTCCACCGGCTCGCCCTCGCGCGCCGGCGTGAGCGGCGTGACGGGCCGCAGCAGACCGTTCTTGCGCACCACCTGCCGCGCGTGGGCGAAGTAGATGGATGGCAGTTCGAGGCCCTCGCGTTCGATGTATTGCCAGACGTCGAGCTCGGTCCAGTTGGAGATCGGGAAGACGCGGATGTTCTCGCCCTGATGGACGCGCGCGTTGTAGAGGTCCCAGAGCTCGGGGCGCTGGTTCTTCGGGTCCCACTGGCCGAAGGCGTCGCGGAAGGAAAAGATGCGCTCCTTGGCGCGCGCCTTTTCCTCGTCGCGCCGCGCGCCGCCGATGCAGGCGTCGAAGCCGAATTCCTCGATGGCTTCAAGCAGGGTCACCGACTGGTGCTTGTTGCGCGACTCGGCCGGCGACTTGAGCACCACCGTGCCGCGCGCCATGGAATCCTCGACCGAGCGCACGATCAGCCGCTCGCCGAGCTCGGCGGCGCGCCGGTCGCGGAACGCGATCACCTCGGGATAGTTGTGGCCGGTGTCGATGTGCAGCAGCGGAAACGGAAAGCGGCCGGGGCGGAAGGCCTTCTCGGCGAGGCGCAGCAGCACGATGGAATCCTTGCCGCCGGAAAACAGCAGGGCCGGGTTGGCGCACTGCCCCGCCACCTCGCGCAGGATGTGGATGGCTTCCGCCTCCAGCCAGTCGAGGTGGCTGAGCGTGCGCCGTGCCAGAAGCTGGGCGCTCATGCCGCCGCCTCGTTCGCGCTCACCGTCCCACCAGCGCCGATTTTTTGGACGACCCGTTGCAGGCGGCCGGCGACGACATGCAGGCCGCATTCCTTGGTCGCCGGCGACTCCCACCACCAGCGCCCGGCGCGCACGTCCTCGCCCGGCTGCACGGCGCGCGTGCAGGGGGCGCAACCGATGCTGGGATAGCCACGGTCATGCAGCGCATTCCAGGGGACGGCGCGGGCGCGCAGGTAGGCCCACACCTCGTCCTCGCTCCAGTCGGCGAGCGGGTTGAACTTCATGAGGTCGTTGGCCGCGTCGTGGCTCATGGTCCCGAGCCCCTCGCGCGACTGCGCCTGGGCGTCGCGCAGGCCGGTGACCCAGGCGCGCTTGCCGGCGAGGGCACGCCGCAGCGGCTCGACCTTGCGCGCGTGGCAGCAGGCCTGGCGCGCCTCCACCGAGTCCCGGAAGCCGTCGATGCCGTGGGCGGCGACGCAGGCCTCGACGCCGGCGCGCTCCGGATAGAAGACCTCCAGACGCCGGCCGTAGTGGCGCTCGACGCGGCCGATCAGCTCGTAGGTCTCCGCCGGCAGGCGCCCGGTGTCGAGGGAGAAGATGCCGATGTCGATGCCGCCGCTCCAGATCAGGTCGGTGAGCACCATGTCCTCGGCGCCGAGGCTGTTGGCGAAGACCGCCGGCGCGAAGTCGCGCGCCGCCGAACGCAGCAGGCGGGCGGCGGCGGCGGCCTTCTCGGCCAC